>CACBFA010000043.1 GCA_902538525.1 uncultured Pelagibacteraceae bacterium | reverse complement strand
AATAGAATATTTGTACCTATTAACCCAAATAGCGGTGATGATGAAATCAAATATATTGTAAATAAAGTTAGACCTGACTTTCTTATCACAAATAAAAATTATAATAAAAAAATAAATAAAATTAAGAATATTAAAAGATATAATATCAGTTATGAAAATTTATTAAAAGATTTAAAAAGGTTTCAGGTTTCAAAATTTGACGAAGATTTTAAAATTAAAAATAATTCTATTGCTCAAATATTATTTACTTCAGGATCGACTGGGAAACCGAAAGGTGTTGTTTTAACACACAAGTCTATGATCTCAAACTTGTATGGAATTCATAAATCTTTATCAATAAAAACTATCAAGCCAAAGTTTTTATCAGTTACACCATTATATCACAATAATGGTCAGTTTATACCAACTTTGTTACCATTTATTTTAAATGGTAGCACAATATCAATTAGCCCAGAAACAAGCTTAATAAATTTTTGGCCGACATGCGCAAAATATAAAATAAATTATTCATCAGTGATGGCCACACATATAAATTACTTTAATACTCAAAAAAAAATAAGAAATCATAGCTTAATATCTTTATTTTGTGGTGGAGCAAAGTTGGATGAATTTTCTCAGAAAACATTTGAAAAAAAATTTAGAGTCAAGGTCTTATGTAATTATGGTTTAACTGAAACTTCATCAATTGCCACCACAGAGTCATTATTGGATAATAAATTTTATTATGGTTCAGTTGGAAAACCTTTGACAAACAATAAAATTAAAATAGTTAAGAAGAATTTAAAGTATGGTGAAATTTGGATTAAAGGTGAAAATATATTTAAACAATATTTTGGCGAGAAAAAACTCACAAATGAAAAATTTAATAATTATTGGTTTAAGACAGGAGATTTAGGTTATTTTAATAAGGAAAATTTTTTATTTATAAAAGATAGGATAGATAATATGATCATAGTTTCAGGTGAAAATATTTATCCATCTGAAATTGAAAATCATGTTTATAATTATAAAAAATTAAAAATTGGTATTGTAAGTTCCATACCAGACAATATTACACAAAATAAACTAGTTTTTTTATACGAAGGCAAGAAAAAAATAAAAGATAAAGATTTTTATAATTTTTTAAAATCTAAAATTGCAAGATATAAAATACCTAAAATAATTGTCCATGTTAGCGATATTGGAATGAAGGAAATACCAAAAGCCCCAAATAAAAAAATTTTAAGAAGTAAAATAAAAAATTTGCTGAGGCTTAAATTATTTAAATAATTTCAGAAATTGTTTAAGAGAAACTTGTAACAAATCTAAATTAATTTTTGGTTTATATTTTTTTTTTAATATAATTTCAATTTGTCTAATTAATTTGACAAACTCAAAAGAATCAATGTCTAAAATTATAAATAATTTTGTATTGGAACTTATTTTTTTTTTGTATTTTTTTGATAAATAATTTTGTATTTTTTCTTCCTTATTCATTTTTTTGAAGTAGTATTATACTTATGTTATTTAAAAGATTAAATATCAGCTTTTATAAAAAAATTAAATTGTTAATAATCAAAAATGGGTTTCAAATTCCAAATTATTTTTTTTGGAAAAAGCTCTGGGATAATAACCCAAAAACTATAATTGGAGATGGATTATTTTTTAAAAACAATCTTGTCGGATACCACTCATATTTTAGGAAAAAATTAGTTTTTCGGGGAAAAAATTACAATATATTAGTAAGTTCAAATTGGAATGTGGAGAAAAAATTTAGAAATTACTCTATTTTTTTAATTAATAGATACTTTAATATAAAAAATGATATTTTCTTAACAACCACAGCAAATGATAAAGTCTCAGAAATCTGGAAAACACTTGGGGCTAAAGAAGTTAATAATAGTGGATGCAAAAAAATTATTTTTAAAATTTTAAACTCAAAAAATTTTTTAAATATTTACGGAAAAAAAAAAAAACTAGGTTTTTTAATCTTTTTAAGTCCATTCTTACAGATATTTTTGGATATTTATATTAAACTTAAATCTAATCCAAGATCAAATAAAGATTATAATTTCAAACACAGCAATAATTTAGATTTTGAAATTGATAAATTCAACCTAATGTATGAGAACGATAGCGAATATCCTATGGAAAAA
>CACBFA010000042.1 GCA_902538525.1 uncultured Pelagibacteraceae bacterium | reverse complement strand
CTATAGATTTTAAAATTCCTATATCTCTAGTTTTATTTTTAACTAATATAGTTAAACCAGAAATAATATTGAATGCAGCTACAATTATTATTAAAGATAAGATTATAAACATAACATTTCTTTCGACTTTTAAAGCTGAAAATAATGACTCATTTAAATCTGCCCATGTGTAAACATATGTGCCAGGAAATAAATCTAATAAATTATTTTTATGATATTCAATATTTTTCGGATCTTTAAAATAGTACTCTGTAAATCTTAGATCTTTATTTTTATCGAAAAAACTTTCTAGTGCATTAAGATTAATATATGCTACATTTTCATTAAATTCGCCTATCCCACTATCAAATATTGAAATTACTTCAAATTTATCTTGTCTTGGAAAAGACCCAACAATTGTTTGAACACCAGATGGTGACATTATTGTTATTTGATCACCAATATCTATATTAAGCAAAAAGCTTAAATCTTTTCCAATTGAAATTGAATTATTTTTTAAATCTGTTGATCCAAAATATTTTTGGTTATTTGATATTTCTAGTTTCTTAAAATCATCTTTCAAATATCCTTTTAAAAGAACACCTTTTGTGTTTAGTTTTGAGAGAATTACTGCTTCTCCATCATTTGAAACAATGCCTTTTGTGAAATCTTTATCAGTTATATGAATTAAAGGCTTGTCATAGGGTTTTACAACAGCATGGGCGTTAAAACCTACAATTTTATTTATTAACTCTGTTCTAAAACCATTCATTACTGACATAACGATTATTAGTACAGCTACTCCTAAGCCAATACCAATAAAGGAAAAAATAGAGATTACATTTAAAAAGCCATCTTTTTTTCTAGCTTTTAAAAACCTAAATATAATCTCTTTTTCTAGTTGTGAAATCAATTTTGCTTAGCTTTAATTATTTGTGAAGCTATATCTTCAATTTTTAATTTTTGAGTTTCTCCATCGACTTCCTTAAACTCATATAAATTCCCTTCAGATTTGCTTCCGATTATCAATTGATATGGAATTCCGATTAAATTAAATTTTTTTATTTTAGCTGAAATATTTTCTTCTGTATCATCTATGATTGTTTCTATGTTTTTTGATTTTAGAAATTCATGTACATTAATAGACTTTTCTAAATTAGATTTATCATTTTTATTTATCATTGGAATAATCGCACAATCATAAGGTGTTACTGACATAGGCCATTTCATAATACCGTCTTTATCGTTATATTTTGCCTCAATTATGGCACCAACAAGTCTGGAAACTCCAATTCCATATGATCCCATTTTTACAAATTCTTTTTTTCCATTAAAATCAACAGCTGCATTCATTGGTTTTGAGTATTTATCTCCAAAATAAAATATGTGACCAACTTCAATACCTTTGGTATTTACTCTATATTCTTCTGCAACAGATTTTTCAAATTCATCTTTATTAAATTTTTCATCTGTTACTGAGTAAAATTTTTCGTATTGTTTTCTCAATACACCTAATGACTCTTTGTCTAAAATTGTTTTAGAGCTGTCTACATCAAAAATTCTCTTATCTGTATAAATTTTACTTTCACCTGTGTCAGCAAGAATGATGAATTCATGTGATAAGTTTCCTCCTATAGGACCAGTGTCAGCAGCCATGGGAATTGCGGATAAATTTAGTCTCTTAAAAGTTTTTAAATATGAAAGAAAAAATTTATTGTACGAAAATATTGCATCATCATCTGTTAAATCAAAAGAGTAGGCATCCTTCATATAAAATTCTCTACATCTCATAATTCCAAATCTTGGTCTTAACTCATCTCTAAATTTCCATTGAATATGGTATAATAATTGAGGTAAAGATTTATATGATTTAAAGGAAGATCTAAAAATTTCTGTCACAAGTTCCTCATTAGTTGGACCATATAACATTTCTCTATTTTGACGATCCTTAATTCTTAACATTTCTTCACCGTAATCTTCATATCGACCACTTTCCTTCCAAATTTCGGATGATTGAATTGTGGGCATTAATATTTCTTGAACACCAACACGGTCTTGTTCTTCTCTAACTATTTGTTCTATTTTTTTCATGACTTTAAATCCAAGCGGTAACCAAGAATAAATTCCAGCAGAGGACTGTTTAATCATGCCTACTCTTAACATTAACTGGTGTGATTTAATTTTAGCCTCAGATGGATTATTTTTTAATATCGGAATAAATGATTTTGAAAAAAACATTAATTTAAAAAGTTACGTAAATTTAAAATTTCATTAATTACTAATAGATATATAACTATAAAAATACCAGACGTAATTAAAGTACAATAAATTATTTTTTTAGTTATTTTTGGATTTTCTGGGGCCCCAGGGTCAACTCCCTCTATATTTCCCTTTTTTTCACGATT
>CACBFA010000041.1 GCA_902538525.1 uncultured Pelagibacteraceae bacterium | reverse complement strand
GCGGATTTAGATAAAGATAGCAAATCTTTTATCTTCTTTTGATAACTCTTTTTATTAATTGATTTTTGTTCATAAGAAAGTTTAGTACATAATAGATAAAGAACTAACATTTGTCCTAAGAAAGCCTTTGTGGAAGCAACTCCAACTTCTGGACCACAGTGGATTGGTAATACTAAATCAGCATCTCTTGCAATTGAACTTTCAACAACATTTACGACAGCACATGTTTTGACATTATTTTTTTTGCACAAATCTAATGCTGCAAATGTATCTGCAGTTTCTCCTGATTGTGAAACAAACACATAAAGACAATCTTTTTTAAATTTAATTTTTCGGTATCTAAACTCAGAAGCTATATCAACACTAACGTCTAGGCTTGTATTTTGTTCAAACCAATATTTAGCAACAAGGCAAGAATGATATGCAGTTCCGCATCCAATTAAAACCACTGATGAAATTTCACTTATTTTCCATGGAAAATTGTAAATATTTATATCCTTATTATGTTTGTCGATGTACTCATTAATACAATTTTTTAAAGTGATCGGCTGTTCATCTATTTCTTTAGCCATATAATATTTGTAATCTCCTTTTTCATAATTTTGATTATCTTTAGAGAGATTTAAAATTTTTTTGTTAACTTTAGTTCCATCAGCATCAAAAAATTCAACTTGGTCTTTTTTTAAAATGCAAAACTCTCCATCATTTAAATATGAAATTTTATTAGTCATCGACTTTAATGCATAAGAATCTGAACCAAGGTAGTGTTCATTTGGACCATAACCAACTGCAAGTGGAGAACCTCTTCTTGCTCCAACTATTAAGTCTGGCTGGTCTTTAAATATTATTCCTAATGCAAAACTACCATGCAATTTTTTTAAAACTTTTATAATTGTATTTTTAAGGTTATTTTTTTTTAAATAATCAGTTACTAAATGAACTATTACTTCTGTGTCTGTTTGAGATTTAAACTTATAACCTTTATTTTCTAATAATTTTTTGAGAATAGTTGAATTTTCAATTATACCATTATGAACTACAGATACATGTTCTGATGAATGAGGATGTGCATTTATTGAACTAGGTTTTCCATGCGTTGCCCATCTTACGTGTCCGATACCGATAGAACCAGATATTTTAGTCTGTAAAATGTTTTTCTCTAAAGCGTCTACTCTACCTTCACACTTTACCTCATTTATATTTCCATTCGAAAGGGTTGCTAAACCTGCAGAGTCATAGCCTCTATACTCAAGCTTTTTTAATGAACTTATAATTCTAGGAGTAACCTCTTTAGAGCTTGTAATTCCAACTATCCCACACATTACCTCTTATCTCCTTTTATAATTTTTTTTTTCTTGTTGCTTTGTTCTTGTTAGTGCTAATGACCCTTTAGCTACATTTTCTGTGATTACTGAACCCGCGCCTATAACACTTTTTTCGTTTAAAGTAACTGGCGCTACTAAAGATGTATTAGAACCTACAAATACTTTATTTTTAATATTTGTTTTACTTTTTTTTCTTCCATCATAATTACAAGTTATTGTCCCAGCTCCAATATTAACATTTCTTCCAACTTGAGCATCACCTATATATGACAAATGGTTAACTTTAGAATTTTTATTTATTGTAGTTTTTTTTACCTCAACAAAATTTCCAATTTTTGATCCGGATTTAATTTTTGTTCCAGGTCTTAAACGGGCATATGGACCTATACTCACATTATTATCTATTTTAACACCCTCAAGATGAGAGAACGATAAAATTTTTACATTGTTTCCTATTTGAACTTTGTCAGCAAGGACAACATAAGGTTCTATCTCTACATTCTTTCCAATTTTTGTATCTTTAGAAAAAAAAACTGTCTCCGGTCCCTTCATTTTGACACCTTTTTTTAAAAATTTATCTCTGAGTTTATTTTGTAAATTTTGACTATTCATTAGATAGTTGTATATAACTGGGTATTAATTTAATTAATTCACAATTTATTTCTTATTAATACTTTTTAAATGACACAAAAATTCACAGTTATTTTTGATTTAGATGGTACGTTAGTAGACACAGCACCTGATCTAATGCTTGCTCATAACCATGTTATGAAGAAATTTGGATACCCCACAAAATCTCTTGATGAACTTAAAAATACTGTTGGTCAAGGAGCTGGTGCAATGATTGGTAGATCTATATGGAGCCAGGCCAAAAAAGAATTAACTTCGATTAATGAGAAAATTAAAAATGAAATGACAGATGAATTTATTTCTTATTATGGAAAAAATATTTTAAATGAAAGTACTCTGATGCCTGGTGTAAAAGATTTTTTAAATTGGTGTAAAAAAGAAAATATATCAATGGCTGTATGTACGAATAAAACAGAACATCTTGCAGTAGATCTTCTAAAAAAAATTGGGATATATGATTACTTCGAGTATGTTGCTGGTTATAATACTTTTGATTATTGTAAACCTGATCCGAGACATATAACAACAATCATAGAAATTTTAGATGGTAGTAAAAATAAATCAATTATGATTGGTGATAGTGAGTCGGATGCAAATGCTGCTAAAGCAGCAGAAATTCCAATGATTTTATTAGAGGATGGATATACTGAAAAA
>CACBFA010000040.1 GCA_902538525.1 uncultured Pelagibacteraceae bacterium | reverse complement strand
TAAAACAGGATAATTAATTTTTTAATTGGCTCCTCGGGCAGGACTCGAACCTGCGACCAATTGATTAACAGTCAACTGCTCTACCAACTGAGCTACCGAGGAATATAAAATCACAACTTACTTTTTTTTTATATTATCTCAACAAAAATAAATTGTGGAGGCAACGCCCGGAATCGAACCGGGATACAAGGATTTGCAATCCTCTGCGTAACCATTCCGCCACGTTGCCATGAATAAAATATTCAATGAGGACATATATAATTAATTTTATAATTTAGTCTATAAATTTAACGGATAATTTCATTGTTGTTTATTGATATGATTAATTTATAAAATAATTATCCATGAGTTCAGACAAATATATTCACGAAAATGTTGAAAATAAGATTTATTCTTATTGGGAAGAGAAAAATTTATTTAAACCAAAATCTAACAAAAAACAATTTTCCATAGTTATCCCACCGCCGAATGTAACTGGCAGTCTTCATATGGGACATGCATTAAATAATTCTATTCAAGACCTATTAACTCGCTATCATCGAATGAATAATTTTGAAACTTTATGGCAACCAGGAACAGACCATGCAGGTATTGCTACGCAAGCATTAGTAGAGAAAAAGCTTAAATCTGAAGGTATAGATAAAAATGATTTAGGTAGAGAAAAATTCATTGAAAAAGTTTGGGAGTGGAAAGGTCAGTATGGAGATATTATTATTAATCAATTAAAAAAATTAGGCTGTTCATGTGACTGGTCTAGAAATGCCTTTACCATGGACGATAATCTATCAAAATCTGTATTAAAAGTTTTTGTTGAAATGTACAAAAATGGATTAATTTACAAATCAAAAAAATTAGTAAATTGGGACACTGTTTTAAAAACAGCAATATCTGATTTAGAAGTAGATCAAAGAGAGGTTAATTCAAAGTTATACCACATTAATTATCCAATCGAAGGATCGGATAAATTTATAACAATTGCAACTACTAGACCAGAAACCATGTTAGGAGATACAGCAGTTGCAGTTAATTCATCAGATGAAAGATATAAATCCTTAGTAAATAAAAATGTAATAGTCCCAATAGTTGATAGAAAAATTAAAATTATAGAAGATGATTATGCAGATCCAGAGCAAGGTACTGGAGCTGTTAAAATTACTCCAGCACATGATTTCAATGATTATGAAGTGGGTGAGAGAAATAATTTAGAAATAATAAATGTTTTTACACCAGATGGAAAAATTAATGAAAATGCTCCTGATAATTATATTGGACTTGATAGATTTGAAGCGAGAAAAAGAATTTTAAAAGAACTTTCTGATAAAGAATTACTTGTTAAAGAAGAAAAAATTAAAAATAAAGTTCCATATGGTGATAGATCTAATTCAATAATCGAGCCTTATTTAACAGAACAATGGTTTGCAGATGCAAAAAAACTTTCAATAAAAGCAAAAGAAATAGTAAATAATAAAACAACTAATTTTTTTCCTGTTAATTGGACAAAAACATATTTTCAATGGATGGATAATATTGAACCTTGGTGCATTTCAAGACAGCTTTGGTGGGGTCATCAAATACCTGCATGGTATGGACCTGATGGAGAAATATTTGTAGATGAAACAGAAGAAGGTGCAAATAAATTAGCTAAAGAACATTATAAAAAAGATGTTGAATTAACTAGAGATCCAGACGTTCTTGATACATGGTTTTCATCAGGCCTATGGCCCTTTGCAACATTAGGATGGCCTGAAAAAAACGAATATTTAGAAAAATTTTATCCTACTTCAGTATTGGTAACAGGATTTGACATTATTTTTTTTTGGGTTGCAAGAATGATTATGTTTGGAATGGAATTTCAAAATAAAGAACCTTTTAAAAATATTTATGTTCACGCTTTAGTTAGAGATGAAAAAGGTCAAAAAATGTCAAAGTCTAAGGGAAATGTTATTGACCCATTAGAGTTAATAGAAAAATATAGTGCTGATGCATTAAGATTTACACTTTTGTCAATGGCATCTCCTGGACGAGATGTAAAGTTATCAGAGGATAGAGTTAAAGGTTATAGAAATTTTTTAAACAAAATATGGAATGCTAATAACTTTCTTATTCAAAATGATTGTAAATTTGAAAATATAGAAACGCCAAATGATTTAAAACTAAATATTAACAAATGGATATTTGTTGAATTCACTAATACTAATGAAAAGATTAAAAAATCAATAGATAGTTATCGATTTGATGAGGCCGCAAGAATTGCATATCAATTTGTATGGCATTCGTTCTGTGATTGGTATTTAGAATTATCTAAAACTGTCTTTTACTCAGAAAGTAATGAAAATATCGATGAAACAAGAAATGTAGCTAGCTTCATATTTACCCAAATTCTGGTTATTTTGCATCCATTTATCCCGTTTTTAACTGAGGAGATATGGTTGAAAAATAAATTAGACAAAAATGGAAAGGATTTTCTCATGTTAAAAAACTGGTCTGATGCCAGTTCTAATAAAGATAAAGACTCTGATGAAGTAAATGAAATTATTGAATTTGTCTCATCTATTAGGTCTTTTAAAAATGAAATAGATATAAGTCCTGGATCATTTGTAAAAATACTAGTGAATAAAATAAATCCCGATATTAAGAAATTTATTGAAACTAACTCCAACACACTAAAAAAAATTGGTAGAATTAACGAATTTGTATAT
>CACBFA010000039.1 GCA_902538525.1 uncultured Pelagibacteraceae bacterium | reverse complement strand
TGATTTTGCTCTTCATCTTGTTTTTTTGACTTGCTTTCATTATTATTCTCATCATCTTCCATGTAATTTGTATCAATATCAATTATTTCTCTGACTAAAATCTCATCATTATGAAGTTTATTGTTCCAATCAAAAAACTGATTTGCTGTTATAGGACTTTGAGATAAAGCATTAAGCATAACATCTTTTCCAGCTTCAATTCTTTTTGCAATTGCAATTTCACCTTCTCTTGAAAGTAGTTCTACCCCACCCATTTCTCTTAAATACATTCTTATAGGGTCATCACTTTTTTCAATTGATTTACCTTCTTCTTTTGAAGAGGAATCCTTTTTCCTTAAAATTTTATAATCTGACTTTTTTTCTACGAGAACAATACTTTCATCAAGTATGTGTAAAAAAGCTTGTGCCAAATTTTCATTTGATAAATTTCTTTTTCCTAATGATTTATTCAATTCTTCGTGAGTAATAAATCCTCTATGAATCCCACGACCCATCAATCTAGCAAATGATTTTGTAATAATTCTTTCCATCCATCTAAACATTCTTCAACCAAAACTTGATTTTGAGGAGACTCGCTCATTCCTTCTTTAACAATTTTAAAAAAATCTTTTGTTGTTCTGGCAATTCCTCCACCTAATCCTCCTAAAGTAAAAGAAGGTCTTATAATTGCAGGAAGACCAATTTTGTTTAAACATTTTTTTGCGTTTGAAAATTTATTCAAAACCTCAGACTTTGGTAAATCAATACCAATATCAGACATATTCTTTCTAAATTTTTTTCTATCTTCAGCATTTGCTATTGCTTTCGAGTTTGCTCCAATAAGTTCAATTTTATACTTTTTTAATAAACCAATTTTTTCTGCGTTAATTGCAAGATTTAATGCTGTTTGACCGCCCATTGTAGGTAGGATAGCATCAGGCCTTTCTTTTTTGATGACTTCCTCTAGCACTTCCAAAGATATTGGTTCGATATAAGTTTTATCAGCAACACCAGGATCAGTCATTATAGTTGCTGGATTTGAATTGATTAATATTACTTTATAGCCTTCATCTTTTAATGCTTTGCATGCCTGTGTTCCCGAATAATCAAATTCACAAGCTTGACCAATAATAATTGGACCAGCTCCAATAACTAAAATTTTTTTAATGTCTTTTCTTTTTGGCATATTTTTTTATGTCTTTAATAAAATTACTAAATAAATATTTACTATCTTGGGGTCCAGGGTTAGCTTCAGGATGATATTGAACTGAGAAAACTGGTTTATTTTTTAATCTTATTCCTTCTATAGAATTATCGAATAATGACAGATGCGTTATTTCCGTATTTTTTTTTAAGCTTTGCTTAACAACTTCAAATCCATGATTTTGACTGGTAATTTCTACTTTCTTTGTAATTAAATTTTTTACTGGATGATTTGCACCCCTATGTCCTAGTTTCATCTTTTTGGTTTTTGCATCTAAAGCTAAAGCTAATATTTGATGACCCAAGCATATCCCAAATAATGGAATATTTTTTTTTATTAAATTTTTTACAACTTTAATTGCATACTTTCCTGTTGCAGCAGGATCACCTGGGCCGTTCGATAAAAAAATTCCGTGAGGTTTTAGATTAAGTATATTATTTGCATTTTCTTTACAGGAAACAACTTTGACTTCACAATCGAAGTCAGAAAAATACCTAAGTATATTTTTTTTAATTCCATAATCTATCGCCACAACCCTAAATTTTTTCTTATTATTTTTTTCATAGCCCTTATTTTTTTTCCAGGTTTTATATCCTTTCCAAATATAGGTTTTATTAGTTGTGACCTCTTGAGCAAGATCCATTCCGTTTAAACCTGGCCATTTTATTGATTTATTTATTAGTTTATTAATATTAAATTTACCATTTTTACTATTTGATATTGTTCCTTTTGGAGCTCCTCTATCTCTTATAAAATTTGTTAAACTTCTAGTATCTAAACCAGTTATGCCTACTATTTTATTTTTTTTAAGCCATTTATCTAAATTTTGGAGAGATCTATAATTAGAAGGACTTGTTATCTCTGAATTAAAAATAACTCCTCTTGTCCATATTTTATCAGACTCTATGTCTTCTTTATTAGTCCCAACGTTTCCAATGTGAGGAAATGTAAAATTTATTATCTGTCCTGCATACGATGGATCAGATATGATTTCTTGATAACCAGTTAATGATGTATTAAAGCATACCTCTCCAGTTGCCTCTCCTATATGTCCCAGTCCAATCCCTTTAAATACTGATTTATTTTCAAGAGCTAAAATAGCTGTGTTAAAATTAGAGAGATGTGAAGTTTTGTTTTTTCGTTTTAAAGTCAATTACAACTCATGAGTTAAAGGTTAATACAATAAAACGTATTTATCCGCAACAGATCTATAATAATTTTTTAAAAATACAATTTTTTCTTTTGAACAATTTTGTCTATGAAGTACATTCTAATATGTCCTTAAGAGATAAAATAGATAACGATTACAAAAATGCTTTAAAATCAAAAGATAAAAATAAGATATCAACTTATAGGTTAATTTTATCTGGAGTTAAGGACTTAGATATTAACAACAGATCTGGCCCAAATAAAAAGGAGACAGACGATGAGGATATAAAAAAACTCTTAAAAAAAATGATCAAACAAAGATCCGAATCAATTGAAATATATAAAAAAAATGACAGGTCAGATTTATTAGAAATTGAACAAGGGGAGCTTGATGTTTTATCCGAATATTTACCTAAGCAATTATCTGAGGCAGATACAAAAAAGATATGTGAAGAAATTATAAAAAGTTCTGGAGCCTCTTCAATAAAGGATATGGGTAAAGTCATGGGTGAATTGAAAAAAAACCATGCTGATACAATTGATTTTTCGAAGGCAGGTCAGATTATTAAAAATTTACTTAATAGTTAATGAAATATCCAAAAGAATATTTAGACGAAATTAAAACTAGATTAAAAGTTTCAACAGTTGTTTCTAAAACTGTTAAACTTAAAAAAAGAGGTAAGGAGTTCGTTGGTTTATCGCCTTTTAAAACAGAGAAAACTCCATCATTTACAGTTAATGATGAAAAAGAATTTTACCATTGTTTTAGCACAAGTGAGCACGGAAATATTTTTGATTTTGTAATGAAAACTCAAAATCTTAGATTTGGTGAA
>CACBFA010000038.1 GCA_902538525.1 uncultured Pelagibacteraceae bacterium | reverse complement strand
TCCTTTAATTTCTAAAATGAGTTCAGACGAGGATAGTAGTTTTAACATTCCTGTAGATAGAACTATAAATGACCTAAGGGAAATAATTGAAAAAAATTATTCAGATATTTTAAAAATTGATTTTTCAAAAAATGAAAATAATAAAAAATTTTGGTTCATTTCAAAAAATAAAGAAGAACCTAGAATTGGAGATCGTTTTGAAGATAATGGTTCAGAACTTGAGCAGCCTACAGCTATTGCTAGAGATATAAAAAAACTTTATGAAACTATTTTTACATTAAAAAACAGCTTAAAGATTGGCAATTTTCTATTACGGAACAATGATTTAAGACATATTGTAAGAAGAGTGTTTATAACAGAGAAATATCCATATTCTGAAATTCAAGATAACACCATCGGCTCAAAATTAGTTCCTATTGATATGTTAAGACTTAAACTATCTTTTTTTGGGGCAGTAAAGTTTGATCCAAGATCTGACAAATGGTTAAGGATTTGTATGTTTCAAGGAGCTCCATTACCAAATGAACTTAATTCATTTAATCAATATTGGATATATAACCAAAGTAATTAATGAGAAGTTATAGTGAAATCGATACAATTGTTAAACGTTCAACTAAAGCAAAAGGTTTCTCTTGGGGTGTTGCCGAAGAAATAGGAAAGAACATTAAACAACTTGAGTTATTTGGTTTACCAGGAATAAAAAACATAAACCAATATTTTAAGATTTTTAATAATGAGAAGTTTGAAAATTGCCAATCTTTTAAAAAAAGCAACAGACCTCAAAACTTTTACTGTCCGATTAAACTTGGATTAAGTTTTTTTGATCAATCAATCTCTATCCAAGAACTAAATGATATAGAAATTGAAAAAATGGCTTACCCATTGATATTTTTGCCGTTTGTCAGCAGATCTTCGGAAATAACGGGAAAGAGAATTTTTTTAAAGATAGATCAAAAAGAATTTTTATTAAATTTCAATCAATCAATTTATTCGAATTACTTAAGTAGTGAGATTGTAGAAAAAGCTGATGTAATTAAAATTCAATTCTTAGAAAATAAGAATAATTTTTCTGAAGAAGATTGGAAAGAATTAACAAAATTATCAGAAAACACATTTGTAGAAGAAACTGATGAGTTAAAACAAAAAACTGCAGGCGCAGGATTAACAGATAATGACTGATAACTTTGAATATAAATCAGACAAATCAGATAATAATGAATTAAATGATATTTGTGATGAATGTAAAAAAGAAGATGAGACAGTAACTCAAAATTTAATACTCACAGGATATAAACTTTGTAACTCCTGCAGAACATCTAAAACTTTATTTCCGCTTTAAATATTTGTACTTACAGGTAATGAATTAATTTTTGTCATTACAAATGAAATTGTCAAAAAAGAAATAATTAAAAAAGATAAAAATACAATTCCAAATGCTTTTAGATTTGATTTTAAATTTAAAATATGTCTTGTTGCTATAATTAATGAAGCAAAAATCCAAAATTGAGTAAGAAAAATAATTAAAAGTACTAATTCTGGTGTGACAGCAAAAAATCTTATCAGTCCTGGAGCGTGTGCGTACCCAACGGCTATAAGAACTCTTTTAAATGGAATTTTTCTATCTTTATCAGGAAAAATTTTAACTCCAATTACAAATATAAAAATTGCCCACACCAACCAAGTTAATAATGCTGTTAAACCAGATATACCAACAGATGTTTTTACAATCGTATTAGCCGCAACTGCTCCAGCAACCCCATCTAAAATCATAATTAGAATTGCAAAATAAATTCCAGCTTCTCCATAATATCTTGGAGTTCTATAAAGAGTTTTATCAAGCTTTAAAGATTTAAAAACAATATCTAAAAACTGAGCAAACATTAATTATCTTTATTTTTTTTTTGCGCCTTATACGAAACGATTAATGGGAATATTATTAGAGCAATAGCGATTATAATGCAAACAACTATGAAAAAGGTTTTCGTCATATTTAGGGGGAATTAAATTCCCCCTAAAAAAATTTTTATCACTTACTGACTACTTCTCTTGTATTTGCGTTGTAAGATTCTGTAAATGGAATATCAACTACAACTGCATCGACTGGTTCTCCAGGTTTATCAGAATATTTTTCGGGTAGATGGACTTTAAATTTCGATCCAACCTTACCTCTTGGAAAACCATTTGCATTTAGCGTGCCATCAAATGGAACGTATCCCATAGCAATATTTTTCCCTTTTTCTGGGTGATACCAAGGAGAAGTTATAAATCCCACAGGCTCACTGCCGTTTTCTGAAATTAACCAAAAATCTGGAGCATATTCTTCAATAGGTTTTCCTCCTAATTCAAGTCCAACTAATTGAAGTTTGTAAGGTTTATGACCTGCTTTTAAATCAGCTTTCATTTTCTCGAGAGCTTTTTTTCCAACATAATCACCTTTTTTGTTCCATTCACCTTTGCCAGATAAAGAAACTTGATAACCAAGATTACATTGAAATGGATTATGTTCATGATCCATATCTTGTCCCCATGAAAGAATTCCAGCTTGTATCCTTCTGTGGTGAGCAGGAGCAATGACCATTAAGTTATGTTTTTTACCTGCTTCAAGAACAGCATTCCACATATCTTCGGCATATAAAGTTGCTTCTCTTAAATATATTTCAAATCCAGACTCGCCAGAAAAACCTGTTTGAGAAATAATACAACTTCTTCCACCAACTTTTGCAGATGCCAATCCATAAAAAGGCATGTTGTCTATGTCAACTTCACTTCCACAAAGATCTTTCATTAAAGCTTTTGCTTTAGGACCTTGAATTTGTACAGGACAAGCATCTATTTCATTAATTTGAACATTAAACCTTTCATCCGCATTTACTCCTTGCAGATACAATCCAATATCACTATCTGATAAACTGAACCAAAATTCATCTTTAGATATTCTTAAAAGAATAGGATCATTTAATACTCCTCCGTATGCATTACACAAAATTACATATCTTCCTCTCATTGGAGAAATTTTTGTAGCATCTCTTGTAATTACATAATCAACAAATTTTTCTGCATCTGGTCCTTTAACTTGTATTTGTCTTTCAACTGCAACATTCCACATTGTTACATGGTTTTTAATTGCCTCGTACTCAACCATTGCACCACCATCTTCAGGTTTAACATAACCTCTTGGATGATAAATTCTGTTATAAACAGTTGCTCTCCAACATCCTGCTTTCATAGATAAATGCCAGTATGGAGATTTCCTTACTCTTGTTGATATTAGCATCTCAACTTTAGTAGGTCCGCTTTGTCTTAAATTGTATGGTACTTTTCTATCAGACTGATCTACTGATGTTGTATGTCTTAGTTTACTATAGTC
>CACBFA010000037.1 GCA_902538525.1 uncultured Pelagibacteraceae bacterium | reverse complement strand
AAAAATAGTGTTTGATAACTTTGATCTATAAATTACAGCATCTAATCTTCTTTCTAATAATCCAATTAAGTTTTCAGCAGTATCACCTTTTTTCATAATTGCTTTCTTATAAACATTTCTAAACTGTCTTTCATTCATATTACCGTAATATGATTTTAATTTTTGTTTTGCCTGAAGTTGAATTCCATAGTCTGAAGGTTTTCCAGCTTTTGTTTGTCCATGTTGTCCTGGAGGATAGGCTCTTGTATTAAAAGGACTTTTAGGTCTTCCCCACAAGTTCACTTTTAATCTTCTATCTACTTTATGTTTAGAGTTTAATCTTTTTGTCATTAGTATGAGGTCTTATAAGCCTAAGTTATGTTTTGTCAATCAACCTTTTCTTTACTTAAACCAGCAAATACACTTGATAAAATACGAGTTTCTTTTTCTGAAAGATTGAGTTTATAGAAAATACTTCTTAAATTTTCCATCATGATTGGTTTTTTTTCAGGTGGGTGAAAAAAATTCTTATTTTCTAAATTATTAATGCACAAATTTAACATTCTTTGAATGTCATTCTTATTTGCACTTTTAATTTTTTTTGACTTTTCAAAGGAAAACTTTTTATTTGAAATTAGTCCACTTACTATTTGAGCTACTATAATTAGACTATGAGACAAATTTAAAGATCTAAAATTCCTATTACTTGGAATTTGTAAAGTATAATCAGCATAACTAACTTCATTATTTGATAATCCAGATGCTTCTGATCCAAAAAGAAAACCAACCTTTTTTTTGTAATTAATCTTATTTAGATCAGTTATTGATATATGTTTAATATTTTTATTTCTAAATCTTGCAGATGTTGCAACTAATATATCCAAATTACTTAATGATGTTTCTAAATTTTCATATACTTTTGCCTTTTTAACAATATCCTTTGCCCCTACAGATGTTGCAATAATTTTATCATTTGGAAATGAGGGTTTTGGATTAACAATTGATAGATTATTAAAATTAAAGTTTTTTAAAGCTCTAGCACAGGCTCCTATATTTTCTGATAGTTGAGGTTTGTGTAAAATAAAAGTTATATTTCTTAATGACATCAAGTACTAGCAGGAGCATTATCCTTGAAAAGCTTATAATCCAAACTATCAACAAGAGCTTTAAAAGATGCATCAATAATATTTGGAGAAACTCCTATAGTAAACCAATTACCATGTTTCGAATCTGCACTTTCTATAGAAACTCTAGTAACGGCTCCAGTTCCTGTATTTAAAATTCTAACTTTGTAATCAACTAACTTTAAATCTTTTAAATATTCTGAATATTTTTCAAGTTTATTTACATTTTTTCTTATCGCATTATCTAATGCATTAACGGGTCCATTGCCCTCGCCTTCACATAATATTTCATGACCATCTACTTCAAGTTTTGCTTTTGCAAATGATACAACTTCACCAGTTGAATCTTTCTTAACAGAAACATCATACTCATTAATTGAAATATATCTTGGTATTTCCCCCATCAATCTTCTAGCCAATAGTTCAAAAGATGCATCAGCACCATCGTAACTATATCCTATGAACTCTCTATCTTTTACTTCATGAAGAAGTTTTTTAATTTTTGGATCGTCTTTTTTAATATTAATGCCAATTGCATTTAATCTAGACATTATATTAGATTGTCCAGATTGATCAGAAACAACAATATTCCTAGCATTACCTACTTCATTAGGATTAATATGTTCATAAGTTTTCGGATCTTTTTGTACAGCTGATACATGCATTCCACCTTTGTGTGAAAATGCAGATGCACCCACATAAGGTAAATGTTTGTTTGGTTTTCTATTCAGTATTTCATCTAATAATCTTGAACATTGAGTTAAATTTTTAATGTTGTCAGGTTTAATATTAATTTCATATTTGTCTGAAAAATCTTTTTTTAAAAAAAAAGTTGGGATCAAAGACATTAAATTTGCATTACCACATCTTTCTCCAAGTCCATTTATTGTACCCTGAACCTGTCTAACTCCTGCTTGCACAGCTACTAAACTATTGGCAACTGCATTTTCAGTATCGTTGTGGGCATGAATTCCAAGGTTTTTTCCGGGTATATGCTTTGTTACTTCCTCAACAATTTTAGAAACTTCGTGAGGCAATGTTCCTCCATTGGTATCACATAATACAATCCATCTTGCACCACTATCATATGCAGCTTTTAAACATGATATTGCATATTCGGGATTAGATTTATAACCATCAAAAAAATGTTCAGCATCAAACATAAATTCTTTACCTGAATTAACTATATGCTTTGCACTCTCCCTTATATTTTCTAAATTTTGATCGTTTGAAATACCCAAGGCGACATCAACATGAAAATCCCAACTTTTACCAAATAAACAAACTGATGAACTCTTTGAATTAATCAGAGATGACAACATAGGGTCATTTTTTGCACTATGCTCTGATTTTTTAGTCATACCAAAAGCAGTAAGGTTAGCATTTTTAAAATTTAGATCCTTATTGAAAAATTCTGTATCTGTTGGATTTGCCCCTGGCCAGCCCCCTTCGATATAATCAACTCCTAAGTTATCTAAAGATTTAGCGATTTTTTCTTTTTCATTTAATGAAAAGTCAACGCCTTGAGTTTGTGCCCCATCTCTTAGTGTTGTATCAAATATATAGATTTTTTCTTTGCTCATTTTAATTTCCACGAGGTTGTACCATCTTTATCTTCAATTAAAATACCCTTATCTAAAAGATCTTTTCTAATTTTATCAGCTAATTCATAATTTTTTTCATCTCTTGCTTTATTTCTCTCAACTATTTTTGAATTAATTTCATCTTCTGAAAGAGAAATTGTATTTTTTTTTGTTTGTAGCCACTCTTCCGAAGTATCAGTTAATAAACCTATAAAATTGCAAGCTTTTACAAAAGTTGCTTTATCCTCGTTCGTTCCAGTTGAAGCTTTACTATATAAAGAATGTAAATTAGCAATATAGCCTGGGGTGTTTAAATCATCATATAAAGGATCTAATAATTCGTCTGGTAATATTGTACTTTTCTGAACATCAGAATAGGCTGAATACCATTTGCTTAAAGTCTTCTCACATTCTGATATTAGTTTTTCATTCCAATCTAATCCTTGTCTATAGTGAGCACTAATTAATGCTAATCTTAAAACTTGGCCATTATATTTATTTTTAAAATCTTTTATTTTTAAAATATTTCCCTGAGATTTTGCCATTTTTTCATTAGAAAGAGTTATAAATCCATTATGAACCCAATAATTTGCAAATGAATTTGTTTCATTTGCACATCTTGATTGAGCAATCTCGTTTTCATGATGAGGAAAAATCAAGTCTCTACCGCCCCCATGAATATCAAATTCTTCACCCAAATATCTTTTAGAC
This sequence comes from uncultured Pelagibacteraceae bacterium, assembly GCA_902538525.1. Classification (GTDB taxonomy): domain Bacteria; phylum Pseudomonadota; class Alphaproteobacteria; order Pelagibacterales; family Pelagibacteraceae; genus Pelagibacter. Next base: position 155 of record CACBFA010000037.1, on the reverse strand, counting down.
ATAACCGAACATTCTAAGTGCCAACCTGGTCTGCCTTTGCCCCAAGGAGATTCCCATGAAGGCTCTTTATCTGTTGATGGTTTCCATAATACAAAATCTTCAGGATTTTTTTTTATTTCTGAAACCTCTACTCGTGAACCAGCTATTAATTCATC
>CACBFA010000036.1 GCA_902538525.1 uncultured Pelagibacteraceae bacterium | reverse complement strand
GTTTTATTTGATCTGATCGATTTAGCCGACTCTCAGTGTAAATATTAAATATTATAATCAATATTATTGTAATAATTAACAGCCAAATAAATACCGCGTAATCTTTATATTTATAATCTTTTACTTTTTTCATTGTTTAAAAGGTCAAAAACGTTGATATTTATGGCTTTTTATCACAATTTTATTATATGTAATACTTGATTTATTGTAATTATTATTTATAAGCGTCCCACTCAACATTTATATAATGTTAATTATTGGGTAAAAACCAATTAGTTATTTAATTAGTTAAAATTTAAGAAGAGAAGTGTGGACGGTTAAGGTTACCAAAATTTGTCGTACACACTTCAACATTACATAAATATTATTCTTAGTATTTATGTAGAAGCTAGTGTGCGCCGTTTTTAAACTTGAGAGTTTGATCATGGCTCAGAACGTACGCTGGCGGCACGCCTTATACATGCAAGTCGAACGAAGTAGCAATACTTAGTGGCAGACGGGTGAGTAACATGTAGGTATCTTCCCTTTGGTGAGGAATAACACGAGGAAACTTGTGCTAATACCTCATAAGTCTTTACAGAGAAAGCTTTATGCGCCGAAGGATGAGCCTGCACTTGATTAGTTTGTTGGTGGGGTAATGGCCTACCAAGACTTTGATCAATAGCTGATCTGAGAGGATGATCAGCCACATTGGGACTGAGACACGGCCCAAACTCCTACGGGAGGCAGCAGTAGGGAATATTGCACAATGGAGGAAACTCTGATGCAGCGATGCCGCGTGAGTGAAGAAGGCCTTTGGGTTGTAAAGCTCTTTCGTCGGGGAAGAAAATGACTGTACCCGAATAAGAAGGTCCGGCTAACTTCGTGCCAGCAGCCGCGGTAATACGAAGGGACCTAGCGTAGTTCGGAATTACTGGGCTTAAAGAGTTCGTAGGTGGTTAAAAAAGTTGGTGGTGAAATCCCAGAGCTTAACTCTGGAACTGCCATCAAAACTTTTTAGCTAGAGTATGATAGAGGAAAGCAGAATTTCTAGTGTAGAGGTGAAATTCGTAGATATTAGAAAGAATACCAATTGCGAAGGCAGCTTTCTGGATCATTACTGACGCTGAGGAACGAAAGCATGGGTAGCGAAGAGGATTAGATACCCTCGTAGTCCATGCCGTAAACGATGTGTGTTAGACGTTGGAAATTTATTTTCAGTGTCGCAGCGAAAGCATTAAACACACCGCCTGGGGAGTACGACCGCAAGGTTAAAACTCAAATGAATTGACGGGGACCCGCACAAGTAGTGGAGCATGTGGTTTAATTCGAAGATACGCGCAGAACCTTACCAACACTTGACATGTTCGTCGCGACTTTAAGAGATTAAAGTTTTCGGTTCGGCCGGACGAAACACAGGTGCTGCATGGCTGTCGTCAGCTCGTGTCGTGAGATGTTGGGTTAAGTCCCGCAACGAGCGCAACCCTCACTTTTAGTTGCCATCATTTAGTTGGGCACTCTGAAAGAACTGCCAGTGATAAGCTGGAGGAAGGTGGGGATGACGTCAAGTCCTCATGGCCCTTACGTGTTGGGCTACACACGTGCTACAATGGCATTTACAATAGGAAGCAAGATGGCGACGTCAAGCAAATCCTAAAAAAATGCCTCAGTTCGGATTGTACTCTGCAACTCGAGTACATGAAGCTGGAATTACTAGTAATCGCGGATCAGCGCGCCGCGGTGAATACGTTCCCGGGTCTTGTACACACCGCCCGTCACACCATGGGAGTTGGTTCTACCTTAAGGCAAGGTTTAAAACCCTTGACCACGGTATAGTCAGCGACTGGGGTGAAGTCGTAACAAGGTAGCCGTAGGGGAACCTGCGGCTGGATTACCTCCTTTCTAAGGATGATTAAGAAACATTTCTTAATCAAAAAAATATAACAGGATAATGTTGACCGTCCTCATTTCTCTTCTTAAAATTAGTGTTTCACTCTTCTGCGAAAGGGGCCGGTAGCTCAGTTGGTTAGAGCACACCCTTGATAAGGGTGGGGTCGAAAGTTCGAGTCTTTCTCGGCCCACCATTTTTACTGGGGGATTAGCTCAGCTGGGAGAGCGCCTGATTTGCATTCAGGAGGTCAGCGGTTCGATCCCGCTATCCTCCACCAAGAAACACTTAGTTATTATATTTCGTAAAAAAATTTATATTATCAATATCTATATCCGATTGTTCAAAATTTATGAACAATCAGTAAATATTCGAATAGATGAATATTTAATAAAAATTTATTTCAACACAGAATTTTTTTCTGTGCATAAATTAAGCGTTTAAGGGCGTGTGGCGGATGCCTTGGCACTGAAAGCCGATGAAGGACGTGGTATACTGCGATAAGTTACGGGGAGCTGTATGCAAGTTTTGATCCGTAAATTTCCGAATGGGGAAACCCAACACTTTATGTGTTACTTTAAACTAAATACATAGGTTTAAAGAGATAACCCGGAGAACTGAAACATCTAAGTAACCGGAGGAAAAGAAATCAATTGAGATTCCGTTAGTAGTGGCGAGCGAAAACGGATTAGGCCAGTAGAGTTGTTAAAAAAATTTGAATAGTTTGGAAAAACTAACCAGAGAGGGTGATAGTCCCGTATGAGTAATGTTTAACAATTTTCATGAGTAAAGCGGGACACGTGAAATCCTGCTCGAATATAGGGGGACCACCCTCTAAGCCTAAATACTCTTCAGTGACCGATAGTGAACTAGTACCGTGAGGGAAAGGTGAAAAGAACCCCTATTAGGGGAGTGAAATAGAACCTGAAACTGCATGCCTACAATCAGTCGAAGCTCTTTTTAGAGTGACGGCGTACCTTTTGTATAATGGGTCAGTGACTTAATTTATAAAGCAAGCTTAAGCCATCTAGGTGTAGGCGTAGCGAAAGCGAGTCTTAATAGGGCGATTAGTTTTATGAATTAGACCCGAAAACGAATGAGCTTACCATGAGCAGGTTGAATGCAAGGTAACACTTGCTGGAGGACCGAACCAGTTGACGTTGAAAAGTCTTTGGATGACTTGTGGTAAGGGGTGAAAGGCCAACCAAATTCGTAGATAGCTGGTTTTCCGCGAAAACTATTTAGGTAGTGCGTTGAATAAATAAACTTTCAGAGGTAGAGCACTAAATGGGCTAGGGGGAAGAGATTCTTACCAAACCTAATAAAACTCCGAATGCTGAAAGTTGTTCTTCAACAGACAGACTGTGGGTGCTAAGGTCCATGGTCGAGAGGGAAAGAGCCCAGACCACCAGATAAGGTCCCAAAATTGTGATTAAGTGTGAAAGGATGTGGAAATTCCTTAACAGCCGGGAGGTTGGCTTAGAAGCAGCCATCCTTTAAAGATAGCGTAACAGCTCACCGGTCTAATAGAGTTTCTGCGCCGAAGATGTAACGGGGCTAAAATCACATACCGAATCTGTGGGTTTATAAAGTTTTCGGACTTTATAAGCGGTAGCGGAACGTTCTGTAAGCCTGTAAAGGGATACCCGTGAGGGATCCTGGAGGTATCAGAAGTGCGAATGCTGACATGAGTAACGATAAAATAAGTGAAAAACTTATTCGCCGAAAATCCAAGGGTTTCTGCGCAAGGTTAATCCGCGCAGAGTTAGTCGGCCCCTAAGGCGAGGGCGAAAGCCGTAGTCGATGGAAATAAGGTTAATATTCCTTAACCAGATGGAAGTGACGGATTTTGTAAGTTGTGTGTTCTTAATGGATTGAACATGCTGCGAAAAAGTCCCAGGAAATAGCTCCATCATTAGACCGTACCCTAAACCGAC
>CACBFA010000035.1 GCA_902538525.1 uncultured Pelagibacteraceae bacterium | reverse complement strand
ATTTTGATTACGTTGTAGTGTCCACTGGTCATTTTTCAGTTCCTTTTATACCCGAATATAAAGGTATGAGTTCATTTCCTGGAAGAATAATGCACTCACATGATTTTAGAGATGCAGAAGAATTTAGAGGAAAAAATATTATAGTTTTAGGAAGCAGTTATTCCGCTGAGGATATTGCGCTTCAATGCAATAAATATGGAGCAAAAAGTGTAACAATTGGCTACAGGCATAATCCTATGGGTTTTAAATGGCCTGAAGGAATGAAGGAAGTATTCTATTTAGATAGATTAGAGGGGAAAAAAGCAATTTTTAAAGATGGCACGGAACAGGATGCAGATGTAATAATACTATGTACTGGTTACCTACATCATTTTCCTTTCTTGGAAGAAAATTTAAAACTTAAAACAAGAAACAGACTTTATCCTCCAAAATTATACAAAGGTGTTGTTTGGCAGGATAATCACAAACTTTTGTATCTAGGAATGCAAGATCAGTTTCATACATTCAATATGTTTGATTGCCAAGCTTGGTATGCGAGAGATGTTATAATTGGTAAAATAAATTTGCCAAGTGGAGATGAAATCGAAAAAGATATTAACAAATGGGTTGCTTTAGAAGAAAAACTGGAAAATCCTGATCAGATGATTGATTTTCAAACTGAATACACAAAGGAATTGCATGATATGTCAGATTATCCAAAAATAGATTTTGAGCTGATAAGAAAACATTTTAAAGAGTGGGAACATCATAAGGTTGAAGATATATCAACGTATAGAAATAAATCTTTTTCATCTCCAGTTACAGGATCTGTCGCTCCAGTTCATCATACAGCTTGGGCAAAAGCAATGGATGATTCATCTGAAACTTTTCTAAATAAAAACTAAAAATTTAAACTAATTTTCTAAAACTAAGTCTAAATATAAAGCTGCGCTCCATGAGAAATTATTTGCGCCCATAACTGATCCATCTTTATAACTGTAATATTCATGAAAACCTTTTTCTTCAATTAATTCTAAGGTTTTTTTTTTGATTTCATTTGCATATTCTGGCTCTTTTTTAACAAGTCCTTGATAAATTAACCAATTACAATTTATCCATATTGGACCTCTCCAATATCTTTTTTCTTCGAATAAAGGATGATTTGGTTTTATTGTTGAGAAATAGTAATTGTCATTATTATTATGATTTTTTAAATTCTTAATAATTCTTTTATTTAATTCATCATCTTGTAGATTTGCGAAGAGAGTAAAATAATTTGTTATCGACGGAACAACGATTTTCAAATTAGTTTTTATATCTTTTGAGACAAAATCATTAATATTGTCATCATATAATTTTAATATTTCTTTTTCGGTTTTGGGTACGAAATTATTTAAATCATCAAAATTTAAATCAAAATTTTTAGCTAAGCTAAGTAGATCTTTATTTGCTCTCAAAAATAAAGCATTAAATCCAACATCTACTACATTAAAATCAGAGATCTCATACAATTTATTTGGATCGTAGTGAACATCTCTAAATTGATCTCTTAAAGTTACATATCTGTCATAATCAGCTTTTAAAGGTCTCTCATCAGAATTTGAAACCTCAAGATCTCTTCTTTTATAATTAAGGTTTTTGTCTACTTTGATATTGCTCATTGGCTGATCCCAAATTGGTGAATTATCATACCCGCTCTCCCACGGATGTAATATGGATACAAGGCCGGTTTTATTAGGATCTCTGAATTTTATGAACCAATCATGATAATTTTTAATTTTTGTTATTATATTTATAATTCTTGAATGTTGTTCATTACTAAGTTGATTTTTTTCAACAATTTTCCTCAAAATACTGGCTAAAACTGGTGGCTGAGTAATACCAGAGGAAGGTATATTTTTTCCACATTGCCAAGTTGTGTGATTTGGAAAATAAGATGTGTCTTTTTCATGAAAAAGAATATGGGGTACCATACCATCGTCCCACTGACCATTAAGCAAAGTTTCAATTTCTGTAATTGAAAAATCTAAATTAAAGTAAGAATAGCCGAGCGCTATAAAAGCTGAATCCCAATTCCATTGAGCAGGATATAATTTATTATTAGTAGGAAGTGTGTAACCATCTTTTCTGTTACCCAATAATATTTTTTTTGCCTCTTCTACTTTATTTTGCATTATCCTTTAACACTTCCTGCGGTGAGACCACTTACTAAATATTTTTCAAAATAAACAAAAATTATTAAAATAGGCAAAGTTACTACTACAGACCCTGCCATTAAATATTGTCTAGGTGTTTCAGCTCCAACATTCAGAAACTGAATAGCTCTTGATAATGTGAATGTATTTGGCCGGTCTAAAAACATTAATGAAAACAAAAATTCATTCCAAGCTATCATAAATACATACAAGGCTACCGATGATATTGCAGGTAAACTTAGCGGAAGTATAATTTTAAAAATTATACCAAGCCAATTTTGACCATCTATAATCCCTGCTTCCTCTAATTCTTTTGGTATACTTTTAAAGTAACCTTGCAACATATAAATTGCTACAGGTAAAGTCGTAGCTGTATAAACTATTAGCAAACCCTCAATAGAATTTCTTAAACCAAGTTGACTAAAAATTGTGTACAAAGGTATCACTAAAACTATCGCTGGAAACAAATAAATTATCAATATGGATGTTGATAAAAAATTTTTTCCAAAGAAATTAAGTCTTGCAACCGCGTAAGCAGCTGGTATAGCAAATATTAATGTTATAATGACTGTGCCTAAGGAGACTATTGTGCTCGTTAGCATATATCTTCCAAAATTATAATCTTTGAATACTATAAAATAAGATTTGAACAACTCTGGCAATCCTTGTGCAAAGTTAATACTAAAGTCTAAGGGGTTCAATAATAACAAAGCCTGGGTTTTAAAGCTTGTAACTAACATCATATAAAAAGGGAAAAGAATTACAAAAGAGAACAGTGTAATTCCAAATAATGTTAAAAAATTAAAGAATAATTTTTGAGAGGAATGATTTTTTGACAAAAAATTTTTGTCATAATCTTTTATATTATTGAAAAAAAATAATGAAATTAAGAATATGCCAAAACTATACCAAATAGGTAAATTTGTTGAGATGAAATAATCAAAGATAGAAAATAAAAGTGCTAGTAAAATTATTTTAATATTTAAATTTAATTTTTTCCCAATAAGAAGATTTATTGCACAAAGAATTATTCCAAATATAAATAATTTATTAAAATTAAAATTTGTTAATTCAATTCCTTGTAATGTAACTAAGATTTTCCAAATACAAATTAATGAAAACAAAAACAAAGACGAAATAAAGCAATAAGTAAATATATTTTTAATTTTCATCAGCTCTTTTTCCTAAAAGTTTAAAATAGATAAACATAAAAATTAATAGAAACACTACAATCACAATAGAAACTGCGGAACCCATACCAATATCCCCGATTGAAAAACCTTGTTGATATACATTTATTGGCAATGTTCTTGTGCCTGATGCTCCACCAGTGAGTAAGAAGATGTCTTCAAATTTATTAAAATTCCAAATAAATCTAATCATAAATAGAATTGAAATCACTGCTAATATCTGGGGCAAAGTAATATTAAGAAATTTTTGGATAGGATTTGCACCATCAACATCAGCTGCTTCATACAACTCTTTTGGAACTGCTTGAAGACGAGCAAGAATAAATAAAAATGCTAGAGGAAAATATCTCCAAATTTCAAAAATAATTACTGTTGTTAATGCTAGCCTCAACTTAAAATCAAAACCAAGTATGTTTAAAGTTACATATTTTTGTCCTAGTAAATTTATTGGCCCATCAATAATTTGATAGTTAATTAATAAATTATTTAAAGTTCCACTTGTTGGATCAAGTAATAGTTCCCAGGTATAAGCAAGAGCTACAACTGGCGCAACATAAGGAAATAACAAAACACTTCTCATA
>CACBFA010000034.1 GCA_902538525.1 uncultured Pelagibacteraceae bacterium | reverse complement strand
CAAAAATTTTTCTTATTTTTTCAATTTTATTTTTTTATTTTTTATTATCTTCATCGCCTATAACCGATCCAGATAGTTTAGATTACCATGTTACAATACCTTTATATCAAATAAATTTCCTTTCAAATCCAATCGATCAGTATTGGCTAACTAGTCAATTATCAGGTGCAGGAGAATCTTTATTTCTTTATGCCTTAAGTATTGGTGGCTTAAATTTTTCACAAAATTTACAATTTTTCTCACTTTTATTTTTAATATTATTTATTTTAAATTTTAAAAATAAAAAAATAAAATTTAGTAACGAAAAAAAATATCATGTATCCCTATGTATCTTGATAATGCCTGTATTTTTATTTCTTGTTAGTACCTCAAAACCTCAGGTTTTTTCATTAGTAACAAATTTTTTAGCGTTAATTCTATCTATAATGTATTTACCCAGGCTAAAGAAAAATCATGCATTAATATGCTACTCAATAATAGTTACGATGTTATGCTGCTCAACGCAGTTTAAATTTTCATTTTTTCTATCATCAGGAATAATTTTTTTTCTGGCTTTTATTGAAATGATAAAAAAAAAACACATAATTATTTCACTTTTTATATCGATTTTTATTGCATCAATCATAATATTACCAAGAGAAATATACGAATTTTTGACTTTGAATTCCAATTTTGTATATAATTTTTTTAATCCAGTTACTGATGTGTTCTCTGCAGATAATTACAATGTAAGCCTAAAACATGGTACAGGTAACTCACCACTTTTTCCAATTTGGATATTTTTTCCATACCCAAATCTTGGAGATATTACTTATAGCTTAGGCATTACCTCTTTGTATTTTTTATTAAATATCAATTTAAGAAATAAATTAAATAGAAAAGTATTTATTATTTCATTTATTTTTATTTTTATAGCACTTTTATTTGCACAACCTGTAGGAAGATTTTTCATAGAACCATTATTATGGCTTTTATTTTTTTCAATATTTTATTTTGAATTAAAAAATAATTTTATAACTAAATACTTAAATAAGATATTAGTTATATACTCAGTAATATTTTTGATTTTTTTATCATATTACTCTTTGAATCTTTTCAAAGGAAATTTAAATCAAAATATGTATGAAAAAGTCTTGTCGAAAAATGCAGATGGATACCTTCTTTACAAATGGGCAAATGAGGTATTACCAGATAACTCTGTGATAATAAGCACACATAGATCTCATGCTTTTTTTAAACACAAGGTAATTTCATACGAATTTAGATTATACCCAACCTCACACACTTCAGATGGTTTCAAGTATTATTTAGGCCATATAATAAATGAAAATCCAAAATATATTCTATATTCAAGTTCAGAGTATAATGATAAGAAAGATATTCTTAAAAACTGTAGGGGCAAATTATTAAAATTTAAGAAGAATGTGGGACATACATCGGGAAGAAACCCCTTTTTTAAAAAAGATTATTATGATGGTTATATATTTTACTTGGATAAAAATAAATTGAAAAATTGTATATTATAAATATCAATTTTTAAAATATAACATAATTATAAAAAAATTTATAAATAGAATTAAATGAGGTCATTTTGATTATTTTGGGTCTAAATTATTTTCATCCAGATTCTTCTGCCTGCATATTAAAAAACGGTAAATTAATCGCTGCTGTAGAAGAAGAAAGATTTGTTAGAATAAAGCATTTTTCAGGGTTTCCAGAAAATTCAATAAATTTCTGTTTAAAAATTTTAAAAATTGAAATCTCAGATATAGATATCGTAGCTTTAAACTACAATCCAAAGTCAAATATAAGAGATAAAATAATATACTCATTAAAAAATATTTATAAATTTTCTACATTAAAAAAAATTTATAACCAAAAGAACAAATCTAAAAATCAAAATGAATTGGAAATCTTTTTAAAAAAAAAAAATTTTAAGGGAAAAATTATTAATGTAGAGCACCATTTAAGTCACTTATATTCATCTTTATCATTTTCAAATTTTAAAAATTGCATAGGTCTTACAATAGATGGATTTGGTGATTTCTGTAGCATGGTATCATACGTTTGTAATGAAAATCAAATCAAACCAATAAAGAAAGTACTATTTCCTCATTCTTTAGGAATATTTTATCAAGCAACAACCCAGTTTCTTGGTTTCAAAAATTATGGTGATGAATATAAATTAATGGGACTAGCTTCCTATGGAAAGCCTAAATATCTTGATCAATTTTCAGATATAGTGAAATATTCAAAAAGTAATTATTTTCTTTTAAATTTAAAATACTTTACTCATCATTCTGATAATAAATTTAAATATTTTTTTGAAAATGGCATTCCAAAATTTAATGATCTTTTCAGCAATAGATTTGTTGAAAAATTTGGAAATTGTAGAAATAGCAATGATGATATTACTCAACATCATATGGATATTGCCTGTTCAATGCAAAATCATTTTGAAAATATAATTTTCAAAATTTTAAATCAATTATACGATGAATATAAAATAGAAAATTTATGTTTATCGGGTGGGTGTGCTTTCAATTCAAAATTAAATGGATTATTAAAAGACAAAACAAAATTTAAAAATATCTATATTCATCCTAATGCTGGTGATGCTGGAGGCTCGATAGGAGCATCTATGTATGTAAACTCTTTAAAAAACAATAAAAAAAGAAATGTAGATATAAATAGTTCTTACTTAGGACCCGAGTATTCAAATGAATACATAAAAAAAATTTTAGATAATAGAAACGATATAAAAAATTTTAAAATAAAATATTTAAATGATGAAGAAATATATAAGACAACTGCAAAAAAAATTTCTGAAAATCATGTTATTGGTTGGTTTAAAGGAAGAATGGAGTGGGGACCAAGAGCTTTGGGCAATAGATCAATTCTTGCTAACCCAATAAATAAAAATATAAAAGATATTTTGAATATAAAAATCAAACTTAGAGAAAAATTTAGACCATTTGCTCCCGCTATATTATTTGATCATAAAGAAAAATATTTTGAAATAGATTATCATTCACCTTTTATGTTAAATGTTGTTCAAGCTAAAGAAATTTCAAAGATTAAAATTCCAGCAGTTGTTCATGTTGATAATACTTGTAGAGTTCAAACAGTTAAACAGAATGAAAATAAACATTTTTATAATTTGATTAATGAGTTTTATAAAATTACAAATGTACCAGTTTTGGTTAATACATCTTTTAATGAAAATGAACCAATAGTTCAAAATCCTGAGGAAGCATTAAATTGTTTTTTAAGAACAAATATGGATTTTTTAGTTTTAGAAAATTGGACAATTTCAAGATGAGAATATTCCATATAGTTGAAGAAGTTTCAAAAAAAAATAATAGTATTGTTAGTATCACTAAAACTTTACTAAGATATAAAATCAACAAAGAATCTAAAATAATAATTCCACATTCTGAAGTCAAAATAAAAGGAAATAATAAAGAAATAAAAAAGGTAGAAATTTTTAGAAATCTTTTTAAATTTAATTCAACAATTTATGAGTTTTTAAACAACAATAAGCCAGACGTAATTCATATTCATGGTCTGTGGAGGCCTATACATCTACTTTTTATTATATCTGCGAAACAATTAAATATTCCAATAATAATACAACCCCACGGGATGCTTTTGGACGAAGCAATTAAAACAAAATCTAAAGTTACTTATTTTCTAAAATTAATTATAATTTTTATTTATAAGTTTCTTCTTAAAAATGAAATATTTATTGCAGTTACATCGGAAGAAAAAAAATCAATATTTAAATATTTTAAAACAAAAAATATATATGTTATTCCAAATCCTTTTGATTCAACTTACAAAGTTACAAAAAATGTTAAAAATAACATTTCTTTTTTTGGAAGGTTTAGCCAACATAAAAATATAGACTTAATTGTTGAGTCTTTTTTAGCAGCTGACTTAAATAGCAAGTGGAAACTATTGATATATGGTATTGATGACGATCAAAATTATAAAGAAAAAATTAAAAAAATAATTAACAACTCTGATAGTTCAAATAGAATTTTAATTAAAAATCCAATTTTTGACAAAAATAAGAAATTTAAAAAAATGTCTGAAAATTATTTAAATATTCTTATGTCTAAGTCAGAAATATTGAGTCTTTCAGTTTTAGAAGGGCTTAGTGTAGGAACAAAAAGTCTTGTAAACAAAGAAAT
>CACBFA010000033.1 GCA_902538525.1 uncultured Pelagibacteraceae bacterium | reverse complement strand
AAGAGAAATTACATTTTTTTAGTTTTAATTTTTTTAGTTATTTCATCAGTATCAATTATTTCATCAAATAAACTTAGATTATTTCATGTTAATCAATTAAAGGAAGATCTAAGAGTTGAATATCAAAAACTACAATCAAATAAAAAAAATAATAAAGAAAATATTATAAATTCAGATGTTGCAAGAAATGATTTAAATAAAAATTTTCTTAATTCAAAAAAATTCAATTTCCAAGTTAATGAAATGTTGAAAGAAGATCCTCAAAAAATTAATGCAAAAAATGTGACTAATTTTATTTTGATAAATAGATGGGTGGGCATCGACTCACTGATAAATGTATCAACTTCAGATAACTTAAGCTTTAGATTACTTATTGAGGCATTTAAAGAGGAAAAAAGTAAAGCCGGTAATAGTTTTTATGAAAATAACTTTAATTTAGAGCATAAAAAAATTTCATTTTCATCTAAAGAGACTTATGTCAAAGGAAATACATTGCCAGGTTTATTTTCTTTTTTATATTACAGTGGTAGTAAATTTTTTTTAATAACACTGACTTTCTTAATTTTAAATTTTTTAGTATATCTTGAAAAAAAAATATTTTTTTTTTCTAACAAAAATATAATTTTTGTTGGTTTTTTCTCTCATGCAATTGCTAACAGAATATTTAGTTTTGGTTATGCCCCCAAAGACACTTATTTGTTTATTGTATCTTTACTTTTATCTCTGATATTTATTTATATTTTAGAAACAAATCGGTTCGATAAATTATTGAGTAATTTAAAATAAATAGATAAATATATAATAATATTAATTATTATAATTAAAATTAGTATTTGATTATTGTTTATAAAAACGAAACTTACAAAAATTGAGAAGAAATTATATATATTTATAATTAAACCAGCAAACGAATTTGAGAATTTACTCAAAATTTTTCTTTTATTTAAAAATAAATATAAAATACTATGTAGATGTTTTTTGTCAGCAATGTCTAACTTATCATTACTTACATATCTTCTAATTATTGAAAAAAGATTTTCAAAGGCTGGGTACCATAAAAAGTTTATTGCAATTATTGGATTAATTGAATTTAGGTTTATAGTATTTATAAATATATAACTTACTAGTATACATAATACGTAGACACCATTATCACCTAAAAAACATTTTCCAAAAAAATTGAAGATATAAAATGCTAACAAAATTAGGATAAATAAATTTAAGTCAAATATGTAACCAAATTTATTTGTAAAAAATAAAACTATAATAAAATAGCCAACTAAGTTTGTATTTACCCCATCTACAAAATTTGATCCATTCAGCAAAACAATAATGCACAACGACGTAAAAATTAAATTAAATAAAGAATTATCAAGGAATTTATCAATAAAAAAAATCTTGCTTTCATTAATTTGTAATAAGCTAATTTTTATCAGTAGAAATATTAAAATTAGCTGAATTATTAATCTCAAAATTGGTAAAAAATTTGGCTTTGTATCAGAAAAATAACCAAGAATGAAAAAAAGACTTAATATAAATATAAAATTGATTGAGATGTCTATGTTGTATATCAACTTAATTATCCCAAGGGATATCAAGAGATATATACCGCCAGACAAGGGAATTTTTGTTGAACTTTTAATTTTATGCTTAAGGTTTATATCTAATAAAAAATTGAGTTTATATTGGACATAATTAATACATGAAATTAAAAGAATACTAATAGAAAATAAAATTAAGTAATTCATATTATGAATATTATTAACACATCATTTATTAAAAAATTTATTCTTTTTTCATCAATTTTAATTTTTCTTATTCCTATCGCTCAAGTTACTGGACCATTTTTCACAGATTTATTTATTAGTCTAACAGCTTTATTTTATCTAGTTGTTATAATAATTTTCAACAGAAAATTACATAATAATAATTTAATATTGAATTTATTGATCTTTTTTTGGATATACATATTGTTAATTTCAATAATATCTGACTACAGATCTCTATCAATCAAACCAAGTGTGACTTTTATAAGATTTATTATTTTTACTTATGCTATTTTATTTTTAATACAAAATAAAAAAAATTTTTTTGAGATTTTCAACATATTTTTATCAATCACTTTATTAGTTGTAATATTAGATGGATATTTTCAATTTATTTTTGGTCATAATATAATTGGTCTAGAAAAAATGAGACCAGATAGATTGTCAGGATTCTTTGGAGAAGAACTTGTTTTGGGATCTTTCTTATCGAAACTTTTTCCTATAGTTTGCTTTCTATACTATCATCACATTAAATATAAAAAAATTAAAATTTTAAATACCTTAGTAATTATATTGATTATTCCTTTGATTTTTTTAAGTGGTGAAAGATCAGCATTTTTTCTGACATTGTTATTTTCAGCATTAATTTTGCCGATGATTTTTTCTATAAAAAAATTTTTAATTATTGGTTTTTCATTAATTTTTTTTGGGTTGATTATAATTAATTTAAATAGTGTTATTTATGATCGTTATATTATTCAACTTGTAGACCACGTAAGAATAATAATGGTTTTAGATGAAAGGGGAAAGTGGAGGAATATAAAAGATCCAGATTTAAAAGAAGATCCAAATTTAATAAACTATAAAAAAGAGACAATTTATTTTCCAGAACATATTGGATTATTTAATTCTGCTTACAACAATTTTTTGAAAAATAAAATTAAAGGGTCTGGAGTTAAAACATTTAGAGAAGTTTGCAAAAATAACGAAAGTAACTATAAAAAATATTTATTAAAAATAAAATCGAATATGGATTTTTGTTCAACACATCCTCATAATTATTATTTACAGTTTTTGACAGAAACAGGATTAATAGGTTTTGTATTTCTATGTTCACTTTTTGTTTATTGTGTTTTTAACTATCTCAAGTGTTCAGTTCATTACTTTATGAATAAGTTAAATAATTTAAATTTGTTTCAAAAATACATAATTTTATTGAGTGGAACAATTATGCATCTATGGCCCATAACAACAACTGGCAACTTTTTCAATAATTGGAATTCAAGTTTTATTTTTATACATTTTAGCTTATTCTTATATATTAGTCATGAATATTCTAATCGATCAAAAAAATAATCTTATTATATTTACATTTACGATATACATATTTTTTTGGAGTTTTAACATTCTTGGAGATAATATTTTAAGGTATTTAATATTTATACCTTTTGTAATATCAGTATTTGAAATAAATCTAAGAAAAAATAAATTAGCTTTATTTAAATTTCTTATAATACCTATATTTTTAATAATACACTATTTATTAACAAATTTTATTAACTCCACTCCAATTTTTCTACGTGATTTTGTTGCAATTAGTTTTATTTCTATAATTGTATTTACATTTTTATTTTATCGATCTTTATTATATGCAAATATTGCAAATATTTTAAAAGTATATTTCTTACTTCTATTAATATTTTCCATTTTTACAGAAAAATCATTAGACGTAGGATCTTGCAGTAGTAGTTTTTTTTACTATTTTCCTATCTTAGAAAATATTTCTATTTCTAAAGGATTTTTCTTAGAAAATTCTCATTTGGCTATGGTAAACATTGCTGCAATTTTATCTGGATACTATTATTTTTTTAAAAAAAAAGATTTATTAATACTTATACTTACTTCATCGAGTCTAATAATTAATATTTTTAATTTAAGCACAACTTTTTTGGCTGGCTATATTATATGTTCAATACTAATCTTTTTTAAATCTAAAAATTTTTATTTTAAAATTTTTATTTTTGGTAGCTCTGCAATTTTTGCAATTTTCTTATATTTTAGTCATGATTGCAATAAAAAATATTCCTACATAAATATCGATGACATAAAAAATGAAACGATACAGCGTGATAAAACAGGTGAGCTTACTTCAAATGTTTATGAAAGATCTATTATAATTTCAATAAATACTTTAAAAAATTATCCATTGGGTTGGGGATATGATGGTTCAGTAAAAGCCACAAAGAACTATCTTCAGTATCTAAAAGATAAAAATAAAAACTCAAAAAATATGCAAGAAAATCTTTTTGATAGATTTGTATGGAATGTTAATTTAAGAGATGCATTAGGAAATATTTTTAAAATTTTGATTGAATTTGGATATTTGTCATTACCATTGATATTTTCATTTTTTTTATACTTAAAAAACAGTAAGATTTCTGAATTTGAAATTTTTATAATATCTATTTTTATAGTTCAGTTATTTAGAGGTGCCGGGTATATTAATGGTGGCTTTATATTAGCCTTTTCAGAAATTTTTTTATCAAGATTTATCATAATAAACAATCACCATCTAAATAAGAAGTCTCCCAATTAATTTTTGTATATTTTTTAAGTTCATGAGAAATATTTGGACCAAATTTTATTAAATATGGATTATTTTTGATATATCTTACAAAATAATATTTATTTTTTATTTTTTTTAATAGCCTAGAATTTAAATTTCTGTATTCAATTACATCACATTTTTTTTTTTTAG
>CACBFA010000032.1 GCA_902538525.1 uncultured Pelagibacteraceae bacterium | reverse complement strand
ATGGTGAAAAATTTAGAATCATTATTATTTAAATATTTTTAATTTAATTAAAATATATTTTATAAAAATTTTTAAAGAAAAATAATTTGTTGATAAAATACTTTTGATGTTAATATCACTCTTGTATTTTTGTATAATATAAAACAGCTCAATAACCTCATTTTTTCTATTTTTTGATTCATTTTTTTGGTGAACTCTATATTTACATAAATATTCATCTAAAAATTCAAAATTACTAAAATTACTCATTCTAATTATTAAATCAAAGTCAGATGTTATATGAAGATTTTTATCAAATATATGGTCTAATTTTAACAAAGAATTTTTTCTTATTATTAAAGTTAACCATGCAGTTAATGGTTTACCTCTTATATAACTTAAAATTATATTTCTTTGGCAATATCCATTAAACATTTTTTTTTTTATTTTTTCTTCTGTATCATCAATTAAATTTGAATAGTTTGTATAAAGAACATCTATAGAATTATCTGCATTTAATTTATCAACTTGCATTTCTAATTTATTATTTAACCAAATATCATCAACATCTAAAAAACTTATGAATTCTCCTGAACACTTACTTAATCCTATGTTTCTTACAGTTCCTAAGTTGACAGTCTTTTTTAAATAGTAATATTTAATTCTTTTATCTTTAAAGGAATGAATGATGCCACGACTTTGATCAGTTGAGTTGTTATCTATAAATATTAATTCCCAATTTTTGTAAGATTGAGAAATAATACTCTTAATCGCTTCATTGAGATATTTCTCACCATTAAAACATGTCATAATTATACTTACAAGTTTCATTTAATTGATTATATATTTATAAATTATACAACTTTTAAGTTTAATGATTAAAAAAGATAATAAAATTTTTTTTTTATTTATAATATTCGTATTATTATTTTTATTTTCAACAACTAAATACTTAAGTTTATTTGATATTATTTATACTGCAGGTCAAATGGATGTTATTAGTTATACTGAAATCTCAAAACATGCGCCATCACTACCATATAATAGTGAAATTATTATAAAACATATTGCTCAAAGGTTTTTAGTTCCATACATTGCGGGAAGTATTGCTTATTATACTCAAATTGAAATTTTTACTGTATTTAAGTTTTTAACTTATTCCTTTATCTTATTATTTCTATTAATCACAATAATTTATTTAAATAAAACCAATTATGAAATTAGAGAAAAAATATTATTTTTTTCTTTCTTATTTCTAAATCCCTACATAGTAAGACATCATATATTTCAACCAATTCAATCGCATGATATTCTTTTCTTCAGTATTGGATTAATTGTATCATACTTGATAATTATGAATCAAAATAAGTTATTAATATTTTTTGCGGTTATACCAATTTTTTTAAGACAAACTGCAATCGCTATTTTTATTAGTTCTTTTATATTTTTAATGAAAAATAAAAAATTTTTATATTCATTTGTTATGGTCCTTTTATTTTTCATAAGTTTTTATTTTATATCCGTTATCTCAAATAAAATTTCTACTGATACATTCAACTATGATTATGCTTATGGCATTATTTACTACGATTTTTCTCAAATTGAAAAATTAATACGATTTCTATGTTTACCATTAGTAAGTTTTTTTCCATTGGGTATTTTTTTGTTTTCAAAAAAAAGGATGAATACAGATTTTATAAAATCTATGATCCTTTTATCTATTTGTTTAATGATGATTGCTCAACCAATTTTGGCTGGCCCAGATGGTAGTCTAAGAAATGTAGTTAGAATAACTACATTATGTTACCCTATTATGTTGGTATTACTTTTCTATAATTTTAGTTTAAAAAAATTAATCTCTAAAAATTACATTTACTATTCATATTTATTATGTCTTTTTTTTTGGTCACTACACCCTACATTTTCTATTTTTAGTTTTTTTAGTATTTTGAGATTTTAGCTAAACTAAATCAAAAGAGTCAAAGAATTTTTTTTTAGTTTTGTTGTAATTTTCATACATCATCAAAGCTTGAATAGAAAAAAAGGTAACCCATGAATTTGGATGTTTTAGTAACTTTCCATAGCTAGTTTTTCCCCAGTAAAAAGAACCTTTAACTTTAAGATTATTAGTTTTAAGATTTTGATTTTTTAAAACTAATATTAATAATTTTTCTATTTTAGAAATATTAATTCTTAATTTATTATTTACATTAGTATTCAAAAAAGCCAACCTAACGGCTTGAGCTAAAGCATCTATTCTTTCATGATAAATTTTTTTTTCGTTGAAATAAAGCCTTGGAATTTTTCCATCTTTGTTCTGCTGTGAATAGATCCATTTTGTAGCTTTATAAGATGAATTTAAATATTTTTTATCATTTAAAAAATTTCCCACAGACCACAAACCTTCAGCAGAATAACAATGTGGATGAGCATTTGTTCCCCCTCTAAATGGGAAAGAGATGAATCTACCTTTAGATGTTTGAAATTGCAGAGATCTTTCACATATTTTTTTTGCATAATTTAGATATTTTTTATTTTTTGTTACAGAATACAAATTTATCAATCCTGTTGCAATTTTAGTGTGATAACTGCTAGAAGTGAGTGACCATTCCTTATCAGATTCAAAAAACTTGTTTTCTGAAATCTCATAAACTGGCTTAACATAAAAGTTTTTATCAATACAATAATTTGTAAGCCAATTACCACATTTAATGGCGTTTTTAATTAGAAAAGTTTTTTTAGTAATTTTATATAAAGAAACAAAACCGTTAAGTATTACACCGTTATCAAATGAATATATTTGATTCTGTTTAAACGCATGCGGAGATTCTTTATCAATTAAAAATAAACATTTAAATCCTCCATTTTTATGTAAAGCATAAGTGCTTAACCATTTTGCAGATTTTAAAGCTAAATCTAAATATTTTTTTTTTTTGGTTTGTTTAAATAAAAAAATCATCATTATGATAAAATAACCATTTATTTCAGAGTAAATAAATGAGTATCTCTTTCTTTTAGTATCATACCAAGCATTTACACTACCATTTTTGTTACCAATTGAATTTTGAATTCCTGAGTTTGTGAGCCATTCAATAGCACAGTCGATAGATGCTCTTAATTTTTTTGAATTTAATTCCAATTTTTTTTTGCCCAATCTATATTTAACTTTAGACCTTTTTTTATATCTATTCTATGTTTCCATCCTAACTTTTTGCATAATTTAGCATCGCACGTAAGTCTTTGAACTTCGGCTTTTCTTTCTACTATATGAATTATTTTAGATCTACTTTTTGAAATTTTTTTAATTTCTTTAGCTATAAAATTAATACTATAATCTTTTCCAGTTCCAAAATTTATTACTTTTCTTAAACATTGTTTTTTTTTAGCTACAAGCAAAAAAGCATCAACTGCATCAGTAACATAAGTCAAATCTCTAGACTGTTTTCCATTTCCATGAATTGTTATGTCCTTATTTTT
This sequence comes from uncultured Pelagibacteraceae bacterium, assembly GCA_902538525.1. GTDB lineage: Bacteria > Pseudomonadota > Alphaproteobacteria > Pelagibacterales > Pelagibacteraceae > Pelagibacter. Next base: position 1,219 of record CACBFA010000032.1, on the reverse strand, counting down.
CAAAGCCATTTTGATAAACTTTGGGATTACATCATAAGTATGCCTTGGACCGTAAGTATTGAATGGTCTGATGATTGTAATTGGAAGATTATAAGTTTTTATATATGAGAAACAATATCTATCAGCAGCAGCTTTTGATGCCGCATAAGGTGAGGTTGGATTAAGCGGATGATTTTCATCAATTTTTTTTGTTAACGCACTCCCATATACCTCGCTTGAGGAGGTGCATATTATTTTATCTATGTTTTTTATTTGTCGGGCTGCCTCTAAAATATTTAAAGTGCCAACAACATTAGCTTCATTAACTTCTAAAGGGTGTTCAAAAGAGTATGGCACATAAGCATTTGCAGCTAAATGAAAAATAATTCTTGGATTATCTTTAACTATGTGTCTGATTATATCCGTAGAAGAAATATCACAACAAACAATTTTTTTACATTTCTTAACATACTTATTGCTGAGATTTTTAAAGTGATAACTGCTAGTACCGTGATTTGATGTTGCGCGAACAACAATAGTTAAAAGTGCCCCCAAATCTATTAATTTCTCTGCTAAATGAGATCCAATAAAACCATCAGCACCAGTAATTAATATTTTTTTATTTTTCCAAAAATTACTCATTTATCTCCAAAATAAATATCCGATTATTATTGTTCTTAATACTTTTAAACCGAACAAAAATCTACCAAAAGGAACATTAAAAAGTTTTGAAATACCATGCTTTCTCTCGTATCTATGAACGGGAACTTCTTTAATCTTAAATTTTTTTCTAAAGGACTTAATTAATAATTCTGTTTCGATCTCAAATCTTTTTGTAACTAGATTTAGCTCTCTTAGTTTTTCTGTTTTGAAACACTTAAATTCTGACTGACTATCTGTAATATTTTTATTAAACAATATATTTATTAGAAAGGTAATAGACTTATTCCCAAATTCATTTACTGGCAGTACTGCTTTTTCAGAAAATCTATCATCTTTTTTATTTTCTTTTAGAAACCTTGATCCAATCACGTAGTCATAACCTTTGGTTATTTCTTCCAATAAAAGCTTAATTTCATAAGGATCATCTTGACCATCTCCACCCATGAAAATTATATATTCACCTTTAGCTTCTTGAATACCTTTTCTCATCGCATAGCCTTTTCCCATATTTTTATCTAAACTTATTAAAATACATTTATGGTTTTTGATTTCTTCAGAAGTTTTGTCTGTGCTACCA
>CACBFA010000031.1 GCA_902538525.1 uncultured Pelagibacteraceae bacterium | reverse complement strand
GATAAAAAAGGAAGAGTTGCTTTATTCAATGCAATTGTTGATGTTCTAGGAACACCACCGGGCATATTTGCAACACAATAATGAATTATATCATCTATTATAAAAGTTGGTTCTGCAAAAGTAGTCGGTTTACTGGTTTCAACACATCCTCCTTGATCAATTGCAACATCTACAATTACTGATCCCCTTTTCATTTTTTTTAACATATTCTTTTTAACTAATTTTGGTGCCTCAGCACCCGGTATCAAAACTCCACCTACTAACAAATCACATTCAGAAATTAATTTTTCTAAATCAGTTTTATCACTTAAGTTGGGAATTATTTTGTCTCCAAATATTTGGGAAAGTTCGTTTAATCTTTTTTCAGATTTATCTACAATATTAACCTTGGCTTTCATGCCTGTTGCAATTATAGCAGCATTTTCTCCTACTACTCCACCTCCAAGTATAACTACATTTCCAGGTTCTACACCAGGAGCTCCTCCTAACAAAAGACCACGGCCTTTTTGATTTTTTTCTAAACAATGTGCACCCGCTTGTACTGACATTCTTCCAGCTACTGCACTCATTGGTGCTAACAAAGGAAGTCTTCCGTTATTATCTGTGACTGTTTCATAAGCGATGCATATTGATTTGCTGTCTATTAAGCCTTGTGTCAGTTCCTTAGCTGCAGCAAGATGAAGATATGTAAAGACAACTTGATTTTCTCTTATCATTTTTACTTCACTAGATTGTGGCTCTTTAACTTTAACGATGATGTCAGAGTCGTTAAATATATCTTCAGCTGTATTAACTATTTTTGCTCCGCTTGATACGTAATGATCGTTTTCAAATCCTGCTTCAAAACCTCCATTATTTTCAATTAAAACTTCATGGCCATTAGAGGTTAATGCCTTTACACTTTCGGGAGTGAGTCCAATTCTATTTTCTTGAGGCTTTATTTCTTTTGGAACCCCGATTTTCATAGAATTAAATTAATTTTTTTTGCTTTTTGAATAGTTGGTAATACCAGTTCTTAGTTTCTCGATTATTTCATCAATATGTTTTTTTTCACAGATAAACATTGGAGCAATAATTAAACAATCTCCAGTCGCTTTAAAGTTAACCCCTGCATCATAACAGTGTTTGAAACATGTAAATCCTGCTGCGCCAGGTTTTTTATGCATTTTAATATCAATACCACCCATCATTCCATAACCTCTTATGTTATCAACAACATCAATATCTTTTAAAGACATTAAACCTTCTTGGAAATATGGAGATAAATTTTTTGCTCTATTAAAGATATCATCTTTTTCAAAAATATCTTGAACTGCTAAGCCTGCAGCTACTGAGACAGGAATTCCAGAGTAAGTGTAACCATGAAATAATTCTATTGTTCCTTTTGGAGATCCATCCATAACTGTGTCATAAATTTCTTCTTTACACGCAACTGCACCTAAAGGACTTATTCCATTTGTTGTAGCTTTAGCCATTGTTATAATATCAGGTGTAACTCCGTATTCTTGAGATGCAAAAGGCGAACCTGTTCTTCCCCAACCTGTAATAACTTCGTCAAAAACTAATAAAATACCATGCTTATCACAAATTTCTCTTAGTCTTTGTAAATATCCTTTTGGTGGAACTAAAGTTCCTGTTGATCCAGCAATTGGTTCAACAATGCAAGCTGCAATATTTTCTGAACCAAAATTTGTACAAATTCTCTCAAGATCTTCTGCCATCTCTGCGCCAGTTTCAGGTTGACCTGAAACAAATTTATGCTCTGGTAAATGTGTATGTCTCATGTGAAGAACACCTGGCATCAAAACATTGGCAAATGTTTTCACGTTGTTAATCATTCCGCCAACAGAAGTAGCTCCGATATTCATTCCATGATAGCCTCTTTCTCTTCCAACAAACCTAAATCTATGTCCTTCACCTCTTGCTTTATGATATGCAACTGCAATTTTTATTGCAGTCTCAACAGCAGTAGATCCACAAATTGTATAAAAAATTCTATTTAAATTCCCTGGTGTATGTTTTGAAATTTTTGTTGCAAGTTCAAATGAACCTCCAAAACCTTGTTGAAATGGTTGAGCATAGTCTAATTTTTTTAATTGATTTGTAATCGCATTAATTATTTCTTCTCTTCCGTGACCTAAAGGATTACAAAATAATCCCGAGCTTGCATCTATCTGAGTTTGACCTTGATGATTTTTTAAATAAACACCTTTTGCTTCTACAATCAATCTAGGAGATTCTTTAAAATCTCTATTAGATGTAAATGGCATCCAATGTTCATTTAAAGAATTTGGTATTTGAGGTTTTTCTGAACTCATAATTATGTTTCGATTCATAGACTAATTATATAAATTAACCAGTAAATTTTAGTCATACTTGCTATGTTAAATGACCGCAACTGTAGGTTGTAACTTATAACTTTTGAAGCCTGTGTAATTTATTCATCATTTACTTAAAAGAAAATTTAAACTTAAATATCGATAATTAAATTTAATTAACAGGAGATGAAATGAAAAAAATAATTAGTTTCATTTTAGGAAGTTTATTTGCTCTAAACTTAACAATCACAGCAGCAAACTCTGCTGCGAACGAAGTTAGAGTTGCATACTTTCTAGAGTGGCCAAGTCCAAATTTAGAGGACATGCAAAAAAAGAATTTTGCTAAAGCTTTAGGAGTTCCAGTAAAATGGACAAACTTCACCAATGGTGGAGCAATGACAGATGCAATGTTAGCAGGAGATATTGATATTTCTTACTCACAAGGTTTAGTACCATTTATTAATGCTGTAAAATCAAATGCACCTATCAAATTAGTTGATATTGCAATGGAATACGGAATGGGTGGAACAACTTGTGTAACATCTAATGCATCAGGAATAACAAAAGCAAATGCAACTGAATTAGAAGGTAAAAAAGTTGCTGTTCCGTTAGGTACTATGGCTGAGTACGTTTTCGACGAAAGTATGAAAGTTGTTGGAGCTGACAGAAGCAAAATGGATATTATTCAAATGGACCCTGAAGAAGGTGCGGCTGCATTAGTAAGTGGAGATGTAGTAATGGCTTGTCTATTTGGCGGTAATTCTATCAAAGCTGCAGTTGCTGTAGGATCAAGACTTTTAACTGTTCAAGAAGCAAGAGATGCAGGTATTTTAGGAATAGATATTACTTCTGTAACAGACAAGTTTATGAAGGAAAATCCTGGAATGTTGAGAACTTTTATTGAAGTAACTCATGAAGCAAATGAAAGATATAGAAATGGAAAAAGTGATATGAATTCTATGTCAAAAGCTTCAGAGATGAAAATTGCTGATATGAAAGACACTTTAAGTGGTTTCAAATTCTTAACTCCAGAAGAAACTAAAAAATCTATGGAAAGCGGAAACTTAGATGCATTCTTAAAAGGAATGGGAACTCCAGGTGGAGCAGTAGACACTAGTTTCTTACCTTTATAATTTAAAGATTAGAATAATTAAATAGGCGCCAATTTTATTGGTGCCTATTTTTTTAAGTAAATATTTTATATAAAGTCAGCTAATGAGTGATTTGATATCTCAAAATCTAAACATGATTTTCAAAACTCCAAAAGGAGAGACTGTTCATGCTTTAAAAGATTTAAATTTCAAATTAAAAAAAGGAGAACTTCTAACAGTTCTTGGGCCTTCTGGTTGTGGAAAAACAACTTTGTTAAATATTGCAGCTGGATTCTTAAGACCAACATCTGGAAATATAACTTTGAATGGTAAAGAAATTGATGGACCTGGAGTTGAAAGAGGCATGGTTTTTCAACAAGGTGCATTATTTGAATGGTTGACTGTTGCAGAGAACGTCAACTTTGGTCTTAGAATGAAAAAAAAAGATCCTATAGAAACTTCAAAAAAAGTTGATGAGTGGCTGGAGATTGTTGGCTTAAAAGGATTTGGAAATACCCCAACATATCAATTATCTGGAGGAATGCAGCAAAGAGTAGCTCTTGCAAGGTGTTTAATCAATGATCCTGATTTGATTTTAATGGATGAGCCTTTAGGTGCTCTTGATGCTCTAACAAGAGAAAAAATGCAATCTTTAGTTTTGAAAATTTGGAAAGAAACTGGAAAAACAATTATTTTAATTACGCACTCAGTTGAGGAAGCACTACTGCTTGGTGAAAGGTTGTACGTAATGGCACCAAGACCAGGTAGGATACATAAAGAATATAATCTTCCATTTGCAGAGATGGGATTAAAAGAAGATTTAAGAGAAATAAAAAAAAATAAAGATTTTTCATCAAAAAGAGAAGAAATTTTATCCATGATTTGGAATATGGAGGAAGAAATTATGGGAAAAGAAAATTAAATGTTTACTCAAATAATAACAATATTAATTCTCGTATCAATTATCGGGTGCATACTTTATGGAAGACGTTTAATAAAAACTGAAAAAGTTGATGCAGTTTTTGGAAATCCAGAAAGAGCAAAAGGTGGAACTCATTGGATAATTGTCGGAAGCAGTGCAATATTGTTAGTTTGGCTTTATTATTCTTGGGATATTGCAAAAGGATTTTATCCAAAATCAGCAAATGAATTATGTCAGGTCGCAAAAATAAATGAGTCTTTATTAGGATTAAAATATCAATTTCCAATTGAAGAAAGAGAATTCAAAAGTACTTCAATAATAAAAATAGAAAATAAAAATCTTAAAAAAATAAGTTTAGAAATTCAAAATTCGCCAGATTTAAGCAATATACAGAAAACTGCATTAGTTGGTTTTATTAATAAAACAAACAAATTAATTCCATTACTTACTAGCGATAATCTAATGGAGATTAACACAAAAATTAAAATAGATGAGATGACTGATGAAATTAGATTGTTAAGCACTAATTTTCAAAAGAAAGATTATCCATTTGAAACACCAGAGCAAAAAAATGAAAGACAAAAAGCAATTGCTGAGCAAGGAAGCTGGGGCATAGTAACTGTAAGTGCCGGAACAGGATCAATAGAAAATACTATTGAAGTGCCTTTAGTGCCTGAAACAGATAGAGGTTTAAAATTTCACGCTGCAGCTGAACAATTAAAAAAAATTAATGATAAATTTTTTAAATTAAGAAACCATAATCCTCAATTCAAAAATGCAATAAAAGAACTTAAATCAGAGATAAAATTATATAGAAAAAATTTAGATGACACTGAAGAAGTGGCATCTACTTACGCAAAAAATATTGTAAAAATTGCGAGAAGAATTGAATTTGCAAGTATTTATCCTCCAAATGCTCTTAATGAAATGCAAAATGCAATTATTGAATTTGATAATCTTCAAAAAACTGAGCAAGGGGGTTTAAGATTAATTGATATTCTTTTATTCCCCGCAGGAACTATCGTTGCAAGTGGTCCTAGTTGTTCTGAGCAAGGTTCGGGTAGATGGTTACCAAAACCCTCGGATACACTTAATAAATTTATTTT
>CACBFA010000030.1 GCA_902538525.1 uncultured Pelagibacteraceae bacterium | reverse complement strand
ATAATCCCTTGGGATTGGATAGGATTTTTCTTTAATCCATAAATAGTTAATGCACAAATAAATCTTGCTTTAATCTTTTTTGACTTCCAGTTTTTATCTGCCTTCGATAACCTTTTATATACTTTTGATATTGCCAAATTAAAATCACCCTTTTTTCCACCCCATCTTGCTGAAAAAATGCCCGGTTGATTATTTAGTAAGTCGATTTCAAGCCCTGAGTCATCTGCGATACAAATTTTTTTTGTTTTTTTTGAAAAATGTTTGGCTTTAATTAAAGAATTTTTTAGAAAAGTATTTCCGTTCTCTTTAGGGCTTTTGAGCCCATAGTCTTTTGGAGAGGTAACAGTGTAATATTTAGGCAGCAAATCTTTAATTTCTTTTATTTTTCCATCATTATTTGACCCTACTACAATTTCTTTATTTTTTTTTTTTAACATCTAGAAATAAATGAATTTCTTACCATATAGAATGTAATGGAAAAAGAAGATTCACAAAATAAGGAAGATCAAAATTTAAAAGACGAAAACTCAGGGCCAAGTATAGATAATCAGGCCCCTGAAGAGACTGGGAAAAAAGAGGAGAAGGAACAACTTTCGCTTGAAGATGAAATTGCAAATCTTAAAGATAAAATTGCTAGAACTTTTGCTGAAATGGAAAATCAAAGAAGAAGATTTGAAAAAGAGAAAGATGAAGCTTTTGAATATGGTGGATTTTCATTTGCAAGAGAGACACTTAATCTTCTCGATAATTTAGAGAGATCAAAACAAACCCTAGAAAGTGATGAGACTATAAAAGATAAAAACACACTAAAAAAATTAATTGAGCATATAGATATTATTAATAAAGATATGCTTTCAATTTTCAAAAAAAATAATATTGAACCAATTAAAGCAATTAACGAAAAACTAGATCCAAATTTACATCAGGCTATGATGGAAGTCGAAGATGATTTCAAAGATCAAGGCACAATAGTTCAAGAAATTCAAAAAGGTTTTATGATGAAGGGCAGGTTGCTAAGACCTTCATTGGTAGCTGTATCTAAAAAAAAAGTTGAAGACAAACAGAATTACCAAAAAAACCAAGAAAATGAAGAAAAAGAGGCAAAAAATTAATTATTTATTATGGTTGTAGTTGTAAAATTAACACTTATATGAGCATCAAACAGGATTAATTATGAGTAAAGTAATAGGAATAGATTTAGGAACAACAAATTCTTGTGTAGCCGTTATGGAGGGAACACAAGCAAAAGTTTTAGAAAATGCTGAAGGAGCAAGAACAACCCCATCGGTTGTTGCATTTACAGATGAAGGTGAAAAATTAATAGGTCAACCTGCAAAAAGACAAGCAGTCACAAATCCTGAAAATACAATATTTGCAGTTAAAAGACTAATTGGAAGAAATTTTGATGATCCAACAGTTAAAAAAGATGTTGAGACTGCTCCTTTTAAAATAGTTAATTCTGATAAAGGCGACGCGTGGATTGAGGCAAAAGGCCAAAAATATTCTCCATCACAAATATCAGCTTTCACATTGCAAAAAATGAAAGAGACAGCAGAAAAATATTTAGGTTCAGAGGTAAAACAAGTTGTTATAACTGTTCCAGCATACTTCAATGATGCTCAGAGACAAGCTACCAAGGATGCCGGTAAAATAGCTGGCCTTGAGGTTTTAAGAATTATAAATGAGCCAACAGCAGCATCTCTAGCTTATGGTTTAGACAAAAAAGCAAATAAGAAAATAGCAGTCTATGATTTAGGTGGAGGAACATTTGATGTTTCAATTCTTGAATTAGGGGATGGCGTGTTTGAAGTAAAGTCAACCAATGGTGATACTTTTTTAGGTGGTGAAGATTTTGACAATGCAATAGTTGATTATCTTTTATCAGAGTTCAAAAAAGAAAACGGTATTGATTTAAAATCTGATAAATTGGCATTACAAAGACTTAAGGAAGCTGCTGAAAAAGCGAAAATAGAATTATCATCGGCAACTCAAACTGAGATAAATTTGCCATTTATAACAGCGGATAAAACCGGACCAAAACATATTAACTTAAAGATGACAAGAGCGAAGCTTGAAGCTTTAGTAGAAGATCTAATCTCAAGAACTATTCCACCATGTAAAACTGCTCTGAAAGATGCAGGTTTATCTGCTAGTGAAGTGGATGAAATAGTATTAGTTGGTGGTATGACTAGAATGCCAAAAGTTATTGAGGAAGTAAAAAATTTTTTTGGAAAAGATCCTAATAAATCTGTAAATCCGGATGAAGTTGTTGCAATGGGTGCTGCAATACAAGCCGGAGTATTACAAGGCGATGTAAAAGATGTATTACTTTTGGATGTAACCCCTTTATCTTTAGGAATAGAAACTTTAGGCGGTGTATCAACAAAACTAATCGATAAAAATACAACAATTCCGACAAAAAAGAGTCAAGTATTCTCAACAGCTGAAGACAATCAACCCGCTGTATCAATCAGAGTTCTTCAAGGTGAAAGAGAAATGGCATCTGATAACAAAGTCTTAGGAAATTTTGAATTAGTAGGAATAGCTCCAGCTCCAAGGGGAGTTCCGCAAATTGAAGTGACGTTTGATATAGATGCAAATGGTATTGTAAATGTCTCAGCTAAAGACAAAGGAACTGGTAAAGAACAAAAAATCCAAATTCAAGCTTCTGGAGGATTAAGCGATGAAGAAATTAATCAAATGGTAAAAGATGCAGAGTCTAACAAAGAAGAAGATAAGAAGAAAAGAGAAGCTGTAGATGCTAGAAACCAAGCGGATACATTAATACACTCAACTGAAAAAAATTTAAAAGAACACGGTAGCAAAGTTTCTGATGCTGATAAAAAAGCTATAGAAGACGCATCAGCAAATCTAAGAAACGCCCTTAAAGGAACTGATGTTGAAGAAATTAAAAAGAAAACCCAAGATTTAGTTCAGGCATCTATGAAATTAGGTGAAGCAATCTATAAATCACAACAAGGTGCAAAACCTGAAGATGCTCCAAAAGACGCAAAGAAAGAAGATACAAAAGACGATAACGTTGTTGATGCAGATTTTGAAGAAGTAAAAGACGAGAATAAAGAAAAAAGCGCCTAACAAAACAACTGTTTGTCTATAACATGTTATGGCAAAAAGAGATTATTACGAAGTTTTAGGTGTAAATAAAAGTGCTTCAGCAGACCAAATAAAATCAGCTTACAGAAAACTTGCAGTTAAATATCATCCAGATAAAAATAAAGGTGATAAAGGTGCTGAAGAAAAATTTAAAGAAGCATCTGAAGCTTATCATGTACTCTCCAATAATGAGAGAAAACAAAACTATGATAATTTTGGGCATGCTGCATTCGAAAATGGAGGTGGTGGAAGAGGTGGATTTGGAAATTTTGACTTTTCAAACCATTTTTCTGATATTTTCGAAGACTTCTTTGGAGAAGGTTTTGGTGGGGGTCGTAGATCAAGAAGGTCAAGTAATAGAGGATCAGATCTAAGGTATGATTTATCTATATCTTTGGAGGAAGCATTTTCTGGAAAAAAACAAGATATAAAATTCTCTACATCTGAAAAGTGCGATACTTGTAGTGGATCAGGCTCAAAACCTGGACATCAAGCGGGAGCGTGTTCGATGTGTGGTGGTCATGGCCAAGTTAGATCAAGCCAGGGTTTTTTTACAGTTCAACAAACATGCCCTCAATGCGCCGGTGCTGGAGAAGAAATTACTCATCCATGCTCTATTTGTAATGGTCAAGGTAAGAAACAGGCTTCAAAAAGATTATCGGTGACAATTCCAAAAGGTGTAGATGATGGAACCAGAATAAGACTTTCAGGCAAAGGCGAGGCTGGCTCAAGAGGTGGTGGTAGTGGTGATTTATACTTATTTATTAACGTTCATTCTCACGATTTATTCAAAAGATCTGATGAAAACTTATTTTTTGAATGTCCAGTTTCAATTGCAGATGCAGCTCTTGGCACCTCAATTGAAATTCCAACAATTGACGGCGGTAAAGCTAAAATTAAAATACCCGCTGGAACTCAAAGTGGTAAACAATTTAGATTAAGGGGTAAGGGTATGCCCTACATGAGGGGAAATGATTTCGGAGATCTTTATGTACAGGTAAATACAGAAGTTCCAATATCTTTAAATAAGGAACAAAAAGAACTTCTTGAAAAGTTTAGAGAAATTGAAAACGAAAAATCCAATCCAAGTATAAAAAAATTTTTCCAAAAAGCAAAAAGTTTCTGGAAAAATTAGCTTTTTAAAATTCAATAACTTTTAATCCAAAATTATTAGTTTATTGTTTATTAATGCAAAATAAATATATCAAAGAAATTCAGTCATTAAGAGGTTTATCTGTAATATTTGTATTTTTATTTCACATAAATCAAGATATTTTTTCTTTTGGATATGTTGGGGTAGATATATTTTTTGTTATATCTGGTTTTGTCATTACAAAAATAATTTATGAAAATGTAAAAAAAGAAAATTTTAATATAAAAATTTTTTATATTTCAAGATTTTTAAGATTATTTCCTGCTTTATTGTTAATGATCTTATCTTCTATAATTTTTATTGTTTTAACATATAATTTACATGGTAATGGTGACCTTTTAATAAATACTGGAATTTTTTCTCTTCTAGGTTTATCAAACTATTATCTGGTTTTTATAGAAAATGACTATTTTAATTCTTTCGACGAAAATATTTTTGAACATATGTGGTCACTTTCAATTGAAGTACAGTTCTACTTTATATATCCAATAATTTTTTTTATTCTCCAAAGGTTTCTAAAGTTTAATGAAAGAATATTTATTACAATCATAGTTTTTCTAATCATACTTCATTTTTTAATTAATATTTTTAATACATATGAATTTTTTTATTATACACATACGAGAATTGGAGAAATTCTTATTGGAAGTCTTACATATTTTATACAAAGAAAAAATCGACAAATATTATTTATTTATCTATCTTCAATAATTCTTTTTATTGTATTTTATATTACTAAGGAAATATTTTACCTAATTAATTCTGTATGTTTTGTTACTTCTTTAATCATTCTAAATATTGGAAAATCATCAATATTTAATCGGTTTCTAAATTTCAAGTTTTTAAATCACATAGGAAATCTATCATATTCTATATATCTTTGGCATTTACCAATTATATATTTTTCTAGATTTTTTCTATCAAGTTTTGATTATTACATTTTTCCGATCATTGGAACTTATTTAATTTCAATTATGTCTTATTACTTTTTAGAAAATCCCATAAGGAATTCAATTAAATTAAAAATATTTTTAAGTAATAAAATTTTTTTATTAAGAAATTTGATTTTATCAAGTATGTCACTTGCAGCACTAATTATTTTCATAGATTATACCAATACAAGAAATAAAATTTTAAATAAATTATCTGATACTTATAGCTCTATATCAAAAAATATTAATTTGATAAACTTTCCTTCTGTTAAGAATGAACGTAACGAAATATGTCACGAAAATTATGAAAATAGTTTCTTTAAGAAGAATTGTTTTGTTAATAATACGAGAGAAAAACTAATATATTTTTTTGGCGACTCATCAATGCTTGATTATTATGAAACTTTTTTGGGTTATAATGACAAAACAGATAGAGCTTTCTCTAGTTTCAATAATAGCTCTTTCTTAAAACCAATTTTTAGAAATTATAAGTATGAGATAGATAGTAAATATAAGAAGGATAAAGCGATCCAGAAATTAAAGAATGATATTATAAAATTTTCAAAAAAGTATAACGAAATTATAATAGTTATGTCTTTCATGCATACTATTAACTATGAGCGTACAAATAAATCAGATGATTATTTTTATAAACAAAAGCTTGCTTATGAAAATTTTATTAAATTGCTACCCTATAATGTTAAATTAATTTTTATAAAAGATACCCCATTTTATAAAAATTCCGAAAAAAATTGTGAAGCATTAAAAAATTTAT
>CACBFA010000029.1 GCA_902538525.1 uncultured Pelagibacteraceae bacterium | reverse complement strand
TAACAGATCAAAGCAAATTGCACGTGTTACAAATCTTCCGACCATTGTTGATGTAGATACAGGTTTTAAATCTTGTAAAGAAACTGTTCAAACATTTGAAAATTTTGGTATTTCAGCAATTCATTTAGAAGATCAGATAGAACAAAAAAGATGTGGCCATCTAGACAATAAAGAATTGATATCAAAAGAGGATATGACAAAAAAAATTAAAGAATGTGTAGAAGCAAGATCAGACAAACAATTTAAAATCATTGCACGTTCCGATGCTAAAAGTGTAGAGGGTATTGATAAAATGATTGATCGTTGCAAATCTTATATTGATGCTGGTGCAGAAATTGTTTTTCCAGAAGCATTAAAAGATGAAGCTGAATTTGAAAAAGTTAGAAAATCATTAGATTGTTATCTTTTAGCTAATATGACTGAGTTTGGAAAATCTAAGTTACTAGATTTTAAACAATTAGAAGAGCTTGGTTATAATATTGTAATTTATCCAGTTACTACACAGAGATTAGCGATGAAAAGTGTTGAGGATGGTCTACGTGCCATTTTTGCGGATGGACATCAAAATAATATTATAGATAAGATGCAAACTAGAAAAAGATTATATGATCTAGTTGAGTATGAAAAATACAACTCTTTAGACGAAAAGATATATAATTTTAGTACAGAGGGACATGAATAATGAGTGAAGAAGTCAAAAAAGGTTTATTGGGAATTGTTGTTGATGAAACAGAAGTTTCTAAAGTTATGCCTGAAATTAACTCATTAACCTATAGGGGTTATGCTGTTCAAGACTTATGTGAATTTTGTAGATTTGAAGAAGCAGCATATCTTATTTTAAAGGGTGATTTACCAAATAGTATAGAACTAAGACAATTCGAAAAAATTGAACGAGGACATAGAGATTTATCAAAAAATCTTTACGAAATAATTAAACACATGCCAAAAAAGTCTCATCCAATGGATGTAGCTAGAACAGCGGTTAGTGTAATGGGATTAGAAGATAAAGAAACTACAGATAATTCTCAGGAAGCAAATACAAGAAAAGCTCTAAGAATTTTAGCTAAAACTCCAACTGCTTTAGCAGCGTTTTATAGAATTCGAAAAGGTAAGAAGATTATTAAACCAAAAAAAGAGTTAACTTTTGCAGAAAACTTTTTCTACATGTGTTTTGGAAAGGTTCCTCAAAAAGAAATTGTAAAAGCGTTTGATGTATCTTTAATTTTATACGCAGAACATAGTTTTAATGTTTCAACTTTTACCGCTAGAACAATTACAAGTAGTTTATCTGATATTCATGGAGCAATAACAGGTGCCATTGCAAGTTTAAAAGGACCATTACATGGTGGAGCTAATGAAGAAGTTATGCATATGATGAATAAAATCAAAAAACCTGAGAATGCCCTAAAATGGATCAACAATGCATTAAAGAAAAAAGAGGTTGTGATGGGTTTTGGGCACAGAGTTTATAAAAGTGGAGACTCAAGGGTTCCTACAATGAAAGAGTATTTCAAAAAAGTTGCTAAACTTAAAAAAGATAAAAAGTTTTTAAAGATTTACGATATTGTTGAGAGAGTAATGATTAATAAAAAGAATATTCATCCAAACGTAGATTACCCTACTGGACCTACATATCATTTAATGGGTTTTGATACAGATTTCTTTACACCAATATTTGTAATTTCAAGAATTACTGGTTGGTCAGCTCATATAATGGAACAACATTCATCAAATAAATTGATTAGACCTTTGGCTAAATACAAAGGAAGTAAATACAGAAAAGTAATGCTTCTAAATCAAAGGTAATATTATTTAATTTGCTTTTCTTTATATAAAGAGACACCTTTTTCAATTTTGTTTTTGTAAGACCTTTTAAAGCTCTCTAATTGCCAACCTGAAAGTCTGTTTTCTATTTCTTTTAGATTGTTATTTTTCCAATCATCAGTTGTTTGAGGGTCTTTCCAGATTTTCTTTTCTTCATCAGATCTACCACATCCATAACACAGACCTGATACTGGATCAGTCTTACAAATACTTATACAGGGACTTACAATCACTTAATCTTAGGAGAAGGCGTCTATCCAGTTACCTTGTGTAGATGCTTTTGAATATTCAGTGGCTCTACCTTCAAAGAAGTTCATATGCTCTACAGCATTTAACATTGTGTCTAACCATGTTAATGGGTTCTTCTGAACATCATATATTGGCTCAAGACCTAACTGAGTTAATCTTCTATTACCAATGAACCTAATATAATCTTTGACTTCTTGAGCAGTTAAACCTTGCATTGGACCCATTTCAAAAGCTAGATCAATAAATGCATCCTCGTGTTCAATTATAGTTCTGCAAGCTTCATAAAGTTCTTTTTTTAGTTTTGGTGTCCAAATCTCAGGATTTTCTTTAATGAACTCTTTAAAAATTCTAATCATAGAATTACAATGAAGAGTTTCATCTCTCACTGACCAAGTAACTATCTGACCCATTCCTTTAAGTTTATTGTGTCTTGGAAAGTTTAATAAAATTGCAAAACTTGCAAATAACTGAAGGCCTTCTGTAAAGGCACTAAATACTGCAACAGTTTTTGCGATATCCTCTTTTGAGTTTACATTAAAGTTTTGCATGTAATCGTATTTATCTTTCATCTCTTTATATTTCATGAAAGCAGAATATTCAGACTCTGGCATTCCAATAGTATCTAATAGATGTGAATAAGCTGCTACATGAACTGTTTCCATAGACGCAAATGCTGTCATCATCATTAAAACTTCTGTAGGTTTAAACACAGTTGTGTAATGTCTTAAATAGCAGTTATTAACCTCAACATCTGCTTGAGTAAAAAATCTAAAAATTTGGGTTAATAGGTTTTTTTCTGACTCAGAAAGATTTTTTTGCCAATCTCTGACGTCATCACCAAGCGGAACTTCTTCGGGTAACCAATGAATTCTTTGTTGAGTTAACCAAGCATCATAACACCATGGATATCTAAATGGTTTATAAACTGGGTTCTCAACTAATAGACCCATTTTTTTTGGTTCTACAATTTTCTGCTTTGTATCTTTTAGACTTTCTACTGACATGATAAACACTCCTCATATTCTGGTTGTTGATTTTCTTGTTTCTTAGATTTGTAAACATTTGCAGTTACATCTGTAGAATTTGCATCGTTTACGTTTTCCGCTCTTTGTATTGATTTAGATCTGCAGTAATAAAGACTTTTCAATCCTTTTTTCCAAGCTTGGAAATGGATTTGATGTAAGTCCCTTTTATGAATATCTGCAGGTATAAATATATTTATTGATTGTGCTTGTGAAATGTGAGGAGTTCTATCTGCTCCTAACTCCACGATCCATTTCTGGTCTAGTTCAAAAGCTGTTTTAAATACGTCTTTTTCTTGTTGTGTTAAAAAATCAAGATGAGAAACTGAACCTTGGTTAGTTGTTATACTTGACCATGTTTCATCATCATTTTTACCGTGTTTCTCTAATAATTTACTTAGATATTTATTTCTAACATTAAATGATCCAGACAAAGTTTTATGTGTATAACTATTTGCTGCAATTGGTTCAACTCCTGGAGATGTTCCACCGCAAATAATTGAAATTGAAGCAGTTGGAGCTATTGCGGTCTTATTTGAAAATCTTTCATTAATACCATAATCAGCAGCATCTGGACATGCACCTCTTTCATCGGCCAAATCTTTTGAAGCTTGATCAACTTGTTTTTGGATGCTTTCAAATATTTTTTTATTCCAAACTTTACTCATGACTGACTCAA
Organism: uncultured Pelagibacteraceae bacterium; assembly: GCA_902538525.1. Lineage (GTDB taxonomy): Bacteria > Pseudomonadota > Alphaproteobacteria > Pelagibacterales > Pelagibacteraceae > Pelagibacter. The sequence goes on along the minus strand of CACBFA010000029.1, from coordinate 2,450 downwards.
AAGGAATCATTTTTTGTTGAAAGAATGAATGAAGTCCCATAACACCTAGACCAACACTTCTTTCTTTCAATGCTGAATAAACAGCATCACTAAATGACTCAGGTGCTTTTTCAGTAAAGTCCGTTAATACATTATCTAAAAATCTCATGACGTCTGGAACAAAGTTTTCATCGTCTTTCCATTCATCATAAGTTTCTAAATTTAAAGATGATAAACAACATACTGCCGTTCTATCTCTACCCTCTTTATCAATTCCTGTAGGTAAAGTTATTTCACTACACAAATTAGATGTCTTAACAGTTAAACCAGCAAGCTTATGATGTTGAGGTATCATTCTATTAACTGTATCAATGAAAACAATATAAGGTTCTCCAGTTTCAATTCTTGCAGTTAATAATCTAATCCATAAATTTCTTGCAGAAACGGTAGCTTGCACTGATTGATCTTTTGGACTTTTTAATGCCCATTGTTCATCTAGTTCTACGGCTCTCATAAATGCATCTGAAACTAAAACACCGTGGTGTAAATTTAATGATCTTCTATTTGGATCACCACCTGTTGGTCTTCTCATTTCAATAAATTCTTCTATCTCCGGATGATCAATTGGAAGATAACAAGCTGCTGATCCTCTTCTTAAAGAACCTTGACTGATCGCCATTGTCAAAGAGTCCATAACTTTAATAAAAGGAATAATTCCTGAAGTTTTTCCAACTCTTCCAATTTTTTCTCCAATGGATCTTAAGTTGCCCCAATAACTTCCAATACCTCCACCTTTAGCAGCCAACCAAACATTTTCACTCCATAGATCTAATATTCCAGTTAAGCTATCCCCTGCTTCATTTAAGAAACAGGAAATTGGTAAACCTCTTTTTGTCCCACCATTTGATAAAACTGGTGTTGCTGGCATGAACCATAAGTTACTTATGTAGTTATAAAGTCTTTGCGCGTGTAAGTTGTCATCTGCATAATGACTCGCAACTCTTGCAAATAAATCTTGGAAAGACTCGTTTTCTCCAAGGTATCTGTCGCTTAGTGTTGCTCTTCCAAAATCTGTTAAATTATTATCTCTAGATCTATCTATTTTAATAGTTATCCCTTTAGAATTTTGAAACAACTCTGTGTTGTTATTTAGTGAAAATAAGTCTGGTCTTTTGTCATTATTGCTGATTTTTTCCGCTGGTTTATAATCAGAGACAGCCTTCCTGATTGCCTGAGACAATATTTTGTTCATTAAACTCCCTTTTTATCTTTATACTAAAAAATCTAGTAAATAACTAGATATAGTGTGCAGATTTATCTGATATACTATATAAATTGTAAATCAATAGAACATTTATAGAACTTATTAAATATTTATCAATAAAAATTTTAAAAAAATGTACATATATCCACATGAATAATTTGGGAAAAATTGATCCCTACGGCTTTCGGGAATATGACGCACGATGGGTATACGAAAAAGACATAGATGACGATGGAATCGTTCAACTCGGTAAAGGTCTTGGAACTCAAATAATTAATCATACAAAAAAAAACAATCCTAGAATTATAGTTGGTCAAGACTACAGGTCTTACAGCGAACATATCAAAGAAAAATTAAAAGAGGGCTTGGTTTCAACTGGGTGCAAAATCGAGGATATAGGATTATCCTTATCTCCTATGGTTTATTTCGCACAATTTAATTTAGACTCAGATGCAATTGCAATGGTTACAGCTAGTCATAATGAAAATGGTTGGACAGGTGTAAAAATGGGCATCAAAAAAGGATTAACTCATGCAGCTGAAGAAATGAAAGAACTAAAAAATATTACTCTCAATCAAAATTTTATTAATGGTGAGGGAAATATGAAAAAAATTGATGGTTTCCAAGCTATTTATAAAAATGATTTGATAACAAAAAACTCATTAAATAAAAAAATTAAAGCAGTTGTTGCGTGTGGTAACGGAACAGCTGGAATATTCGCACCTGAAATTTTAAGAGGTATTGGGTGTGAGGTTATTGAACTTGATTGCAACCTTGATTGGACTTTTCCAAAATATAATCCAAATCCTGAAGATTTAGAAATGTTACATGCAATTTCATCAGCTGTTAAAGAAAATAATGCTGATATTGGATTTGGTTTTGATGGAGATGGAGATAGAGTTGGGGTTATTGATGATAGAGGTAATGAAATCTTTTCAGATAAAATAGGGCTATTAATAGCTAGAAATCTTTCAAAAGATCATAAAAATAGTAAATTTGTTGTTGATGTAAAATCGACAGGACTTTATTCAAATGACAGAATATTAAATGAGAATAAATGTGAAACAATTTATTGGAAAACTGGTCATTCTCATATCAAAAGAAAAGTAAATACCGATAACGCTTTAGCAGGATTTGAAAAAAGTGGTCATTTCTTTTTTAATAAACCTTTGGGATATGGCTATGATGATGGAATTAATTCAGCAAT
>CACBFA010000028.1 GCA_902538525.1 uncultured Pelagibacteraceae bacterium | reverse complement strand
GAATAATCTGCAAATTCAAGACACTCTTTAGGTCCGTTTGACCAAAGATATCTATACATGCTATTATGAACTGGATCTCCATATTGGTCAGATCCTGTTCTCCAGCTATAATTCCAAAGACCTCCCCAATCACTTTGTTTTTCAAAGCAAACTATTTCAGGGATCTTGTCTCCTTTTTTCTCGGCATGTTCAAAAGCCCTCAGTATTGATAACCCGCAGGGTCCAGCACCGATAATAGCGACTTTAGTCATGATAATTTTTCCTCTACAATTAAAATTATAAATATATTGTACTAAGAAAAATAGAAAAATTAAATATTATTTTAATATGAAAACTAATTGGAATTATCCTACTACAATTTGGGTTGGAGAGAACAGAATTCAAGATTTAAGCATAGCCTGTAAAAATTTGAAAATTGAGAAACCATTATTTGTCACAGATAAGGATTTAATTAATCTAAAAATGGTTCAAGATATAATTAAAGATTTAAAAAAAACCCATAAACATCTTCATGTTTTTTCAAATTTTTCAGGTAATCCTGTTGGCGAGAATGTGGAAGAGGGAGTAGGGGAGTTTAAAAAATTAGGTTGTGATGGAGTCATTGCATTTGGTGGTGGCAGCGGTCTTGATGTAGGTAAAGCTATTGCTTTTATGTCAGGACAGTCTAGACCAATATGGGATTTTGAAGATATAGGTGATTATTGGAAAAGAGCTGATGAAACTAACATTGCACCTATCATTGCTGTACCCACTACAGCAGGGACAGGATCAGAAACTGGAAGAGCATCAGCTATAATCAATAAACAAACAGGTATAAAAAAAATTATTTTCCACCCTAAATTTTTACCTTCAATAGTAATTTTAGATCCTAATTTAACTTTAGATCTTTCTCCAAGATTGACTGCGGCCACAGGTATGGATGCTTTGGCACACAATTTAGAAGCTTTTTGTGCACCTGGATTTCACCCGATGGCTGATGGAATTGCGATTGAGGGAATGAAGTTAATTAAAAACTCATTAATTAAAGCAGTTAAGAACGGTAAAGATTTAAATGCTAGAGCAGAATTATTAGCTTCAGCTAGTATGGGTTCTACCGCTTTTCAAAAAGGGCTTGGTGCTATTCATTCTTTAAGCCACCCTATTAATGCGCAATTTAATGTTCACCACGGTTTATCAAATGCTATCTTTATGCCTTATGTATTAACTTTTAACAAAGAAATGATTGAAAAAAAGATAATTTCTATATGTGATTATCTTGAACTCGATAAAAGTTTTGATAGTTTTTTAAAGTGGATTTTAGAACTAAGAAAAGAATTGAATATACCGCATAAATTATCAGAAATTGTTGATGTAAATAAAATAAATTTAGAGCAGTTATCAGTTATGGCATTAGAAGATCCTTCAACTTCTACCAATCCAAGAACAATGAGTAAGGATGACATGAAAGCACTTTATGAACATAGTATTTCAGGTAAATTATTTTAATGAAAAGAATTCTTATAGTTGAAGGTAACCTTAGAGAAGAAAATCAAAACTTTACTGATGGTGGAATTAAAACTCATACTGAAAGTTTAAAAGACAGTATTAGTTATTTTACAGATCAATTAGATATTGATGTTGTTAATCCTTCATCAGATGAAAATATTAATGAAGTAGCTAAAGATTTAACTAAATATCATGGAATGATATGGGGTGGTAGTAGTTTAAATATTTACAATGATACTCCAGAAATAAGAAGACAAATAAACTTTATGAGGGAATGTCAAAAGAATATAAAAAATATATTCGCAATATGTTGGGGAATGCAAGTTGCTGTGACCGTTGCTGGTGGTGAAGTAAAGAAATGCCCTAATGGCGCTCATAGGGGAATAGCTCATGACATAGAAATAAATGAAAACGGCCTTAAACATCCGCTTTATAAAAATAAAAATAAAAAATTTAATACCCCTGCATTTAATTTTGACGAAGTTGTAAAATTACCTGAGGGCTCTACATTACTTTCATCAAATCCAATAAATAAAGTCATGGGTATAAATTTTAATGTTGGTTCAACAAATATATGGGGAATTCAATATCACCCAGAGATAACTTATGCCAAAATGATAAGCTTAATTCATTTTAGGAGAGATCGACTATTAGAAAAAAAAGCCTTTATTGACCAAATGGAAATAGACTCACATGTAAAAATTATAGAAGATGAAAATAAAATTTCGAATAAAGATGCAAGGATGAGAGAATTAGAAAATTGGCTAAATAATTTAAATTAGAACAAGCCTTCTATTTCACCTTTTTCATTAAGCTTAATAGAGTCTGCTGCAGGAACTCTTGGAAGTCCAGGCATTGTCATGATGGCTCCACATATAACAACAATAAATTCTGCACCTGAAGATAATCTTACCTCTCTTATTGGTAATGAATGGCCTGTTGGAGCACCTTTTGCGTTTGGATCAGTAGAAAAACTATATTGTGTTTTTGCTACGCATATAGGTAAATTTCCATAACCCGCTTCTTCAAAAGATTTTAATTGATCTTTTATTTTACTGTCAGCAACAACTTCGTTTGCTCGATATATTTCTTTTGCAACAGTTTCAACTTTCTTTAACAAAGGTGTTTTCTCATCATATAAAAATTTAAAATTTGCTTTTTTTTGATCAATTAAATCTACAACATGTGAAGCAAGTTCTTTTGTCCCTTCGCCACCATTTGACCAATGAGTGCATAAAGTAGCTTTAACTCCCATATTATCACAAGCATTTATTAACTCTTTTACCTCATTATCTGTATCAGCAACAAAATGATTAACAGCAACTGCTACCGGTAAACCAAATTTTTTTACGTTTTCAATATGTCTTTCTAAATTTACTAAACCTTTTTTTAACGCTTCTACATTTTCATTTTTTAAATCATCTTTAGCTACACCACCGTGCATTTTTAATGCTCTGATTGTTGCAACAATAACTACACACTCAGGTTTTAAATTTGATTTTCTACATTTAATATCTAAAAATTTTTCTGCTCCTAGGTCTGCTCCAAATCCAGCTTCAGTTACAACATAATCAGCTAGTTTTAAACCTGCCTTAGTTGCAATTACAGAGTTACAACCGTGTGCAATGTTTGCAAAAGGACCACCATGAATAATTGCAGGATTATTTTCTAACGTTTGAGTTACATTAGGCCTGATTGCTTCTTTTAACAAAACAGTCATTGGTCCATGTGCATTCAAATCTTTTGCAAAAATAGGCTTTCTATCTCTAGTATAAGCAACTGTAATATTACCAATTCTCTTTTCCAAATCTTCAAGATCATTTGCTAAACAAAAGATAGCCATTATCTCAGATGCTACTGTAATATCAAAACCGTCTTCTCTTGGAAAACCATTAGCAACTCCACCTAAATTAATATTGATAGATCTTAAAGATCTATCATTCATATCCATAACTCTTTTCCAAACTATTCTTCTTACATCTATGTTTAATTTATTTCCCCAATAAATATGATTATCAATTAATGCTGACAATAAATTGTGAGCAGATGTAATTGCATGGAAATCTCCTGTGAAATGTAAATTGATTTGTTCCATTGGAACAACTTGAGCATATCCTCCACCTGCTGCTCCACCTTTCATTCCAAATGAAGGACCTAAACTAGGTTCACGTAAACACACTATAGAATTTTTACCAATTTTATTTAATCCATCATTTAAACCAACTGACGTAGTAGTTTTTCCCTCACCTGCAGGAGTTGGTGTAATAGCAGTAACTAAAATTAATTTTCCATTTTGTTTATCTTTTAAACTATCTAAATATTCTAAATTTATTTTAGCAATATGACGTCCCATAGGGCTAAAAGCACTTGGTTCGTCTGGAACATTAATTTTACCCAAAATCTCATTTATGGGTTTCATTTTTGCTTCTCGTGCAATTTGGATATCTGATTTTGGCATAAATCTAATTACTTATTAATGAGCAAAATTACTATCCTTTTTTGTCACGTATTTAAACATCTAAAAAATATATATAAAAAAAATTAGCAAAAACTTATATTTAATTTTATAAAACTTACGGATGCAGAAATATTCAGTATTTAGTCTGATCAAAAACGCTTTCTCCAATCACCAAAATTGGGAAGTTGCTTGGAAAGATCCAACTCCAAAAAGTGAATATGATGTGGTCATCATTGGAGGCGGAGGACACGGTCTTGCTACTGCATATTATTTAGCAAAAGAACATAATATTAGAAATGTAGCTATCATTGAGAAAGGCTGGATTGGTGGTGGAAATGTTGGTCGAAATACAACGATCATAAGATCAAATTTTATGTACGATGCTAATGCAAGATTTAATGAATTTGGAATGGATTTATGGAGAAACTTAAGCCAAGAACTGAACTTTAATGTGATGTTTTCTCCAAGGGGAATAATAAACTTAGCCCACTCAGATGCTCAAATGAACGCATATGCTCGTAGAGGAAACTCTATGAGATTAAATGGAATAGATGCAAAGTTATTGGATAGAGACGAAGTTAAAAAATTAATTCCAATGGCTGACTTTAGTGATGAAGTACGTTTCCCAATTTTTGGAGGCTTAATGCAACCAAGCGCTGGTACCGCAAGACATGACGCTGTTGCTTGGGGTTATGCACGTCAAGCAGATGATATGGGCGTAGATATAATTCAACATTGTGAGGTCACTGGTTTTGATGTTGTTAATGGAAAGATAAAAGGAATTAGAACTTCAAGAGGAGATATTAAAGCAAAAAAAGTTGGATTATGTGTTGCAGGCAGCACAAATATATTAGCTGAAAAATTAAACATGACACTGCCAATAGAAACTCATGTGCTGCAAGCTTGTGTTTCAGAACCTGTAAAACCATTATTAGATGGAGTTGTAACTTTTGGTGCAGGCCACTTTTATATAAGTCAATCAGATAAAGGTGAGATGGTAATGGGTGGTGATCTAGATGGATACAACAGTTATGCTCAAAGAGGTAACTTACCAACTATACAACATGTATTGACAGGTGGCTTAGCTTTGTTTCCATTTTTAAGTAGATTAAAAATGTTACGGACATGGGGAGGGATCATGGATATGTCTATGGATGGTTCTCCAATAATTGATAAAACTCATATAGAAGGTTTATATTTAAACTGCGGATGGTGTTATGGAGGTTTTAAATCAACTCCTGTTTCCGGTTGGACATTTGCTCACACAATTGCGCAAGATCAAGTTCATGAATTAAATTCAGAATTAAGATTAAATAGATTTTCTACAGGCCATCTTTTAGATGAAAAAGGTTTAGGAACTAAAACCTGGATTGGTTAAAAAATGTTATACATCAAATGTCCTTATTGCGGTTTAAGAGCACAAAAAGAATTTTCATATGGAGGTGATGCAACTGTAAAAAGACCTAATATAAATGAAGAAGTACCAAGTGAAGATTGGGATAATTTTGTTTATATGAGAAAAAGTCCAAGAGGTAAACATATAGAGTTATGGCAGCATATAGCTGGATGTAGACAATGGATTAAGGTGCAAAGAGACACCGCTACACATGAAATTTTCCAAACAGCAAAAGTCACAGAAGAAATAAGATGAGCCAACCATTTAGATTAAATAAAGAGGGATTAATTAATCGAAACAAAAAAATATCTTTTACTTTTAATGGTAAAAAATTATTTGGATATGAAGGTGATACAATTGCATCTGCTTTAATAGCAAATGGAATACACCTAGTTGGTAGAAGTTTTAAGTATCATAGACCAAGAGGTTTTTTTGGAGCAGGAGTAGAAGAACCAAACGCAAAGCTTCAAGTAGAATTCAATGGTCATTCAGAGCCAAATGTTAATGCAACAGAAATGGAACTCGTTGAAGGTTTGTCCGCAACAAGCCAAAATTGTTGGCCATCAGTTAATTTTGATGTTGGTGCAATTAATAATTTTTTAAAAATGTTTTTCCCTGCAGGGTTTTATTACAAAACATTTATGTGGCCTAAAAGTTTCTGGTATAAAATTTACGAACCTTTCATTAGAAAAGCCGCAGGATTAGGGGTTGCTTCGATAGAAAAAGATAAAGAAAGATATGAACATAAATTTGAGTATTGCGATTTATTAGTTACTGGATCTGGACCCTCTGGATTAGCAAGTGCTTATGCTGCTGCAAAAAATGGAGCAAAAGTAATTTTAGCTGAGGATAAACCAAGATTTGGAGGAACACTTTTAACTGATGACGTAAGCATCGATAATTTATCAGGAAAAGATTGGGCAGAAAAAATAATTACTGAATTAAAATCTATGC
>CACBFA010000027.1 GCA_902538525.1 uncultured Pelagibacteraceae bacterium | reverse complement strand
TTTTTGGTAATATCATTAAAGGTAAAAGACTTACTAAAATAAGTCCAAAAAAAACTTATTCAGGTATGATCGGTTCTTATCTGTTATCATTTATCATCACATATTTATTGTTTCATAATTTTACATCAATTAAATCCCTATTATTAATATGTCTACTTATATCAACAGTAAATCAATTAGGAGATTTGTTTATATCTCTACTAAAAAGAAAGGCAAAAATTAAAGACACAGGTAAAATTTTACCTGGACATGGAGGTTTATTGGATAGATTTGATGGAATTATATTTGCAATACCTTTTGGTGTCATTATTACTAAAATTATATGATTAAAGATGTAGCAATTTTAGGATCAACTGGTTCAATAGGAACATCGTCTCTTTCAGTTCTGTATCCACAGAAAAACTATAAAATTAAATTATTAACTACTAATAACAATGTAAATAAAATTTATAATCAAGCTATAAAATTTAAAGTTAAAAATGTTATAATTGAAAATGAAAGAAAATATAAAATATATAAAAATAAATTTTTAAAAAAAAATATCAAAATATACTTGGGTTTAGATAAAATCGATAAAATTTTAAAAAAAAAAGTTGACTATACTATTAATGGTATCTCTGGAATTGAAGGTTTGGAGCCAACATTAAAAATTATTCCAAGATCTAAAAATATATTAATAGCTAATAAAGAGTCAATAATTTGTGGATGGGATTTAATTAATAAAAAACTAATAAAGCATAAAACTAATTTTATTCCTATAGACTCTGAGCATTTTTCTATTTGGAAAATGATTAAAAATGAAAATAAAAATGATATAGAAAAGGTTATATTAACTGCATCAGGTGGTCCTTTTTTAAATATTTCTCCAAAAAAAATACACAATATTAAGCCAAAATTTGCACTAAAGCATCCTAATTGGAAAATGGGAAAAAAAATTTCAATAGATTCATCTACAATGATGAATAAAATTTTTGAATTTATTGAAGCAAAGAAAATATTTAATTTAAGAAATGAAAATTTATCTATACTGATTCACCCCACATCTTACATACATGCAATCATAGTTTTTAAGGGCCAACTCACTAAATGTTTGGCACACGAAACAAAAATGACAATACCAATATCTAATGCCCTTGGAATAAGTAATAAAAAAATTAATAGCTTAGATAAATATTTAGTTTTAAAATTAAATAAATGTAAATTTATGATACCAAATAAATCAAATTTTCCTATTTTGTCCATTATCAATTTTATTCCTGAAAAATCATCTTATTTTGAAACTATTCTTATTTCTTTAAATGACACTTTAGTTGAAAATTATTTAAAAGGACGTATTAATTATCTATCTATACAAAGAAATTTAATAAATCTAATCAAAAATCCTTATTTTGCCAAGTATTATAAATTAAAACCAAAAAATATTTATGATATAAAAAATATGATTAGAATTACTAAAAATTATATAAATAAAAATATTAAATATTATGAAAAGTAAAAGTTATTTAATTAATAAGTTTTTAATAATTCTATTATTTCTATCTCTTTTTCAAACTACTAGTCATGCAGAAAATATTAAAAATTTTGTTATCAATGGAAATGACAGAGTTTCAAATGAAACAATAATTATGTTTTCAAATTTAGAAATAGGTGAAAATATTTCTGATACGACCTTAAATAAAGCCTTAAAAGATTTATATTTTACTGATTATTTTAAAAATGTAGATATTTCTTTTTCAAATGGGACAATAAATATTAATGTTGATGAGAATCCGATTGTGCAGGCTGTAAAAATTACTGGAATTAAATCTAATAATATTTATGAGAACATTAAAAAATCAACAAATAGAATTGAGAAATATCCTTTTGTTGAAAGCAAAATAAATGACCAAGCAATACTTCTGAAAAATATTTTAAAGTCCTATGGATACTATTTTGTCAAACTAGATACTTTTATAGTAACAAATACAAATAATTCAGTTGATTTAGAGTTTAAATTTGATTTAGGCGATGTTGCAAAAATAAAAAAAATAAATTTTATAGGAAATAAAGTTTTCAAAGACAGAATTCTTAGAAATATAGTTGTTTCTCAAGAGGCTAAATTTTGGAAATTTATAACAAAGAATAAATTTTTGGATACCAATAGGATCAGTCTCGATATTTCAAGACTTGTTAATTTTTATAAAAATCGTGGTTTTTATAATGTAGATGTTAAATCAACAACTGCAGTTATTACAGATGAAAATCAATTCGAATTAATATTCAATATTAATGCAGGTAATAAGTATTCTTTTGGAGAAGTTTATATTAATAAAGCAAATGAAATTCCTATAGAAAGTATAAAAGAATTTTCACAGGAATTTTCAAAGCTAAAAAATAAAAGATATTCAAAAAAAATCGTTAATAATTTGATTGATGAAATTAATGATTATACAATAAAAAATGAATTGAAAAACCAAATAACAAAATTGATGTTGTTATAAATTTTGATGATTTAGAAAAAAAATTTATAGATAGAATAAATATTCTTGGTAATTATATTACTGATGAAAAAGTTATTAGAAATTCTTTAATTGTTGATGAAGGCGACCCTTTTAATGAAATATTATTTGATAAATCTATTCAGAATATTAAATCAAAAAACATCTTTAAATCTGTTGATTTTGTTACTAAGCCTAATAATGAATTAAATAAAATAATAGATATAATAGTTGAAGAAAAACCAACAGGTGAGGTGTTTGCAGGAGCAGGAACAGGAACCACTGGTACCTCTGTTACAGCCGGAATAAAAGAAAATAATTATCTTGGCCTTGGCATACAATTGGACACTAATTTTGTTATTTCAGATGACTCTTTAAAGGGTAAATTTTCTGTATTAAATCCAAATTATAATAATAGTGATAAATCTTTAAAAACTGTTTTAGAAAGTTCTACTAACGACTTTATGAGTACTGGTGGTTATAAGACAAGTAGAACAGGATTAATAATTGGTACTGAATTTGAGCAAATGAATGATGTATTTGTTAATCTAGAGATATCAAATTTTTATGAAGATCTTGAGACTTCATCCTCAGCAAATAATATAATAAAAAAACAAGAAGGAAATTATTTTGAAAATTTGATCTCATATTCTTTTTCATTTAATAATCTAGATCAAAATTTTCAGCCATCCGATGGGTCATTGACTAAATTTACTCAGACTTTACCAATTTATTCAGACGATTTATCAATAGAAAATTCACTTTTGAGTTCTCATTATCATTCAGTTAATGATAACTTAATTTTATCTGCAAAATTTTATTTAAAAGCTATTAATTCTATTGATGATGATGTAAGAGTATCTAAAAGAGTTTTTGTTCCAAGTAGATTTTTAAGAGGTTTTGAAAGTGGTAAAATAGGTCCAAAAGACGGTTCTCAGTTTATTGGCGGGAACTACGCCTCTGCACTTAATTTAAATTCAACTGTACCAAATATTTTTTTTGAAAATGAAAATATTGATTTTAATTTTTTTATAGATTTGGCTAATGTATGGGAAGTTGATTATAATGAAAATTTAGATTCAAATAAAGTAAGGTCTTCAACTGGTTTTGCGGTAAATTGGTTTAGTGCTATTGGTCCACTGACCTTTTCTTATGCTGTACCATTAAGTGATGCTGATACTGATGTTACTGAAAAATTTAGATTTCAAATTGGTACTTCATTTTAATGAAAAAGTTAGCATTTTTCTTTTTATTTCTATTATACAATTTTAATGCTCAAGCAAATAATAATACAGTATATTTAGATATTCAATTTATTATAGATAAATCTGATATAGGATTATTTTATAAGGATAAAATAAAAATTATCGAAAATGAGGGTAAAATTCAATTGTCAGACAAGCAAAAATCTATTGAAAATAAAAAAACTGCAATTAATAATCAAAAAAATATTTTAAAGAAAGAGGAAATCGATAAGAAAATAATAGAATTAAATAAGTTAGCTGCAGAATATCAAATTAGTGTACAAAAACTGAATAATCAAATTGTTAGTGAAAAAAAAAAATATAGTAAAAAAATTTTAGAAATTCTAAATCCTCTTCTCACTGAATATGTGAAGAGTAAAAATATAAAATTAGTTTTAGAAAAAAAAAATGTTCTAGTCGGCATTAAAAATCTTGATATAACAAATGATATTTTAAAAATATTAAATACAGAGACTAAAAATAAAAATATTTTAAATGACAATTAATCCTTTTTTTAAAAAACGAGAATTTATATTTCTAAATGATATTTTTAAAATTTTGGGAAAAAAACAAATTAAAAAAAAAATTAAAATTACCAATATGACAGATTTGAATACAGCACTTTCAAGTGATATTTCTTTTATTAATAATATTAAATATCTAGATATGTTAAAAAAAACTAAAGCCAAATACGTTATATCTCAAGAAAAATATCTAAATAAAATTAAAAATTACTGTAATCCAATTATTGTATCAAATGTTTTAAAATCTGTTTATGAAGTTGCTTTATTATTTTATCCAAATTCTTTGGATGATGCTGTAGATTTCAAGTCTGTTGCACCAAATAACAAATCTTATAATTCCGTTAAATTTGGAAATAACGTATGTATTGGAAAAGATGTTATTATTGGAAAAAATACTATAATTGGTCATAACTCAATTATAGAGTCAAACGTAAAAATTGGATCAAATTGTGTAATTGGTAATAATGTTATTATTAAAAATACTCTTATGGGCAAAAATGTTAGAGTATTAGACGGAGCCATAATTGGCAAGAAAGGTTTTGGTTTTTTTCCAGATAAAACTAAAAATATAAGATATCCTCATATCGGAATGGTTATAATAGAAGACAATGTTGAAATAGGTTGTAATAATACGATTGATAGAGGTTCTTTATCAAACACTATAATAGGAAAAAATACTTTCCTAGATAATCAGGTTCATATTGCTCACAATGTAAACATTGGAAGTAATTGCATCATAACAGGACAGGTAGGTTTTGCTGGAAGTTCTAAAATTGGAAATAGAGTTTCTATAGGAGGTCAGGCTGGCATTTCAGGTCATTTAAAAGTTGGAAATAATGTTCAAATAGGTGGTGGTAGTGGGGTTGTTAAAAATATACCAGACAATTCTAAAGTCATGGGATATCCTGCAAAAGATATAAGAAAATTTTTAAAAGAGAATAAATGACGGATTATCTAAATAAAAATCAGATTAAAGATTTACTTCCGCATAGAGAACCAATGCTACTTATAGATGAATTGATTAATATTAAAAAACTTAAATCAGCAACCGCAATAGTAAATGTTAAAAAAGATAGTTTTTTTGTACAAGGCCATTTTCCAGACGAACCTGTAATGCCCGGAGTTTTAATAGTCGAAGCTTTTGGACAAGCTGCAGCCGCATTAACTGCAGCGGGTATAGACAAAAAAACTTACGAAAATAAATTAGTTTTCTTGATGACTATTGATAAAGCAAGATTTAGAAATCCTGTATTACCAGATTGTAAATTAGAGTTAAATATTGAAGCAGTAAGATCTCATGGAAGGGTATGGAAATACAAAGGCGAAGCCATAGTAGATGGTAAAAAAATGGCTGATGCCCAGTGGGCTGCAACTATAGTTGACAGAAAGAAATAATTAGTAGCAATTCTTGATAAGCTATTAGATAATAATTTGTTATCAATAAAGTGTGATACATCCAACATCAATCATAGATTCAAATGCTAAAATTTCTAAAGATGTTGAAATTGGTCCTTATTGTGTAATAGGCCAAGATGTCGAAATAGGATCAAAAACAAGATTGCATTCGCATGTGAGCATCAAAGGTAATACGAAAATTGGAAAAAATAATGAGATTTTCCCTTTTGTGTCAATTGGAACACCCCCACAAGATTTAAAATACAAAGGTGAAAATAATTCAATAGTTATAGGTGATAATAATAAATTTAGAGAATATGTAAATATTAATCCTGGCACATCTCAGGGAGGCACAATTACTAAACTAGGAAGTAATAATTTATTAATGGTATACTGTCATGTAGCACATGATTGTGACCTTGGAAATAACATAGTTTTAGCAAATAATGTTCAGGTCGGTGGTCATGTCATCATAGAAGATAATGCAATTGTGGGAGGCAGTTGTGCCATACATCAATTTTCAAGAATTGGAAATTTAGCTATGGTAGGCGGGATGACTGGAGTTTTAAGTGATGTAATTCCCTATGGTTTATCATTAGGAAATAGAAATAATTTAGTCGGACTTAATCTTATAGGCCTAAGAAGAGCTAAAGTCTCAAATGAAAATATTAAAATTTTACAAAAATTTTATGATATGGTTTTTTGTAATAAAAATTTTAGATCAAATGTAGAAAATATAGATACAGATATGAAAGAAAATAAATATGTTCAAACTATTATTGATTTTATAAATTCTGATAAAAAGAGACCAATATCACTTCCAGAAAATATTAAATGATTGGATTATTTTTAGGAGAAAAAAAAC
>CACBFA010000026.1 GCA_902538525.1 uncultured Pelagibacteraceae bacterium | reverse complement strand
ATTTAAGATCAAAAAATATAGGTATAATCTATCAAGACAAAAATTTATTGCCTGATTTTACAGCACTTGAAAATGTATTACTCCCAAATTTGTTACTTTCTAATAGTAAATCAAAATCAACAGAATTAGCAAAAAAATTGATTAAAAAATTTAATTTAACCGCAAGATTAAATCATTATCCATCAGAGCTTTCTGGTGGAGAAAATCAAAGAATAGCAATTGCCAGAGCTTTAATAAACGAGCCAAATATTATTCTAGCTGATGAACCAACCGGAAGTTTAGATTTTGAAAATGCTAAACAAATATTTAAAATTTTATTTAATTTAAAAGATAAAAAAAGAATTATAATTTTTGCAACCCACAATAGATATTTTGCAAATATGGCAGATTGTAAAATTAAAATGATTGGTGGTAAGATGAATATCACTAATGAAAGAATCATTTAACAAAACATTCAATCAATTTAAAATACATACTCAATATTCAATTTGTGAAGGAGCAGTAAAAATCGATCAATTAAAAGATTTTTGTAAAAAAAATAAAATTAAATCATTAGGTTTATCTGACACTTATAATCTTTCTGGTGCTTTAGAATTTTCAGAAAATTTGTCATCTGTGGGCACCCAACCTATTATAGGGACTCAAATATTGTTTGAATACAAAGAATTCTATGGCCTGATACCATTAATAGCTAAAAACTATGAAGGATATAAAAATATTATTAAACTTTCATCAAAATCTTATTTAGAAAGTTCGGAGACTACAGAACCTCATTGTAAATTAGACGACTTAGTCAATAATTCTGATGGCATTATAGTATTAACGGGTTCAATTAAATGTATCTTTGGAAGTCTTTTTAATAAAGGATTATTTAATGAGATTGAAGAAATATTAATCAAATTAAAAGAAAAATTTGATGATAATATTTATTTAGAAATTCAAAGACATAATGATTTAAACGAAAAAGATTTCGAAAATTTTAATCTCAAAATGTCTGAAAAATTACAATTACCAATAATTGCCTCAAATGAAATTTATTATTTAGATAAAGACATGTATGAAGCTCATGATGCATTAATGTGTATCGGTGAAAAAACATACGTAAACGATAAAAACAGAGCAAAACTTTCAAATCAACATTATTTTAAATCTTCAGATGAGATGATTGAACTTTTTAAAGATTTGCCTGAAGCATTAGAAAATAATTTTAATCTACCATATAGATGTTCTTTTAAACCTAGTTCATCCAAGCCTATTCTGCCTAATATTTCGTCTTCTGACAATGATGCAAATGAGATGTTGAAGGAGTTATCTACCAATGGTTTAAAAAATAAGTTTAAAACTGTTTTTAATTTAGATTATGAAAAAGATGAAAATAATGAAAAATACACAAATTATAAAAAAAGACTCAATCATGAAATTAAAATTATAGTTGAGATGAATTATGCAAGTTATTTTTTAATTGTGTCAGATTATATTAAGTGGGCAAAGCAAAACAAAATACCCGTTGGACCTGGTAGAGGATCAGGCGCAGGTTCATTAGTAGCTTGGTGTCTGTCAATAACTGACATTGATCCAATAAAATTTAATCTTATTTTTGAGAGGTTTTTGAACCCAGATAGAATTTCAATGCCTGATTTTGATATAGATTTTTGTGAGGAAAAAAGAGATTTGGTGTTTGAATATTTAACAACGAAATATAAAGATAGTGTAGCACATATTATAACTTTTGGTAAACTTAAAGCAAGGATGGTAATTCGTGATGTTGGTAGAGTGCTTGGGTTACCTTATGGTTTTGTTGATAGTATTTGCAAAATGATACCATTTGATCCTTCGAGACCAATGTCTTTGAAAGAATGCATTAATGTTGAGCCAAGGTTTCAAAAATTAATTAAAGAAGATAAAAGAGTTGATCGATTAGTCAATTTATCTCTTAAACTTGAAGGCTTAAACCGAAATGTCGCTACTCATGCAGCAGGTGTTGTAATTGCAGATAAAAAATTAACAGAGACTGTTCCATTATATAAGGATAGCGCAGCTGACTTATTGTTACCATCTACACAGTTTGACATGTATTCAGCAGAAAATGCAGGCTTAATAAAATTTGATTTTCTAGGTTTGAAGACACTTACTGTGATTGATAAAGCTCAAAAATTAATTAACAAAAACCAACCTAATTTCAATATTGAAAAAATAAATTATGAAGATGAAAAAGTATATGAATTATTATCAAGTGGTAAAACTGTGGGTTTATTTCAACTTGAGAGTTCTGGAATGAAAGACGCACTAATAAATATGAAGCCAAATAGATTAGAGGATATAATTGCTTTAGTAGCACTTTATAGACCAGGACCAATGAGCAATATACCCATCTATAATGAATGCAAACACGGAAAAAGAGAACCAGACTATTTACATCCAAAATTAGAACAAATACTAAAACCAACTTATGGAGTAATTATTTATCAAGAACAAGTTATGCAAATAGCTCAAGTTCTTTCAGGATTTACTGCGGGTGAAGCAGATATTTTGAGAAGGGCAATGGGAAAAAAAAAGAGAGCTGAATTAGAAAAACAAAAACAAAGATTTGTTGATGGAGCATACAATAATGGAATAAGCAAAGATATAGCTGCAGGAATATTCTTAAAAATTGAACCTTTCGCTGAATATGGGTTTAATAAAAGTCACGCAGCTGCATATGCAGTTATTGCTTATCAAACTGCATTCTTAAAAACTTATTATCCTCATGAATTTTTTGTTGCATCAATGTCTATGGAAAAATCCAATCAAAAAAAATTAAGTGAATTTTTTGAGGATTTAAAAAGATTGAATATACCAATAGTGAGACCTAATATAAATAAATCATTTGCCGATTTTTCATCAGACGGTAAACATTTTTATTACGCTTTAGGAGCAATAAAAAATGTAGGATTCGAGGCTATAGCAAATGTAATCAAAGAGAGATCAATAAACGGAGATTTTAAAAATTTATCTGATTTTATTCATAGAGTTAATCCAAAAGATATCAATAAATTACAGCTTGAAGGTTTGGTGCAAGCAGGTGCTTTCGATGTATTTAATATAAATAGAAAATCTTTTTTTAAAACTATTCCGAATATTATATTAAAATCAAAAAATATTTTTGAGAACAAGTTAGCAAATCAAATTGATTTATTTAATGATCAAAATCAATCTGAAGTCAATTTTTTTGAAAGTATTGATGACTGGAATACTGATGAAAAATTATCTAAAGAATTTGAAACACTAGGATTTTACGCATCTGATAATCCCTTAAATCAATACAAATCTGTTTTTAATCAATTTGAAATAATAAATTATGAAGATTATTTAAATAGTAATGAAATTATAAATGCAAATATAGCATGCACGGTTTTGAAGGTTCAAGAGAAAAAAACTCAAAAGGGAAGCTCATATGGTATAGTTAAATTTTCTGATCTTACAAGCACATTCGAATTATTTTTATTTTCTGAAATGTTTGAGATTAATAGAGATCTAATTTTTGAAGGTAATTCTTTAATGCTTACAATAACAAAAAATTTTTTTAGACGAAAATAAATCTCAAAAAAGAATTAATGTAAAAAATATAATCTCTTTAAAAAAAATGATTGATAAACAAATTGAGAATATAACTTTTAAATTTGAAAATATTAATGAATTTGAAAAACTTAAAAAACTTAATGAAATTGATGGGATTACTGATGTGAAAGTTCTTTTAACCAAAGGAAAAGACTTATTAACTTTTAAACTTAAAAACAAAAGAAAAATTGATAATAAGCTTCTAAATTCGTTAAATTTAAGAAAAAATGTAGTATCTGATTAAAAAAAGGTTGTTTTTTATTAAATAAGAAGTATCTATCTCTCAAATTAACACGCACACAATTAGTGGTTTTATACCTCCGGTCCCTTAAAGGGCAATAATTGTGGTGGCACAACCGGGAATAAATATGAAAATACCTAAAATTACTATAGAACAATTATTAGAAGCAGGAGTTCATCTTGGACACAAAACTCTAAGATGGAATCCAAAAATGAAAAAGTATATATTTGGTAAAAGAGATTCAATCCATATCATTGATCTTACCCAAACTCTTGAATTAACAAATTCTGCTTTAGAAAAAGTCCACAACACAATTACTTCGGGAGGTAAAATATTATTTATATCTACAAAGAAACAAGCATCCGAAGCAGTTGCGCAATTAGCAAAAGATACAGATCAATATTTTGTGAATTATAGATGGTTAGGAGGGATGTTGACAAACTGGGGAACTATTTCAAATTCTATTAAGAAATTAAATAAAATTAATATAGATCTTTCTTCAGAAAACAGAGGCTTTACAAAAAAAGAATTATTAAAAATGAGCGGTCAAAGAGATAAACTTCAAAGATCTCTAGGTGGTATTATGGATATGAAAAAAATACCTGATTTAGTTTTTATAATTGATACAAATTATGAATCCCTTGCTATAAAGGAGTCTATCAAACTTGGAATTCCAATAATAGCTATACTTGATACAAATTCTGATCCAGATGGGATCGACTTTCCGATTCCTGGAAACGATGATGCCAGAAGATCAATTGATCTATACTGTAATTTAATGAAAGATACTATCAATGATGCTAAAAGTAATATTAAAAAAGATAATGATGAAATTAAACAAAATGAAAAAAAAATTGATAGCTTATCACAAACAATTTCAAATAATTCTGAAAAAAAATTGAATTAAAAGAAAAAAAATGAACGATTTAGAAAAAGTAAAACAACTTAGAAAATCTACAGGTGCAGGGTTTAAAGATTGTAATGGTGCCTTAAAAGAGTCCAATGGAGATCTAAATAAAGCTGCAGAAATTCTTAGGGTAAAAGGCATAGCTAAAGCCTCAAAGAAAATGTCAAGAGATGCCAAAGAAGGAGTTATTGCTGTAAGTGGTGATAGAAATAAATCTTCATTAATAGAAATTAATTGTGAAACAGATTTTGTTGCTAAAAATGAAGATTTTATAAAATTTGTAAAAGAATTAAGTGAAATAAATAATAATTGCTCCTCTGATATTGAAAAATTAAATAAATCAAAAATGACAAATGAAAAAACTGTTAAAGATAATTTGGTAGCCTTGATCGCAAAAATTGGAGAAAAAATTACAATTGGTAAAACTAAAACTATTGAAAATTCTAATTCAATAAATTTTATTTATCAACATTCTGTAATAAAAGAAAATATTTCAAAATTAGGAGTAATCGTATCCATTGAGACTAATGAAATAAATGATCAGATCAATTTATTTGGTAAGCAGCTATCCATGCACATAGCTGCGGCTAATCCGCTTGCATTGAATTCTAATGATATCAAGAAAGAAGTGCTTGAAAAAGAACAAGAATTAATATCCGAAGAATTAAAAAATTCTGGAAAACCAGAAGAAATAGCAAAAAAAATCAGCCTTGGTAAGCTTAATAAATTTAAAGAAGAGAATAGTTTAATGTCTCAATATTGGGTAATGGAGCCAAAAAAAAAAGTTCAAGAAATATTAACTGAATTAAATTTTCCAAATCTAAAAATAAAAGAATTTATTCGAATAAAAATCGGTGACTAATGTTTGATGATAACTCATATAAATTGAAAATGACAAAAACCATAGATGTTTTCGTCAAAGATTTAAGTTCACTAAGGACAGGAAGAGCAAATTCTGGCATGTTAGATCTAATAAAAGTAGATGTTTATGGACAGAAAATGCCCATTAACCAACTGGCAACAATAACAACTCCCGAAGCAAGGACAATAAATATTCAGGTATGGGATATAAATAATGTCCAATTAATAGACGCAACAATAAAAAAATCACAACTGGGATTAAACCCACAAACTGATGGTCAATTAATAAGACTTCCTATTCCTGATTTGAGTGAGGAGCGAAGAGTTGAAATGAAAAAAATGGTCAAATCAATGGGCGAAAAATGTAAAGTTTCAATTAGAAATATAAGAAGAGAAGCAAATGATACATTAAAAAAACTTTTAAAAACAAAAGAAATTTCAGAGGATAGCGAAAAAAAATATGAAAAATTAGTTCAAGATTTCACAGATAATAATATTAAGATAATAGATGAAAAAGTTACATCTAAAGAAAAAGAAATAATGACAATATGATCTACCCACAGCATATAGCCATAATTATGGATGGTAATGGTAGATGGGGACTACAAAAAAAAAAATCAAGAAATTATGGTCACAAAAAAGGAATTGAAACTGTTGAACAAATTATTGAAGCAGCAAAAACAAAAAAAATAAAATATTTAACCTTATTTGTTTTTTCAACTGAAAATTGGAAAAGACCTCCTAAAGAAATTAACTATTTGTTTAAGCTACTCAAACATTACATTGATAAAGAAATACATCATTTAATCAAAAATGATATAAAAATTAAAGTTATTGGAGATTTAAGTGTTTTTCCAAAAAGTTTAAAAAAAAATATAAAAAAAATAGAAAATATATCAAGAAATAATAAAAAAATTCAAGTTAATATGGCATTAAATTATGGATCTAGACAAGAAATAATAAGATCAATAAAAAAAATAAATAGTAAAAAATTGCCAATAAATCAAAAAAATATTGAAAAAAATCTTTATACTCAATCTATACCAGATCCTGAAATATTAATTAGAACTGGCAATAAGAATAGAATAAGCAATTTTCTTATTTGGCAAATGATTTACACAGAGATTTTTTTTGAAAAAAAAATGTGGCCTGAGTTTAACAAGCATGATTTATTTAGAATAATATCAAAATTCAAAAGAATTAATAGAAATTTTGGTGGATTAAATGGCAGAGTTAAATAAAAGAATAATAACGTCATTTT
>CACBFA010000025.1 GCA_902538525.1 uncultured Pelagibacteraceae bacterium | reverse complement strand
CTGCTATATTAAAAGAAATAATAAATATATTATCAGAAAATAAAATAAAGGTTATTAAGTTAAATACTTATAACTCAGAATTAACTTTAAACAAAGGATGTTATACGAAATTGAAACCTAGTATGACTGATAAATTTACTATAAAAAAGGGTATTCAAATATTAAATAAATCAAATTCATTTAATCATGTTCAAGCATTAGTAATAAATAATCATAAGATTGTATCTTTTGAAAAAAGAAAAGGCACTAAGGAAATGTTAAAATCGATTAGAAACAATAATCTACAAAATAAACTCTTATTAAAGATTCCTAAATCCAAACAAGATTTACGTGTTGATTTACCGACTATTGGACTAGATACACTCAAAGATTGCAAAAAAGCTAATATTAAAGGAATTGTTGTAAAAGCTGGTCAAAACATATTTTTAGATAAATACGAAGCACTTAAATTTGCTAATAAAAATAATATTTTTGTTATGGCCACATGAAAAAAATTTTTATTTTAACAGGCGAGCCATCTGGTGATAAATTAGCTTCTAAAGTTATCAAAGAACTAAAAAAATCAAAAAATGACATTGAATATTTATCTGTTGGTGGTCAACATTTAAATTCCATAGGTGTTAAGTCAATATATGATCAAAAAGATATTACTTATATAGCTTTTACAGATATATTGATAAATATTTTTAAGATAAAAAGAAAATTTAATGAAACAGTAAAAAAAATTTTAGATTTCAATCCAGATATTTTATTTAGTGTTGATAGTCCTGATTTTACTCTTCGTGTTTCAAAAACAATAAAATTAAAAAAACCAAATATTAAAACTATTCATTTTATTGCACCCAAGGTTTGGGCTTGGAGAGAGGGTAGAGTAAAAAAAATGAAAAGTTACTTAGATCATATTCTTTTATTATTTGATTTTGAAAAAAAATATTTTGATAAAGAAAAACTAAAAAATACTTTTGTAGGTCATCCAATATTAGATAATACAAACAATGAAAAGATCGAAATTAATGAATTATTAAAAGGAAAAATTATTTCAATTTTTCCTGGTAGTAGATTATCAGAATTAAAATCTCATGTACCTGTACTTATTGGGTTTATAAAAAAAATGAACAAAGAAAAAAATAACTATAATTATATTTTTCATTCTACTGAAAGTTCTAAAAATTATTTATCAAAAATCATAAAAGAAAATAATTTAAAAAATACCGATGTAGTTTCAAATGAAAAAATAAAAATTTCTATAATTAAAAAATCTACTTTTGCGATAGTTAAATCTGGCACTGTTTCTCTAGAAGTTTGCAAGTACGGCGTGCCATCAGTAATAATTTATAAAATGAATTTTTTAAATTTTTTTATAGCCAAGTTATTTTTAAAAATAAAATTTGCAAACATGATAAATATTATTAACAACAAAGAAATTATTCCTGAATTATTGCAAAAAGAATGTAACCCAGATGAAATATATAATGCGGTTAATTATTTATTAAAAAAACCTGAACTAATAAATGAACAGTTAATAGAAGTTAATAAAACTATTAATAAATTAAGATCTACGACTTCATCTAGCAATGAAGCTTCTAATGTTTTGCTATCTTATTTGCGATAATCTTTTAGAAACTTCTTCTTTTCCAAGAGAACACAGTATATCATATATACCTGGTCCAAACTTTGATCCTGTAAGGCATATTCTTAATGGTTGTCCAATTCCTTTAAAATTTATTTTGTTATTTTTTATTAGTTTATTAATTATGGGCTCTAGTGTTTCTCTAGTAAAATCTGAAAGTTTATCTATATCATCACTAAATAATTTAATAATTTTAATAGCAGTTTCGTCTAATAGTTTTTTATCTTCTTTTTCGATTTCTATTTTATCTTTTATTAAAAACTTTGAATTTTCGTAGATATCTTCCAAAGTTTTTGCTTTATTCTTTAAGAAATGTAAGGAATTTTTTATTTTTTTTTGAGCTATATCAGGTAATTTTTCTTTAAAAGTCTCACAATAATTTTTTAGAAAATTAAATAGATCATTTTCATCAATATTTTTTATATAGTGTTCATTCATTGAATAAATTCTACTAATATCTAATTTTGAGGGTGATTTCCCTATACCTTCTAAATTGAAGTATTTTATACTTTCATCTAAGTTAAAAATTTCCTTGTCTTTGTATGACCATCCTAATCTGAGAAGATAGTTTCTGAGAGCATTAGGCATTATACCAATTTTAGAATAATCATCTAATGTTGATGCATTATCTCTTTTTGATAGTTTTTTCCCATCTAAGGTATGAATTAATGGTATGTGAGCAAAAGACGGAACCTCCCATTTCATTGCTTCATAGATTTGTATTTGTTTGAATGTATTTATTTTATGATCATCACCTCTTATTATATGTGTCATACCCATTAAATGATCATCAACAGATGCTGATAAATTATATGTAGGCGATCTATCTGCTCTTAATATAACAAAGTCTTCAATAGTATTATTTTCTATTTCTATATTTCCTTGGACCAAATCCTTTAAGATAGATTTTCCTTCAATTTTACTTTTAAATCTTATTACAGGATCAATTTCTTTTGGAGCATCATTTTCACTCTTATCTCTCCATTTTCTATTATAAATATATGGTATTTTTTTTTGTTTTGCCCTTTTTTTTTGCTCTTCAATTTCTTCACTAGAACAATAACATTTGTAAGCCAAACCTTTTTTTAACAATTCATTAGCTACATTTAAATGATCGTTTATTTTATCTGATTGAATATATTCATTATCTTCGTAATAAATTCCTATCCATTTTAAGGAATTAATTATTTGATTCTTGAATTCCTCTTTAGACCTTTCTTTATCGGTATCTTCTATTCTTAGATAAAATTTACCACCTTTATTTTTTGAATAAAGCCAATTGAATAATGCTGTTCTCACTCCTCCAATGTGCAAAGGTCCGGTTGGTGATGGAGCAAATCTAGTTGCTACTTTTTTCATCAGATTTATTTAGACTATTTTAGGAAAAGTTTCTATATAAAGATACTAGAATTCCTTGAACTTTAACCCGATCAGGACCAAATATTTTAGTCTCGTAATTTCGATTAGCACTTTCTAAAGCTACGGTCTTACCTTTTCTTCTTATTCTTTTTAGCATTGCTTCATGATCATCAATTAACGCAACGACTATTTTTCCATTTTCAGCAGTATCAGCTTTTTTCACAATTACTGTATCTCCATCATTTATTCCGGCTTCAATCATTGAATCTCCTTGCACTTTAAGTCCAAAGAATTCTCCATTTTTCTCAATATTGGAAGGCAAAGGTATTCTAGAAACTTCATTTTGAATTGCTTCAACAGGTGTACCCGCAGCAATTTTACCTAATACAGGTATTTCATTTTCTTCTGAATTATTTCGATTTGAACTTTCATCAAGCCCACCTCTAATTACACTTGGTGAAAAACTATTATAAATATCATTTGCTGAAGCTGTTTCTGGCAATTTAATGACCTCTAAAGCTCTTGCTTTATGAGCCAATCTTTTAATAAAGCCTCTTTCTTCTAGAGCGCTAATTAATCTATGAATTCCAGATTTAGATTTTAAATTTAACGATTCCTTCATTTCTTCATAAGAGGGAGACACACCACTAGATCTCAACTTCTTGTTGATAAATAAAAGCAGGTTTTTTTGTTTTTTAGTTAACATAGAACAAATTGTGTACATAAATGTTCTATAAAAGTTCTATCAATTTAACAAGAGTTAAAACCCAAATAAATTCAACACTTTTTTTACAAAATAGAAAAAATATTATTATTTTCTAAATTTTTTAAAATCGATTCACCTATAAGAAATGATTTAATTTTAGTTTCAGAGGCTATTTTCAAAACGTCTTCTTTGTTTTTTATTCCACTCTCTGAAATTAATGGTCCACCATGATTAATTAAAATATTATGAATATCATAAGTTGTATTTATATCTGTTTTAAGTGTTTTTAAATTCCTATTGTTTATCCCTATTAGTGCATCTTTGTACTTTAAAGATCTTTTGGCCTCTTCAACAGTGTGAACTTCAACAATTACAGACATTTTAAGTTTCTCAGCTTCTTCATACAGCTCATCTGCGGTTTTTTCATCAACGCCAGCTAAAATTATTAAAATAGCATCAGCACCATAACTCTTAGAAAGACGGACTTGAAATTTATCAACAAAAAAATCTTTACATAAAATAGGTAAGTTTATTTTTTGTTTGATTTTACTAATATGAATTAATTTTCCTAAAAAAAAATCTTCTTCAGTTAAAACTGACAAGCAAGTTACATTATTTTTTAAATATATATCTGCAATTTCAACAGGATTATAATTTTGAATAATTATACCAGCTGAAGGGCTGGCTTTTTTAATCTCTGCGATAATAGAGATTTTATCGTGATTTATATTATTGAGTATTTTTTCTTTAAAATTTATATAATTATTTTGATTTATAATTTTGTCATTTAGAGAATTTATTGATATGTCTTTTTTTATAATTTGAATTTTATTTTTTTTTTTATTAATTATTTTTTCTAATATATTCTCAGACATTTCTCAATTTTTCTAAATGCGAATATGTTTTTCCTGATAACAAATGATCTCTTGCTTCTTCATAGGCATATTTAAAATTATCTTCTCTTTCGGATATTATTAAACCAGCTGCAGCATTTAATGATACTGCTTTAGAAAAGTCATCATCATTACCTTTAAATATATCTATAATTTTTTGTGAATTAAATTTTGCATCTTTTCCAACTATTTTATCGAAACCTTCAGCATTTACTTTCAATTCTTTAGGATCAATAATTATTTCGTTAATTTCCCCATTTCTTAATTGTTTGACGATAGTTTTATCATATGGAGATATCTCATCTAAACCATCATTGCTATTAACAATCCAAGCAAATTTTATATTTAAGTCTTTCAAGGCATCAGCAAATATATCTAGAAGTTTTTTATCAAAAACTCCAACAACTTGTTTTTCAACATTTGCTGGGCTACTCAAAGGACCAATCATATTAAAAATTGTTCTCTTCCCAATTTTTTTTCTGGTTGGGCCAACATATTTCATTGTGCTATGATAATTTGGAGCAAACATAAATCCAAAATGATTTTTTTTAATTTGATTTTCAATATCTTTAGGATCCAAGTTGATATTTATATTTAATTCTTCCAATACATCTGCAGATCCACATTTTGATGAAACTGCTTTATTACCATGTTTTGCTACCTTAATGCTCATACTTGAAAGTAATAATGCGGAAGCAGTAGATATGTTTAGTGTATCCTTGCCATCACCACCTGTTCCACAGGTATCTATGCAGTCATCTACATTAACTTTTTTCGCTTTATTTCTAAGCACTGAGACGCCACCTGCTATTTCTGTTGAAACTTCGCCCTTTTTAGAGAGTAGAGTTAAAAAATTATAAATTTCATTATCATTAGCTTTTCCATTCATCAAAATTTCAAAAGCATCAATACTTTCCTGTAATGTTAAATTTTCACTTAAATCAAGTTTTTTTAAATATTTTTCCATTTATTTAATAAAATTTTTTAAAATTTTTAAACCATCTTTAGTCTTTATACTTTCAGGATGAAATTGTACTCCATGAACATCATAAATTCTATGTTTAACACCCATTATTATTCCATCTAAAGTCATGGCTGTAATTTCTAAATCTTTAGAGAGTGTTTTTTTATCGATTATTAAACTATGGTATCTAGTTGCCTCAAATATTTTTGGTATTCCTTTTAAAATCCCTATATTTTTTGAAATGATTTTACTTGTTTTTCCATGAACCAATTCTTTAGCTTGAATAATTTTAGATCCAAATATTTGACCTATAATTTGATGACCTAAACAAACTCCAAGTATTGGAATTTTATTATACAATTCATTTACTATTGATAGACAGTTTCCGGCTTGATCAGGATTACCTGGACCAGGTGATATCACAATTTTATTATATTTTTTCTTTAATATTTCTTTTGTATTAATTTTATCATTTCTTACTACGTCTACATTTTGACAAAACTTAGATATGTAATGATACAAATTAAATGTAAAACTATCATAGTTATCAATTAAAATTATTTTCATAGTTACTCAATTGCTTTTAATAGAGCCTTTGCTTTATTAACTGTTTCAAGATATTCGTTTTGTGGTTTGCTATCTGCAACTATTCCAGCTCCAGATTGTACATAAAATTTCTTATTTTTAGCTACTGCAGTTCTTAGTGCAATACATGTATCAAATTCACCATTTGCTGAAAAATATCCAATTCCACCAGCATAAACTTTTCTTTTAGTTGTCTCTAGCTCATCTATTATCTCCATTGCTCTAATTTTTGGGGCCCCAGATACTGTTCCTGCTGGAAATCCAGACAACATAGTTTCAAATTTTGAATATTTATTATTAAATACTCCTTCAACATTTGATACAATATGCATGACATGAGAGTATCTTTCTATTGAAAAACTTTCAGTCACTTTTACTGTATTTATCTTTGATACTTTTCCAGTGTCGTTTCTTCCTAAATCAAGAAGCATTAAATGTTCAGATAGCTCTTTTTTGTCATTCAGTAAATCTTTTTCAAAAAATAAATCTTGTTTTTTATTTCTCCCCCTTGGTCTTGTTCCAGCGATCGGTCTAATCGTGACTTTATTATTTCTTAACCTAACAAGTATTTCTGGACTTGCGCCAATAATCTGAAAATCTTTAAAATTAAAAAAATACATAAAAGGAGAAGGGTTTGTTTTCCTTAATTTTTTATAAATTTCTATTGGATTTTTATTTAATTTGGTTTCAAATCTTTGACTTAGAACTACCTGAAATATGTCTCCAATTTTAATATATTTTTT
>CACBFA010000024.1 GCA_902538525.1 uncultured Pelagibacteraceae bacterium | reverse complement strand
TAAATTGCAGCAATTGTTCTGCCATGAAAAGAATTTCTAATACATATTATTCTTGACTTATTAGGTTTGCCTATTGAATAGAAATATCTTCTCGCAACTTTAATTGCCGCTTCTGTTGCTTCTGCTCCGCTATTTTGAAAAATCACAGAGTCTGCAAAACTTCTTTTTACTAGTTTGTTTGCCAATTTCTCGCCCTCGGGTATTTTAAATGCGTTTGAAACGTGCCAAAGTTTGTTTGCTTGTCTATTTAAGGCTTTAATCAATTTACTATTTGAGTGTCCTAAAGAATTTACAGCAATGCCTTGAACAAAATCTAAATATTTATTTCCATTTTTAGAAATTAAATAACTCCCTTTTCCTTTTTGAAAGGAAATATTTTTTCTTTTATAGTTATTAGCTAAAGCACTCATATTTATTTATAATTTTTTTTGATAAAATTGACATTATTTATTTCAACCTGAAGTTATAATTATTTTTATATAAATGTTGAAAAATTTAAAATAAAACTTGTTTTAAAGACGTTTTATGCAAGATGATGTTATTTTAAAAACATTTAGTACTAAATATTGTATTTATGGGTTGGACAGAAGAAAAAGTTAATAAACTTAAAAATCTTTGGGGAAAAGATAAGACAGCTAGTCAGATTGCAGAAATTATCGGTGGTGTGTCTAGAAATGCAGTGATCGGGAAAGCTCACAGACTCAATTTATCAGCAAAAATTAAAACTAGAGTTTCTGTAAACACCAATAGAGATGTTGGAAAAAAAAGTGCAACAAACGTAACTTTAAAAGGCAAAAAGGGAAGATTTAAGTCACTTATATTAGACAAAAACTTTGAACCTGCAAAAGACTTGAGTTTAGAGGATTTAACTGAAGATACATGTAAATACATGGAAAAAAATCCCGATGAAAAAGATGCTACTTTTTGTGGAAGAAAAAATGTAGAAAAATTCTCATACTGTCCTCTTCATCTTATGATTGTTTTTCAGCCAAAAGGTAAAAAGGATGAGATAATAGACAAGGAAGATGAAGTTCCAAAGTTTATTGAGAAAAAAATTAAATCTGCTTAATCCAATATTTTTTTTTTTGCTTTTTCAAATTCCTCATTATTAATTACACCTTCATTTTTTAAATTTTTTAGTTTAGTAATTTCATCTGTAATATTAATTTGCTCTGATTGATTAGGTGTAAATTCAGATTTATCTTCTTCTATGATATTTGTTTCCTCTGAGCTGGCATTTGAAGTATTTCGTCTTGCCTCAATACCCATACTTATTGGTTTTGCAGAAATATAAATAACAATTATTAATAAAATAATACAAATTGAAATTACAATATATGTCATCATTTTATTTTCAAATTTTCAGCAGATTTTGAAAACTGCCCACCGTTTTTCCAATTATAACTATACTTTAAAATTTCATCATCAAATTTTTTTTTAGTTTTCATGTTTATATCAAAATTAGTTTTATATAAACCAGTCTTAACATTATCATGCTTAAGTAATTTTAATTGATCCTCTGTTAATAATGGATTTGGTAAAATTTGTAATATTTTTGCACTAATTTTTGCTAAAGTGTCTGGTAATGGAAATAACAATCTCTTTTTGTTAATAGCTTTTAAAAGTTTTTTAATTATATCTTTAAATGATATAGTTTCTGGTCCCAAACATTCTAAAATAAGATTTTGTTTCTTATTTTCAATGATGTTTATTATAATTTCAACTAATTCAGATACATGAATTGGACTAAATTTTGTGTTGCCATTATAATATAGTGGCATAATAGGCAATCTACTTAATAATGTCATAAAATTTGTAGTAAATTTATCATCGACTGAATATACTATTGAAGGTTTAATTATTACAGAATTTTTGAAATTTTTTATAATTTTTTTTTCTCCATTAAGTTTACTTCTAGCATAATTACTGTCATTTGCTTTTTCTATGCCAAGTGAAGATAGATGAATAAATTGATCTAATTTACATTTATTGGCTATTTTTGAAAGCATATCTGGAAGTTCTGAGTGAATATTCTCAAACTGATTTTTTTTCCTTTCATGTAATATTCCAATCAAATTTATGCAAATTGAAACATTTTTCATCAATTCCTCAATTTTTTGTGGGTTGAAATTATTTAACTCAACTAATTCGAGATAGCCTGGATTTGCCTGAGTTTTGATAATATAGCCAGATGTATGTATGTTTCGTGTCACTGCTTTAATTTTATAGTTATTTTTAGATAATTTTCGAATTAGATTTCTTCCTATTTGACCAGATGCACCGAAAAGTAGAATTTCTTTTTGTTTCATATATATATTCTAACAAATGAATATAGATATTAAATTACACAAAGAAGATTTGCCAGATGATTTAAAGCTTAGTGACAATATAGCAATAGATTGTGAGTTTATGGGGCTTAACGTAGATAGAGATGCTCTTTGTTTAGTGCAAATATCAACGGGAAAAAATGATGCTCACATTATTCAATTGAATAGAGAAACCTACAATGCCCCAAATTTAAAAAGTGTTTTAGGTAACAAAAAGATTTGCAAGATATTTCATTATGCAAGAGCTGACATTCTTTTTATTAAGAAATATCTTAAAGTCAATGTAGAAAATATAAACTGCACAAAAATAATGAGCAAGTTAGCTAGAAGTTATAGTGACAAACATGGTTTAAAAGATTTAATAAAAGAATTTGCTGGTACAGATATTAATAAAAGTCTGCAGTCCTCAGATTTTGGAGGTGAATTGTCAGAGAAACAATTGCAGTATTGCGCAAAAGATGTGATTTATTTGCATAAAATTTATGATTCCCTTAAAAAAATTTTAATAAGAGAAAAAAGGGATAATCTCTATACTAATTCAATAAAGTTTATTCATCAAAGAGTTGATTTAGATTTAGCATCTTTTACCTCAGATATCTGGTCTCATTAACAATGCAAAAAGAAAAAACAAAAAAAATAGCTAAAGATGTCATACAATATGAAATCAATGCTTTAAGAAATCTAAAAAAAAATATTGGTATAAGCTTTGTTAAATTATTAAAAATAATTTTAAGTTGTAAAAATGGAAAAATAATAACCTCAGGTGTTGGTAAAAGTGGAATAATTGCTCGAAAATGGGCTGCTACTTTATCATCAACAGGGACGCCTTCGTTTTTTTTAGATCCATCAAATGCAAGTCATGGAGATATGGGACAAATTACTTCAAATGATGTCGTGATACTTATAAGTAACAGTGGAGAAAGTGAGGAGCTAAAAAACATTATTCAATATGTTTCAAGAAATAAAAATATAAGTTTAATAGGTATAACTTCAAGAAAGGAATCAATACTATACAAAAACTCTAATGTTGGATTTCTAATGCCAATAATAAAAGAAGCAGGACCAGAAAATATAGTTCCTACGTCCTCAACAACATCTCAGCTCGCGTTGGGTGATGCTATTGCAATAGCATGCATGAAACAAAAAAAATTCACAAAATTTGATTTTAAAAAATTTCATCCTAGCGGTAGTTTATCATTAAGACTAAAGACTGTGGGAGACTTGATGATTAAAGGTAAAAGGTTACCATTGATTAATGAAAATAATAATATGACATCAGCTTTAAATACAATCAATAAGAAAAGGCTAGGAGTTTTAATAGTAAGAAAAAACAACAATGATACAGTTGGAATTATAACAGATGGGGACTTAAAAAGAATAGCTCAAAAATATGACAAGTTTCAAAATTTAGTTTTAAAAAAAGTTATGAAAAAAAATCCATTAAGTGTAGAGAAAGATACTTTGGCAGCTACTGCTTTATCAATAATGAATACAAGAAAAATAACGTCTTTATGTGTACATAATAACAAAAATATTAAAAGAACAATTGGATTAATACATATGCACGATATTCTAAAGTCCAATATTAATTAATGTCCATAAAATCTTTATTACAATTTATTTTACTTTTATTAATAGTAATAATTCTAGGAGGAATATACTTTTTATATTTTTACTCATCCCCTGTAAAGAAATCATTATTGGATGAAAAAAACCTTGAGGAATTTAATAAAATTTTAGAAAACAAAGATACCAGCTCAGATCAAGAAATCTTGGGTGATAATAAAAATAAAGAAGATTATGAAAATATAGATACTAACAGTGAAAACACAAAACAAAATATAACTGAGTTTCAAAAAAACAAGGACAATCAAACAATAAATAAACAAATTGAAAAAGATATCAATGTTACTGAAAGTTTGATGAAAAATATCGAATATGTAACAACTAATAAAAATGATGACGTTTTTAAAATTTTAGCAAAGAATGGTAAAACAAACATTGAAAATAGCAATGTACTTGACTTGACAGAAGTAGATGGAATTATCTCTTCAAAAGAAAGGACTGATATATTTATAACTTCTGATTTTGCAAATTATAACTATACAAATCAAAATTCTAAATTTTACAGAAATGTAATTATAAAATATGATAATAAAATAATGACTTGTGATAATTTCGATTTATTTTCTAATGATAATATTGCTATAGCTTATGGCAACGTTATAATAGAAGATAATAATTCATATATGAAAGCAGAAAATGTTATTTTAAATATTATCACTAAAGATGTTAATATTAATTCTACTAATAAAATAAAAATAATTACTAACTGATGGCCTTAATTAAAAAGTTTAGAATAAAGAGTTTCAAAGTAGATGAAACAATTGTAGAATTAAAAAATATTTCTTTTTTCTATAACAAAAGACAAATATTAAATAATCTAAACCTAAAAATAAAAAAACAAGAGATACTAGGTATGCTAGGACCTAATGGAGTTGGTAAATCAACTATATTTAACTTAATAACAGGATTAAAAGATCCCAATTATGGTGAGATAATTATTAATGGTATTAATTGCACAAAACTACCAATTAATGAGAGATTTACAAAATTTAAGATAGGATTAGTTCCTCAATATGGAGGTTTGATACACGATTTGTCTTTAATAGATAATTTAAAACTAGTATCAGAGATACATATTGAAGACAAAGGTTTAAGAATTCAGAAAATTGATAAACTAATTTCCCAATTTGAGTTTGACTCATTATTAAATATTAAGGCAAAGCATTTATCTGGCGGTCAAAAAAAGAAATTAGTAATAGCTTTATCTTTAGTTAATAATCCTAAAATACTATTATTGGATGAACCTTTTGCGGCTTTAGATATTTTAACAATTAGAATGTTGCAAGAGGTAATTCTTAATTTGCAATCTAGTGAAGAGATTTCTGTTGTTGTCTGTGATCATCAAGCAAGAGATCTCTTAAATTGTGTAGATAGAGCAATAATTCTTTCAAACGGAAAAATTATAGCCTCAGGCAGTCCAAGTGAGGTAATATCTGACCAAGAAGCTAAAACACAATATTTTGGTGACGAATTTAATATAAATTAAAATATTAATGAAATCTAAAATATTGATAAAAGATAAAATTAAATCTTTTAATAAAAAAATTGCTGTCACAAGTGATAAAAGCATTTCAATAAGAAGTGTGCTTTTGGCATCGCAAGCAATTGGAGTTTCAAAAATTTTCAATCTTTTAGAATCTGAAGATGTTTTAAATACACTTAAGTGTATCAAAAAACTTGGTATTAATTACAAAAAATTTAATTCACATTATAAATTTTATGGTTTTGGTTTAAAAGGATACAATACAAAAAAAAATATAGTCCTTGATGCTGGAAATTCTGGGACTCTTGCTAGGTTAATTTTGGGTATATTGGTAGATTCAGAGAAAAGTATAAAGATTGTGGGAGATAAAAGTTTATCAAAAAGAGATTTTTCAAGAATAACAGAGCCTTTGAAAATGTTTGGAGCAAATATACTTTCAAAAAAAAAAAAATTACCAGTTCTAATTTCAGGATCTACTTTTTTAAGGCCTATTATTTATGAAGAAAAATTAGGAAGTGCACAATGTAAAAGTGCAGTAATGTTGGCAGCTTTAAAAGCTCCAGGAATTACTAAAATTAAAGCTAAAAAATCAAGAAATCATACAGAAATTTTTTTTAAGAATTTAAATATTCCAATAAAGGTTATTAATAAAAAAAAATACGATTTAATTGAAATAGAAGGAGAGTCTAACTTTAATGGTTTTAATTATACTGTACCAGGAGATATAAGTTCTTGTTCGTTTTTTTTAGTCCTAACGATCCTTTCGAAGGACTCAAGACTAACAATAAAGAATGTTAACATAAATAGTACCAGAACAGGTGTTATAAAAATTTTAAAAAAAATGAATGCAAAAATTTTGTATAAGAATAAGAAGTACTATAAAGGTGAAGCAGTAGCTGATATATACGTAGAGAGCTCAAATAATATAAAATCTATCAAATGCCCCTCAAGCTTAAACAGCTCAGCTATAGATGAATTTTTAATAATTTTTTTAGTAGCAGCTAAAGCTAAAGGCATTTCAACTTTTAAAAGTCTTGGAGAGTTAAATATGAAGGAAAGCCCAAGATTAAACATCGCCATTAAAATTTTAAGGAAAATTGGTGTCAAAGTTTTAAGAGTGAAAAACGATATAAAAATTTTTGGGCAACCAAATTTAAACTTGAAAGGTACTTATGAAATTAAGAATTTTAGAAAAGATCACAGAGTATTTATGATGACATCAATTGCAGGACTTACTTTGGGAGGTAATTGGAAAATATATGATACCGATTCTGTAAAAACTTCCTTTCCAACTTTTTTTAAAATTTTAGATCAACTAGGAGCTAAAGTTAATTGAAAATTAGAAAAGATATAATAACAGTTGCAATAGACTCGCCTGCTGCTGCAGGAGCCGGCACACAAGCAAAATTAATTTCAAAAGAATATAATCTTTTGTATTTAGATACTGGTAAGATATATCGATTAATTGGTAAATTAAAAATTAAAAATAAAAATAAATTTAACTATACTTTGGTTAAAAAAAAAATTGATAAATTACAAATTAAAGAACTAAATAAGAAAGATCTATTATCAGATATAGTTGCTATTAATGCTTCTATTGTTGCTAAGGATAAAATAATAAGAAAAATCGTTAAAAATTTTCAACTAAATTGCGCTTACAATCCTCCATTTAAATACTCAGGTTCTGTGCTTGATGGGCGAGA
>CACBFA010000023.1 GCA_902538525.1 uncultured Pelagibacteraceae bacterium | reverse complement strand
TTACTTATACTTGTGTGGGATATGGAGATGAGGAAGAAAATTTAAAAAAATTAGTTATAGAGCTAAAACTTGATAAATATGTAATTTTTTTAAGTGATATCTCTAATGAATTAAAAAATGCATTAATTGCAAAATCAAATATTTTTATAATGCCGTCAATAATTCACAAAACCTCAGTTGAAGGCTTTGGAATTTCTTTTATTGAAGCTGCACAATATGGAATTCCATCTATAGGTGGTAAAGATGGAGGTGCTTCTGATGCAATTGTTCATAATAAAACTGGATTAATTTGTGATGGGAATAGTCTAGATGAAATTTATTCAAGTATAGATAATTTATTTGTAGGTAATAAATATATTGAGTTTGGAAAAGAGTGCAAAATACATGCTGAAAATTTTCTTTGGGATAAGATAATTGAAAATTACAAAAGAATCCTATAAAAATGCTTCATGCTAGATAAATTTAATGGAATAATTTATTTAAGTATTTTTATCGTTCATTTTATCGTATATGCCGTTTACGCTTTCAGAACAGTGGTTGCAACAAAATCATTTTTAGATCAATACAATATAGATCATTCTGCAGCTGTGATGGTTAGATTTTTTGGAGCACCCTTTATTGCATCAATTTTAGTGGCACTGTACATAATGTTAATAAAAGCAGATGGTCTGGTTGGAACATGGGGTTTCTTTACACTAATTTTTGCACAAAACGTTTTATATTTTTTAATTGGGATATATACAATTTATATCAATAAGCTTGGACATAACGAAAAAACAAATAGTGAAGGTGTCATTGCATCGGGAATTTTAACATTGTTAAGTGGAATTCTTTGTTACGGACTAGCTGATAAAATTTATATTTAATTTTTTTTTCTAAATGTTGAATATATTTGCCACCCAACAATTGTGATTGTGATCAATAGTATTATCAGAGTTATAGGTCTATCCCATAAAAAATTAGGCGAACCATCACTAATTAAAAGTGATCTTCTCAATGTTTCCTCCATTAGTCCTCCAAGTACAAAAGCCAATATTAAAGGTGGCATGGGAAAATCATAGAGTCTTAAAAAAGTTGCAACTACAGCAATTCCTATCATTAAAAAATATCAAAATTGTTAAATGACATTAAATATATTCCCGTCACTGAGAAAAATAAAATTAAAGGAATTAAATAATTTCTTGGCACTGCCAAAATTCTAGCGATATAAGGGATTAAAGGTAAATTTAAAATCAAAAGCACGACCATACCAATGTACATTGACATGATAACTGACCAGAATATTTCAGGGTTAGTTTGATAAAGTCTTGGTCCTGGCTGAATACCAAATCCCAAAAGAGCTCCAAGCATTACAGCTGTTGTACCACTTCCAGGAATTCCTAATGTTAGTAGTGGAACAAATGAACCAGAGCAAGCTGCATTGTTAGCAGTCTCAGGTGCGGATAAACCATGAACACTACCTTTTCCAAACTTTTGTTTTTCTTCTTCATTTACATAATTTCTTTCCATTCCATATGCTAAGAAAGATGCAATAGTTGCACCTGCTCCAGGTAAAACACCAATTAAGAAACCAAGTATTGAGGATCTAGGTATTGTTTTGGCCATTTTGATGGTTTCTTCTTTATTTACTTTAATTGAACCTAGTTCTGTTAATGAGATTTGTTTTGCAGCTCTGTTTGGATCTTTCCCTCTAAAAATAATCGTTAAAGCTTCACTCATTGCAAATGTAGCCATGACAATTAATACAAAGCTTATTCCATCAGTTAAGTTCATATTGTTAAAAGTAAATCTTGTTATATCTGACAAAGAGTCTTGTCCTACAGTTGCTAACATTAATCCTAAAACTACCATCATCATTGCTTTTAAAAACTGTCCTTTAGATGAAAAAGCAGAAATTGCAGTTAAACCTAAAATCATGAGTGCAAAATAGTCAGGTGATCTAAAAGCTAAACTTACTTTTGACAAACTGGGGGCTGCAACTAATAAAAATATTGCAGATATTGTTCCTCCTGCAAATGAACTATATGCTGCTATCGCTAAAGCTTTGCCAGCTTTACCTTGTTGTGCCATTGGATAACCATCAAAAGCAGTAGCAACAGTTCCTGGAATACCAGGAGCATTTAACAAAATAGAAGATGTAGATCCTCCAAATACTGCACCATAATAAACACCAGCCATTAAGATTAAACCCGTTGATGGATCAAAGCCGTAAGTAATTGGTATCATTAAAGCAATTGCAGTCATTGGACCAAGTCCAGGTAACATTCCAATTATTGTTCCAGCAAAACAACCCACCATCACCATTAAAATATTCGTTAATGATAGCGCAGTTGATAATCCAATTAGTATTCCTTCGATCATCCCATAACTCCAATGTATTTTAAAAACGGATCACGAAGGTAAATATTTAGTAAACCATGTAACAAATACATAAATGCAGCCACAAATGGGAAAGATAAAATAAACATCAACCCCCATCTTCTCTCACCTAAGAAATAGTAAGACACAAAAAGAAATAAAGAAGTTGATATAAAATATCCAATTTTTAAAATTACAGCTGCATATATTAGTGAGATAATTATTAGATAGATAATGCTTTTATAATCTAAGTGTTTATGATTTACCTCTGTAGTAACTTTCTCAGGTAAAATTATTTTTAAACTCGATAAAATTATTCCTGCCCAACCTAAGTATATTGGAAAAGTCCTAGCATTAAATGGTGCATTCTCATCAAATGCAAATACTTGAATGTTGTAAGCTGTGTATAGATAAAATACCGATAAAACAAAAAAAAGCAGTGAGATAAATTTTGTAGGACTTATTCTCACTGCTTTACATTCTTTAATAATCTATAAAGATTATATTACTCCAAGTTTTTTCATCAGAGCTGTCATTTCAACTGTTTGTTTTTCTAAGAACGCATCAAATTTAGAACCTGGGTTATAAATATTTACCCATGCATTTCTTTTTCTAACAGCTTCCCACTCTGGTGTCTTTTGAACATCACCAAGCATTTTAGAGATTTTGTTGTAGTCACTCATACTCATGCTTTTTGGTGCAAAGAAACCTCTCCAGTTAACAAACTGAACATCATATCCTTGCTCTTTTAATGTTGGAGCTTCTGGTGCATCACCTACTCTTTCAGGAGCAGTGATACCGATTATTCTTACTTGATCTCTAGCACCCATTACTTCACCTAAACCTGTTGAAAGTATTTGAGTTTCTCCAGATAAAAGTCCAGCAAGTGCTTTTCCACCAGCATCATATGGAACATAAATCACATCGTTTGGATTTGCTCCAGCTGCTTGGAAAGCTAGCGCACCAATTAAGTGGTCCATGCTTCCTCTTACAGATCCACCAGCCATTTTAATTGATTTTGGATCTTTTTGATATTGATCAACTGCATCTTTGAAATTTTTGATTGGTGAATTTTTTGCTACAACTATTGCACCATAATCTCCAATTACACCTGCAATTGGTTTAACATCTTTATAAGATAATGTACCAGTTCCTTTAACATAACCTTTGTGTCTTGTAATAGATCTTAACACCAATGGTGTTGATTGAACTAAAACTGTATCTTTTGGAGCGTTATTGATTAGGTAAGCTAAAGCTTTACCACCCCCACCACCTGACATATTTTCAAATGATGCACTTTTCAAAAAACCAGCTTTTGTTAATGCTTCTCCAGTACCTCTAGCAGTTCCATCCCAACCACCACCAGCACCGCCGCCAATTAAAAAATGTAATTTTTCAACTGCGAATGAACTTGTTGATGAAAACAGAAGGAAAGCAGAGAATAAAACTGAAATAAAAGTTTTAATTAGTTTCATTATTTCCTCTCTTATTATATTTATGAAGTCATCATTAAACATAAGTTATAAATTTTAGTCAATGCTCAAATATAATCTTTCAAAAAATATTAAAGAATATTTCTTAGCTTTAATAGGTAGTTATAGGGCTCTTTTTATTGGACTTATCGGTGGATACCTAGGTACATTAATTAATTTACCTTTACCATGGTTATTGGGCTCTTTAGGTTTGAATTTATGTTTTGCTTTCACTAATTATAAAATAATATTTCCAACTAAATTATTAAATCCTATATTTTTGATCGTTGGTATAATTCTTGGAGGAACTTTAAACGTAACACTGTTGTATAAAATTCATTTATGGATTTTTTCATCTTTAGCAATGTTAATCTGCACAATAGTCAGTACTATTCTTGCTGGTTATTATTTTTTTAAAGTTTGTAAATTTAGTAAATTTATTTCAGTTTTGGCAGCTCTTCCGGGCGCATTTGTTCCAATATCTGCAGCATTATTAGAATTTGGTAAATCAAAA
Organism: uncultured Pelagibacteraceae bacterium; assembly: GCA_902538525.1. Classification (GTDB taxonomy): domain Bacteria; phylum Pseudomonadota; class Alphaproteobacteria; order Pelagibacterales; family Pelagibacteraceae; genus Pelagibacter. The sequence goes on along the minus strand of CACBFA010000023.1, from coordinate 3,114 downwards.
AACGATAAGGGTGTTTTAATCCCTCAGGCTACAAGGGTGATATTTATTGTAAGTTTTGTGCCTATTTTTTTTATTAATAATTTAGGGTTCTCAGAAATGACAGGTTACAATTATGAAAATATCTATAACGAAAAATATTTTTTAGAAATATTATTTTTATTAATAATTTGTTTCATTTTTGCTAACATCTTAAAAAATTATAAAATTCCATCACCTACTTTAGTTGGTGCAATGGCTTTATCTGGTACTTTTTATACTTTTGAAATAATTAATGCCAGATTCCCAGATGCATTTATAAATATTGCATTTATATTTCTGGGTACTGCTTTAGGTACCAGATTAAACGGATTAAAAATTAGAGAATTATTATTTTTTATATTTCATGGAATAATTGTTAGTTCAATTTTGGTAATTGTTGCAATGATAACTGCTTATTTGCTCACTTATATAGGTTTTGAATTTATCCCAACTTTTTTAAGTTTTGCTCCTGGAGGAATTCATGAAATGGTTGTCATTAGTGTTGCTTACAACATTGATCCAATATTTGTGAGCTACCATCATTTTTTAAGGATTTTTATAATAGTTTTATTTTTACCTTTTTTATTATCAAAATTTAGAAAAACTAATTAATTGCTTCTTGCATTCTTTGGAATACTTTATCTGCTGAAAGTTTAGTTAAATCCGAAACTTGAATTGCTTTAAAATGTTCTCGTTCAATACTTACCTTTTGGGCAGTGGTGTGAGATCCAAATAAAACTAACCCTTTTACATTTAAATGTGCTGCCATATGTGCTGGGCCAGTATCATTTGATATAACAAAATAACTATCTTTTATTAATGATGAAAGTTGTGAAATATTGAGAGCTTTATCATTATCTAAAATAATATTAGCATCAATATCATTAGCTAATTTGATTTCATTTGGGCCTGGAGCAATTAAAATTTGGATTTCATCTTTAAAATAAGATTTAATTTTTTTTATCAATTCATTGTAATACGGCCATCTTTTTACAGTTAAATGAGATGATGAAAAAGGGAATAAAATTATATATTTGTTTAAATTATAATTTTTTTTGATTTCTGAAATATTTTCGCAGCTCCAAGAAAAGTCTGGTTTAGTTACTTTATTGGTTTTAATTCCAGAAACATTCAATTGATGTTCAAAACGATTTAGGACTGTATCTTTATCATAATCATTCTTACTAGTTCCTTCGGGAAGTGTTGTTTCTGTTGACGACCAAACATCTGATGTAGCTTTTGGAAAGAGAACTTTTTTATAAAAACCAGTTCTTTTAGAATTTTGAAGGTCATATACTTTAACAAATTTATGTTTTTTTATTTTTCTCATTAACAAATATAAATAAATTAAGTTAAATCGAGAGAGACGTTTATCTAAAATAACATCAGTTATATTTGGATTTTTTTTTAATAAATCATAATAAGGTTTGGTTGATAATATATAAAGATCATCATTTGGATGATTATCAGATATATCTTGAATTGCACCACTTGCCTGGGCTATATCACCTAAAGATCCATGTTTTATAATAAGTATATTAGACATATTTTTAACAACTTAACATAATATCAATTTATATGAATAAAATTTTAGTAGAAGTATCAGTTGGAGAATTGCTGGATAAAATTTCAATTTTAGAAATTAAATCAGAAAAAATTAAAGATACTGAGAAACTAAACTTTATAAATGATGAATATAAAATTTTAAAAAATCAATTAAATACAAATATTAAAAATTACAGTGAAATCGAAGGTTTATATAACTCACTAAAAAAAATTAATTCAAAGCTTTGGGTAATAGAAGATGATAAAAGATTATGTGAAAAAAATTCTGATTTTGGTGAAAAATTCATAAAATTATCAAGAGATGTTCACTTCCTGAATGATGAAAGGGCAAAATTAAAATTAGAAATAAATAATAAAACTGGTTCTAAAATTAAAGAAATTAAAGAATACACCAAATATTAGTTTTATTCCCAGTCAAACCTCTGAAAAGAGTCAAATATCTTGAAAATACCTTGTGACCATTGATTACAAACTTTTGAAAATTCAGGGTCATTCATATTTAGACATTTAAGTGATGCTATTTTGATTTCATCTTTTTTGATAACAGCAAAGTCTATTGGTGGACCGACTGTTAAATCACTTTTTAATGTTGAGTCCATTGATATCAGTGCACATCTTGATGCATCACCAATTGAAACTTTTGGTGTGATTACTCTATCTAAAATAGGTTTTCCATATTTCACTTCTCCTATAACTAAATATGGTTTGCTATCTGCTGGACGAATGTAATTGCCCTGAGGATAAACTAAATATAATTCAGGAGGTTGATCTTTTATTTGACCACCAACAATAAATGTTGAACCAAGTAAAACACTATCAGTATTTATTCCTTGTGGAGATGAATGTTCAATATTGAGAGATCCTATGTAGGATGCAATTTGCTCAAAATCACTACAGGTATTTAAATTCATAATACCTGTTTCGCTTTTTAAATCTTTTTTTATTGAATTATAAACTGCTTGAGAAGTTCCAAGATTTCCTGATGTAACAATTACTATTGTTCTATCTCCAACATCGTGCGTTAACATTTTAGAATATATATTTACATTATCAAGTCCAGCGTTTGTTCTGGAGTCTGATGCAAAAACTAGTCCTGTCTCGGTTTTAATGCCAATACAATAAGTCATAATAAATTAAATGTTTAAATTATATGTGATTACAATAAAACCCATTTATTTCATATCAGATATCGAATTTAATCATTTGCTTATTTAACTCTTATGTAAAAAAATTAAGTTAATATGTCTGATTTCTGGAAAAATTATGATTCAAAATCAACTTTTGATGGATATATCAGTAAAGAGAAGAAGTTGAGAAGTCATGCTAAAATCATTGCAGGTATACTTGAAAAATATGGAAAAAAAAAATTACAAGAAATAGAAAAAAATTGTCAAAGTACAATAAGCGCTAGAGGAATAAATTTTAGAGTTTATGCTGCAAACAATAGAGCTGAAGAGAAAAAATGGCCTTTAGACATCATTCCTAGAATTATACCAAAAAGTCAGTGGTTAAAGGTTGCAAAAGGACTTG
>CACBFA010000022.1 GCA_902538525.1 uncultured Pelagibacteraceae bacterium | reverse complement strand
GAAATTGTTTTGAAAGTTGAAGATACCTAGTGCTCATATGAATATTCATAGCCATAGTTAATATCAACATTAAAGCTATAAAATTTGATGAAATAACTGTAACTTTCCATCCCAAAAGTCCCAAAAGTCCAGTCATTATTATTACAGAAAAAAAACAACTACTTATTGGAACGATTACCCATATTAATCTTCTAAAAACATAAAATAGAGTAGTGACGATAAAGATAAATACTCCAATTCCAAAAACAATTATATCACTCTTAATAAAAGTCATCATATCATCAGCAATCATTGGAATACCACCTAAATGAATTTTGCTATTTGAACTAAAATTTTCTATTACTTTTCTAATTTCTAAAATATTTTGATGATTTTGTTTTTTCAATTTATCTTTATATAATTCTTCTTCTTTTTTATTTTCAAATTTCTTAATTTTATCTTTGGATTTTAAATAAACTATAATGCCAGATGTTTTGCCATCTTCGCTGATAACAAAATTCCTGAAAACAGGACTATTTAAAATTTCATTAAATCCCCTTTGTTTGTTAATACCTTTTGATTTGAGAGTTGAGTAGTTTTGTAATCTTTCAATAAGTGGTTCGTCTGAACTGCTTAGTAAAGGGATGTCTAATAGTGTGACTACATTATGTACCCAGTTAAGTTGTTGAATTTGGGTTTTAAGATTCATAAGATTTTTGATAGAATTTTCATCTATCATGCTCTTTTTTGGAGTATAAGTAAGAACTAAAAATTCCTTAGCACCATATCTATCATTGATCTCGTTAAGATATTTTAAGTCAGGATCACCTTCTATTAATAATGTTTCAGAAGATGCATCAAGTCTGAAATCTTTTGAATAGTATCCAAAGAAACATAGACAAGCTAATAATAAGACTAAAGTTAAATTTGGTTTTTTTAATACAAAATTTTCGTAAAATTTAGCTAACATCAACAATTAGCTTTTATAATTTAATTTAATTATTTTGAATATCTTTAAATTTGGTAAACATTGCCTCAAATTCAAGCATAACGTTGCCTGTCGGTCCATGACGTTGTTTTCCAATAATTATTTCAGCCAAATGGGAAACTTCATTCATTTTTGCTTGCCATTCTGCGTGCTCAACCGTTGCTGGCCTAGGTTCTTTTGATTGCAGGTAATAAGCTTCTCTAAATACAAACATTACAACATCAGCATCTTGCTCGATAGACCCAGATTCTCTTAAATCAGATAATAGAGGTTTTTTTTCATCCCTTTGCTCAACTGCTCTAGAAAGTTGAGATAGCGCAACTACAGGGACGGATAATTCTTTTGCTAATGCTTTTAACCCCTGAGTTATCTCAGAAATTTCTTGCACTCTACCATCTCTTGAAATAGAAGCTCTCATCAATTGGATATAGTCAATTACAACAAGATCAAGACCGTACAATCTTTTTATTCTTCTAGCTCTATTACTTAGAGCTGCAATTGTAATTGCAGGTGTTTCATCAATATATAATGGTAGTTCAGCAATATTTTTTGAGGTCTCAATAAACTTATCAAATTGTTCATCGGAAATTTTTCCTCTTCTTATGTCATTTTGTTTTATTCTTGATTGTTCAGCTAATATTCTTGTAGAAAGTTGTTCGGAAGACATTTCTAAAGAAAAAAAAGCAACTGAAGTTTTTTCTCCATTTTCCTGAAACTTTTTTGCTGCATTGAAAGCAATATTTGTTGCTAATGCTGTCTTACCCATCGAAGGTCGTCCAGCAATTATTACAAGATCAGATTTATGTAATCCTCCTAATCTATCGTCTAAATCTTTTAATCCCGTTGGAACACCAACAATACCTTCATCATTTTTATAAGCATTAGAAGCCATCTCTATTGTTTGTCTCATAGCCTCATCAAACTTTATCAAAGTTGAACTAAACGAACCTCTTTCTGCTAGATCAAATAATGATTTCTCATAATCCTCAATTATTTTTTTACCGCCTGTGCTTAAATCGTTAAGTTTGGCTTTGTCAATAACTTCTTCAGAAATCTTGATTAATTCTCTTTTAACAAATAAATCAAAAATTAGCTTTGAATATTCTATTGCTTGACGTGAGGACGTTGAAAATTTTGTAATTTTTACTAAATACTCAGGAATATTTAACTCACCCTTATCTTTTTCGAAATAATTTTTTAATGTTATCGGATTAGCTAAAAGACCCCCATAAATTAATTTTTCTAATGCTTCAAAAATTTTTTTATGAATTGGGTCATAAAAATTTTTGTTAGATATAATTAAACTGACTTCGTCAAATATTTCATTATTTAAAAGTACAGAACCAATTATAGACTGCTCGGCTTCAATATTATTAGGTAGTTCCTCAGCTTTATTTTTTAATATGTTTAGAGGTTGAGACATTAATTAATCTAATTCTTTATTTAAAAATTACAAAGATAAATATTAGTTGGGGAAAAAAATGTATAATTATTGATTGTCTTGTTGCGATATCACTTCAATTCTAATCTGAGATTGAATTTCTGGGTGCAGATTTAAAACTACGTCATAAGAACCAAGTGATTTTATTTCTTTGGTAGGTTGTATCATTGAAGGGTTTATTTCAATATTATCTTTTTCTTTTAAGATTTTTGAAATTTCTGTTGGTTTGACTGAACCATACAATTCTTTGTTTTCTGTGCTTAATTTTTTTATAGTATATTCTTTATTTTTTAATTTTTCGTCTATATTCTTTGCAATAATTTTCTTGTCTTGGTCTTTTTTACTTAGTTCATTTTTTATTTTTTCAACTTCTTTGATATTTTCTTTTGAAGCAAATAAAGCTTTTTTTTGTGCAATCAAATAGTTTCTAGCAAAGCCTCGTTTAACATCAATTATTTCACCGATTGATCCAACTTTTCTTACATTTTCTAATAATATAACTTTCATGTTTAGATTAATGCTAAATTCCTAGCTCTTTTTATACATAAAGATAGATCTCTTTGTTTTTTTTGACTTACAGACGTAATTCTAGATGGCAGAATCTTTCCATTTTCTGAAACATATCTTTTAAGTAATTTAACATTTTTATAATCTATTATAGGGGCACCCTTACCAGACAAAGGACATTTCTTTTTAAACTTATACTTCTGATTTTGAAAAACGCTTAGTTTAGAAAAGTTATTTTGTGTGGTCTTTTTTTTTGTATTTTTTTTTTTCATTATTTGGTTTTTGTATTTTCATCTTGTTTTTTAAAGTAATCTGTTTCTAGATCTAGTTTTTTAACTTTTACTGTTAGAAATCTTAACAAGTTTTTGTCTATCTTTTCGTTTTTTTCTAATTCATTTATAGTTTTTCCCAAACCTTTAAACTTAAAATGTAAGTAATTTCCTTTTTTGTTTTTTTTAATTATATAAGACAAATTCATTAATCCCCAGCTTTCAAACTTAATCAAGTTACCTTCATTATTTTCAATTATTTTTGTATATTTGTCTTGAAGTTGTTTTATTTGGGCTGGAGAAGTATCTTGCCTTGCTATTATTGTATGTTCGTAAAAGTTCATATTATTTTTATAGAAAAATTGAGGATATACTATTATAAATTTTTAATTACAATATAAAAAAACACTAATTTTATTAACATTTTTATGTTTTCAGTAATATTCCCAGGTCAAGGTTCACAGATTGTTGGAATGGCTAAAGAATTTTATGAAAATTATAGCTATGTAAGAGATATTTTCTCACAATCTGATGAGATACTAAAAAAAAATTTAAGTAAAATAATTTTAGAAGGTCCTCAGAGTGATTTAAATCAAACCGAAAATACTCAATCGGCAATTTTTATAGTGAGTTATTCAATATTTAAGATCATTCAAAATGAAAAAAATTTTAAATTAAAAAAAGCTAAATTTTATGCTGGGCATTCATTAGGAGAATATTCAGCATTATGTTGTGCGGAGTCAATTAGTTTTGAACAAACATTATTATTGTTAAAACATAGAGGAAAAGCTATGCAAACTGCATTTCCCAATGGAAAAGGAGGCATGATTGCAATTTTAGGATCTGATATAGAATTTATAAAAAATTTGCTTATCGAAAATTATAGTAAATTTAAATGTTATATCGCAAATGATAATTCTGTAGGTCAAATAGTGGTAAGTGGAGAAACATCTTCTTTAGAACTTTTGGGAAATGTATTAAAAAATAATAATATTAAATTTTTAAAATTACCTGTTAGCGCACCTTTTCATTGTCCTTTAATGGCCAAAGCAACTTCAGAGATGAAAAGCAAAATATTAGAAACAGATTTTCGAGATCCACTCGTTAGCGTAATATCCAATGTAACAGCAACACCACAAAATAAATTTAATGAAATTCAAAAATTATTAATAGATCAAATAGAAAAGCCAGTTAGATGGAGAGAAAGCATCATTAATATGATTAATTTTGGTGTCAATGAGTTTATAGAAATAGGACCTGGAAGAGTTCTATCAGGATTGATTAAAAGAATAGATAGAAATGTAAAAATAAATCATGTAAATAATTTAATAGATATTAAAAAAATTAATGATTGATCTTAAAAATTTAAATATAATTTTAACTGGATCTACAGGTGGTATTGGTGGTGAGATATTAAATAAATTATATCATTGCAATGCAAAAATTATCGCAACAGGCACTAATCAAGAAAAATTAGATAAAATAAAAGAGAAATTTGAGGGTGTTATTACAAAAAGATTAGACTTATCAGATCATAATTCTATAGAAAAATTTTTAGATGAATGTAATGAAATATTTCAAAATAAAATAGATACTTTAATTAATAATGCTGGAATAACTCAAGATAATTTGTCAATAAGAATGAAAGATGAAGAATGGAATAATGTTATTAATTTGAATTTAACCTCAACTTTTTTGCTTAGTAAAAATGCAATAAAAAAAATGTTAAAAAATAAAAGCGGTAAAATAATAAACATAACATCAATTGTTGGTCATACGGGTAATATAGGACAAGCTAATTATGCTGCATCAAAAGCAGGATTGGTTGGAATGACCAAAAGTCTAGCTTTAGAATATGGAAAAAAAAATATAAAAATAAATTGTATATCTCCAGGGTTTATAAAATCAGATATGACAGATAAAATTAATGAAAGTTTTAAAAAATCACTCGAGGAGAAAATCTCACTAGAAAGATTTGGTTCACCTGAAGACGTAGCTAATGTAGTGCTTTTCTTGTCCTCAAAATTGTCAGATTATATAACAGGTGAAACTATACACGTTAATGGTGGCATGTATTTTAGTTGACAAAATTATATAAATAATTATTAACATTTTTAATAACAAAGGAAAAAATGTCAGAAGATATCTCAAGCAAAGTTAAAAAAATTGTAGCTGATCATTTAGGAATAGATGAAGCAAAAGTAACAGAAGAGTCAAGCTTCATAGACGATCTAGGTGCTGATAGTTTGGATACAGTGGAGTTAGTAATGGCTTTTGAAGAAGAATTTGGTTCAGAAATTTCAGACAGTGATGCAGAGAAAATACTTACTGTTGGTGATGCTGTTAAATTTATTGAAAACAAAGCAAACTAATTACTAATAATAATGTCCAGCTTTAAAAAAGGTGGAATGATTATTCTTTCATCTCCTTCAGGAGCTGGCAAAACAACACTTGTAAAGAAAATTTCTAAAAATAAAAATTACAAAATATCAATATCTCATACCACAAGGTTACCGAGACCTAACGAAAAAAATGGAAAAGATTATTATTTTGTTTCGAGAAATAAGTTTAAAAAACTAATCAAAGTTGGGGAATTTTTAGAACATGCAAAAGTTTTTGACAATTATTACGGTTCATCAAAAAAATTAGTAATAGATGAATTGAAAAAAGGCAAAAATATTATCTTCGACATAGATTGGCAAGGCACAAGACAAATTCGAAATAAAAAATTAAAATACAAATTATTAACAATATTTGTTTTACCGCCATCAAAAAAGGAATTATTGAGAAGGCTTGCAAAAAGAGAAAAAAAAAATTTAAACACTGTAAAAAAGAGAATGAAAGAATTTAATAAAGATTTATCAAAATGGAAGGAATATGATTATGTTGTAGTCAACGATGATTTAAAAAGATGTTATAACAAGATTATGTATATAATTAAAAATAAATCCAAATTTAATATAAGCTTTATCAAAAAACATGTAAAAAGTTTATTGGATTAAGTTTTCGTAATATTTGCAAATCTCTATAAATTTATCTTTTGATATATTCTGGGGTCTTAAATTCAATTTAATTTCCAACTTTTTCGCAACTTCCTCATAGTTTTTGAAAAGTAATTTCATTGGCTTTTTAATCATTTTGCGCCTTTGATTGAAAAAAACGTTAGTTATATGTTCAAGATTTTTTGTTTTTTTTAAATTGTGAATTTTATTTTTAGGACATAAAGTAATTAAGCTGCTCCAAACTTTTGGTTTAGGAAAAAACTTATCTGGAGATATATCAAGTATTTTTTTTGTTTTCATTTTCCAAGAAACTAAAACAGAGAGTCTTCCATATTCTTTTAGATTTTCATATGCTATAATTCTCTCTGCCAATTCCTTTTGAAAAACAAAAATAAAGATTTCAAAAAATTTATTTAAATCATTAATTTTTATAAACGAGGTTAATATTTTAGATGAAATATTATATGGTAAATTTCCAAATACTTTTATTGGTTTATTAAAATAAAATTGATTATAGCACTCAAGTATATCTTCGTTAATTATTTCAACTTTTTTACTAAATTTTCTATAAAGTTCATTTGCCAGATCTTTGTCTTTCTCTACAACATAAAGTTTTTTAGGTTTTTTTTGCAATATTTTTTCTGTTAGACTGCCTGTACCTGGCCCGATTTCTAAAATAGTATCTTTGTTTGAGATATTACCAACATCTATAATTTTAGATAAAATTTCATTATCATATAGAAAGTTCTGACCTAAACTTTTCTTAGGTTTTAAATTCATTTTAATTTTTCTGCAAAATTCATTGCATAAAAAAAAGAAGAGGGATCAGATTTTTTTTGCCCCAACATCTCAGAATTTGGGCCGTGATCAGGAGATATTCTCACAAATGGTAAGCCTACAGTTATATTTATTGCTTCAAAATTAAATAATGTTTTTATTGGTGTTAAAACTTGATCATGGTACATACCGATAACTAAATTATATTTATCAATATTCTTTTTTAAAAAAAAGGTATCAGCTGAAAAAGGACCTTCAACTTTTATGCCATTTTTCCTTATATAATTTAAAGAAGGAGTAATAATTTTATCTTCTTCGCTATACTTATCTGTAGTTTCACAGTGTGGATTTAAACCTAAAACAGCACATCTAATATTTTTTTTCAATACAATTTTATAAAATTTTTTTAAGTTTTTAATGTTGATGATAATTTTCTCTTTTTTTATTTTTTTTGATACATTTTTAATTGGTATATGGGTTGTTAATGGCGAAACAGACAATTTATCATTGTAAATTAACATAACTTCATTTTTAGATTTAGTTTTTTTTGATAAATATTCAGTAACACCCGAAAACTTTTTGTTAAAAAAAGTTTTTTTTGAAACAGGACCATTAATCAAAATTGCCTTATCAACATTCTCTTTAATTATTTCTAATGATTTATTAAAACTTTTTTCTATATAGTTGTTAGATTTTTTTGAAATATTATCAAAAATTTTTTTATAACTAAAATCTACATTAATCATATTTACAATATTTTTTTTAGCTTGTTTATAATTTTCAATTTCGTTTACTTGAAAAGTAAAATTCATTTTTACTAATTGTTTTTTTAATAATTCTGTATTGCCAACTAATATTATTTTTTTTTTAAATTTTTTAACCTTAGTAAAATATTTGCCAAGTATTTCTGAAAAGGTACTATATGGTTCGCCTAAGACAATTATTATAAATTTAGAATTCATTAATTTTAGTATTTTGTTTTAATTTTTTGTAATATAAAAGTGAGAATTGGTTTAGTTGCTTGTTTCTTTCAAATTTTACTAATTCTTTTAATTCTTTTTCAAAGTCTATTATTTGTTTCATTTCTTTTTTGTCATTTATTTTTAACAGCAAGTATCCGTTAGGATATTTTAGCGGTTCTGTTACATCTCCAATATTCATCGAATTAAGGATTTTACTCAATTTTTCTGATAATAGCGTTTCCTTTATCCACCCGATTTCACCACCTTTATTTGCACTGTTAGCTATACTGTATTTTGATGCAGAATTTTTAAAACCATTAACTTTAATACTATTTAATATTTCATTATATTTTTTATCAATATTCTCATCTACTTTTATTTCTATCAACATTTCTGACAGATTGAATTCGTATTTCTTATTTATTAATATTTTTGAATTAAGTTCATTTCTAAGTTTATTTTCGTCTATTCGTAGTAATGAATTAAACTTTCGAAAAACTAATTCATTCCACATTCCCTCATATTTAACTTTTTCTATGATTTTTTCATACTCGATATTATTTTTTTTTAATAATAACTTAAAATCATCTTCATTATCTACTCCTTTAAAATTAAATAAATTAATTTTTATGTCTTCAATAAAATTTGTATTTTCAACATTTTTAAAGATTATATCTAGTTCTTTTTTTTTTATAATTTCTCTTATCAATGAGTTTTCTGATAATTTTATGATTTCTTTTTCACTTATTTCTTTTAATTCTGGTCTCAAAA
>CACBFA010000021.1 GCA_902538525.1 uncultured Pelagibacteraceae bacterium | reverse complement strand
ACTGATGAAGCAAGCTTATATTTAAAAAATAATAAGGAAATAAAGTTTATTCTTGGAGATAAAAATAATTTTAAAATAACAACAGTAGACGATTTAAAATATTTAAAATCAGAAACTTATTATGGGATTGGTTTCGACATACACAGGTTAATTAAAAATAAAAAACTTTTTCTTGGAGGGGTTAAAATTCCATTTCATTCAGGACTTAAAGGACATTCTGATGGAGATGTAATTCTACATGCTATAATTGATGGTTTGCTAGGAGCTATGAGAAAAACCGATATTGGAACTTTGTTCCCAAGTAATTCAAATAGATTTAAAAATATTAGGTCCAAAAATATGCTTTTACCTATTATCAAGTTATTAAAGGATAATAATTTTTACATAAATAATATAGATATAAATTTAATTTGCGAAAATCCCAAAATCTCAAAAATTAGAAACAAAGTAATTAAATCATTGTCCAGCTTATTATCTATAGACAAAAGTTTGATAAATTTAAAAGGGAAAACAGTTGAAAAATTAGGTATAATTGGAAAAGAACAAGCTATTGCATGTGAAGTAATTTGCTCATTATCAAAATGAAAAAGATAAATGTATTGATCTCAACTTTTTTTGGAAATGGATATATTTCTAAAATACCTGGCACATTTACATCACTTAGCACATTAATGATATTATATGTACTTTTTGAAGTACTTAATTTTAAAAATTTAAACTACATTTTAATATTATATTCAATTATATTTTTTTATTCCTTTTATGCAGTAATGGACTCTGAAACTGAGTTTGAAAATAAAGATCCTAGACAAATTGTAATTGACGAGGTTTTGGGTCAAGCAATGCCTTTGATATTGATTGTTTACCTTTCTTCAATAAATCTAATAAGTATCCCTGTTGAAATATATTATTTACTGTCTTTTATTTTTTTCAGATTTTTTGATATTGTAAAACCTTTTCCAGTTAGTTATTTCGATAAAGAACATAAAAACTTCTTTGGAATAATAATGGATGATATTATGGCAGGTTTATATACTATGATATTAATTTACTTAATAAGTCTTAAATTTTAATGAATATCGAAAAGCTGCATAAGAAATTTATTGAAAAAAAAATTACCTTGTCTGTAGCTGAATCATGCACAGGAGGCTTATTATCAAGTAAATTTACTAGATTAAGTGGTTCTTCAAAGTATTTCCAAATGGGTTTAATTACTTATTCAAACAATGCTAAAATTAAAATATTAAAAGTTAACAAAAAAATCATAGATAAGTATGGCTCTGTTAGTCCTGAGTGTTGCAGAGATATGGTGCAAGGATTATCAAAAATATCAAAAAGTAAAATTAATATATCTATTACTGGCATAGCTGGTCCAAATGGTGGGACAAAAGATAAGCCTGTTGGTCTTGTATATATAGGTTTAACAAAAAGAAACAAAACTATAGTTTCAAAAAATTTTTTTAAGAAAAAAGATAGAAAATCAATACAAAATAAAACTGTTGAAAAGTGTATTAAGTTAATTCAAGATATTATTTAATATACATAAAGATCACAAACTTTCTGCTCTTTTTTGAAAAGCATCTGCTATTTTATTAAGACCAAATTGAAATGATTTAGCCATAATAATATTAAGAAATTTATTCTTAATTTCAAAATCAACATCGAAATGAACTTCTGTAAAATTATCTTTTTCAATAAATTTCCAGTTATTTTCAAGATAATTAAGTGGTCCATCAATATTCGTGACATGGATATGATCATTTATTTTATCAAATCTAACATCGCTTTTATAAGTATCTGTAAAAGGTCTTTTACCAATAGTTAAATCAGCTATTATATTAATAGAATCTTTTTCCTCTTTTTTTTCGTACACCTTTGAATCTATACAGAAAGGAATAAATTCTGGATATTTTTCAATATCTAAAACAAAATTTATAAGTGTTTTTTTATCGCGTTCTATAAGTCGCGTTACAGATGCTTTTGGCATGAAATTAATTAAGTCTGTTTTGTTTTAATTTAGCAAAATCTTCATCTGCGTGATATGATGATCTGGTTAAAGGAGATGAAGAAACTAATAAAAATCCTTTTGACTTTGCTATTACTTCTAATTCTTTAAATTCGTCTGGATGGTAGTATCTATCTAATGGATGATGTTTTACTGACGGTTGCAAATATTGACCTATTGTTAAAAAATCTACATCTGCTGATCTTAGATCATCCATAACTTGAATTATTTCGTCTCTACCTTCACCTAAACCGACCATGATTCCAGATTTAGTAAATACTTTTTTATTATTTAATTTTGCATTCTTAAGAAGTTCTAAGGATGCGAAGTATCTAGCACCTGGTCTCACTTTGACATACAGTCTTGGTACTGTTTCAATATTATGATTAAAAACATCAGGATCAGACTCTAATATTGTTTTATAAGACTCACCTTTTCTTAAAAAATCTGGAGTTAAAACCTCAATTGTAGTGTTTGGGTTTTTTTTTCTAGTCATCAATACCACTTCTTTGAAATGATTTGACCCACCATCTGGTAAATCATCTCTATCTACTGATGTTATAACTACATGTCTTAAGTTCAATTTATTTACAGCATTTGCAATTTTAACATGTTCAAAAGGATCTAATTTTTCTGGTTTTCCGGTTTTTACATCACAAAATGCGCATGCTCTTGTACAGGTATCTCCCATAATCATAAATGTTGCGTGTCTTTTGCTCCAACACTCTGTTATGTTTGGGCAGTTTGCTTCCTGACAAACAGTAACAAGATTATTTTGATTAACTACAGTTTTAGTAAGAAAAAATTCTTTACTATCAGAAAGTTTAGACCTAATCCATTCAGGTTTCTTTTTAATAGGATTTATTGGGTTTTTTACTTTTTCCGGATGTCTTGATTTAATTTTTTTCATTCTGTTTTATTATATAGGTAGTCTCTCCCTCTTTTCCAAATAAAAATTTGTCTCGTATTAAAATTTCAATAAAATCAAGGTCTATATTTTCAGTTAATAACGAATTTTTATGCTCTAAATCTTGAATTTTGATTCGTAGATCATTCTGTTTAATTTTTAAATCTTCATAAATCTCTTTTTTTTTTATGTAGGAAATTAAACCTCTATCACCACCTAATAAATTGAAAAAAAAATAAATAAACAAAAATGTTACTATTAAAATAAAATAATTTTTTTTTATTTTATCTAACATTAATTAATATTATGCATTTTAGATTTTTTTCCAAGATAATGCTCAATTCTTAACAATTGGTTATATTTTGATACTCTTTCTGATCTAGACAATGATCCTGTTTTTATCTGATTAGAATCAGTGCCAACTGCAAAATCTGCAATAAATGTGTCTTCACTGTCTCCAGACCTGTGAGAAATTATAGTCTTATACCCTATCAATTTTGCAAATTTTATTACCTCTAATGTTTCAGTTACAGTTCCAATTTGATTTAATTTAATCAATATTGAATTTGCTGAAACATTCAAGAAACCAATTTTTAATCGTTCCAAATTTGTAACAAATAGGTCATCACCAACAATTTGAACTTTATCTTTTGTTTGTGTTAATAATTTTGTCCATGCAGACCAATCGTTTTCACCAAATGGATCTTCTATCGATTTTATTTTATATTTTCTTATTAATTTTAGGTATTCAGAAATTGTTTTGTCCACATTTACGTACTTTTTAGAATGAATTGAATAATGTTTATTTTTTATTAATTCATTTGCCGCAACATCCAAACAAATAACTATATCTTTTCCATTTTTAAAACCAGATAAGTTTATTGCTTTTACTATTAGTTTTAGCGCACTTTCGTTATCATTTATCATAGGCGCAAATCCACCTTCGTCACCTACAGACGTAGAATGACCCATTTTTTTTATTAAATCTCTTAGTTTATTGATGACTATAAAACATATCCTAACACCCTCTGAAAATGATTTTGCTTTGTCTGGTCTGATCATAAATTCTTGTATTCTGAGACCATTATTTGCATGTGCTCCACCATTAATTATATTCATCATTGGATATGGTAATTTGAAGTTTTTATTTACAAGTAAATTTTTATAAATTGGTATCTTTTTTATTTTTGATGAAAGTTTTTTGACAGCTATTGAGACAGAAAGAATTGCGTTAGCTCCAACTTTTTTTTTCTGTTTTGTGCCATCAAGCCTAATTAATAAATTATCTATTTTTTCTTGTTGATGGACATTAAAATTTTTTAACTTTTTTGATATTACCTTATTTATAAATTCAACAGGTTTTAAAACGCTTTTTCCAAGGTATTTTTTATTGTTTATATCTCTTTTTTCAAAAGCTTCATAAGTTCCTGTAGATGCACCCGAGGGACAAATCGCTGAGGCACTAATGTCTTTTACAAATACTTCAGTTTCTATTGTTGGATTTCCTCTGCTATCAAAAACTTGTCTTGCAATAATTTTTGAAATTTTAGACATTATTTTTTTTTACTAGATTATCTATTTGAACTATCTGACTTATAAGATTATCTAACTCTTTAAGTGGAACCATATTTGGACCATCAGAGGGGGCATTATCAGGATCTTGATGTGTTTCTATAAAAATTGCAGCTACACCAACTGCAACAGCAGCTCTTGATAAATGTTCAACAAATTCTCTTTGTCCGCCACTTTTATTACCTTGACCTCCTGGTTGTTGAACTGAGTGAGTGGCATCAAAAACAATTGGATAACCATTCTTTGCCATTATAGGAATTGATCTCATGTCAGACACTAAAGTGTTATATCCAAAACTAGCTCCTCTCTCTGTTACTAGAATATTATTATTTCCTGAGTCAGATATTTTTTTTGTTACATTAACCATATCCCATGGAGCCAAGAACTGACCCTTTTTTACATTAATGATTTTTTTTGTTTTTGCGGCAGCAATTAATAAGTCTGTTTGTCTACACAAAAAAGCGGGTATTTGTAAAACATCTATATGAGGGGCAACAATTACACACTGTTCTACATTATGAATATCTGTAAGGACAGGAATTTTTATTTGTTTTTTTATTTTATCAAAAACTGGTAACGAATTTTCTAATCCCGCTCCTCTTTTTCCATCAAGGCTTGTTCTATTAGCTTTATCAAAGGAAGTTTTATAAATTAATCCAATATTATATTTGTCTGCAATTTTTTTTATTTCTCCTGCCATATCTAGCGCATGTTGCTCAGTTTCTAATTGGCAGGGTCCTGCTATTAAACAAATTTTATTTGAGTTAGATATATTTAAATCCTGACACTTAACAATTCTATTTTCCATGATAGTTCTTTGCAGCCTTTATAAATGATTTAAATAGTGGATGTGGTGATAATGGTCTTGATTTGAACTCTGGATGAAATTGAACACCTATAAACCAAGGATGATTTTTTAACTCAATTATTTCAGGCAATTTATTATCTGGTGACATTCCTGAAAATATTAATCCTTTTTTCTCAAATTTTGATCTCTGATTATTATTAACTTCATATCTGTGTCTATGTCTTTCTTTTATTATATTAGATTTATAAATCTTCTTTATGGCAGAATTATTTTGTAATTTAGCTGTGTAAAGACCTAATCTCATTGTTCCACCTAGATTTTTCTCTGTGCCCTTAAAAACTTTTCCATTTCTGTTCCATTCATGGATTAATCCAATTACAGGAAAGCATTTTTTATCAAACTCTGTAGAACCGGCACCTTTTATATTTAATATATTTCTGGCAAATTCAATAATTGCCATTTGCATTCCAAAGCAAATACCAAAAAAGGGTATTTTTTTTTCTCTTGCATATTTAATTGCTGCAATCTTCCCTTCTGTTCCTCTTTTACCAAATCCACCTGGTATTAATATTCCTGAAACACTCTTAAGTTTTTTGGTTATTTCATTTTTTTTTAATTTATCAGATTCAATTCTTACCAAATTAACTTTAACATTATTTGCTATACCACCGTGTGTTAATGCTTCATCTAAAGATTTATATGCATCTTTTAAGTTCACATATTTACCGATTATTCCAATGTTAATTAATTTATTATTTTTTAGAACAGTAGAGGTAATATTTTTCCATGGATTTAAATTAGGTTTATTTTTTGATTTTATTTTAAAATATTTTAAAACTTGTTTATCTAATTTTTGGTTATAAAAACTAATTGGAGCCTCATAAATTGTTCTAACATCAACAGTCTCAATAACATTTTCAATATCAACATTACAAAATAAAGATATTTTTTTTCTTTGCTCTAAAGGTATATGCTGCTCTGATCTGCATATAACAATATCTGGTTGTATACCTATACTTCTTAATTCTTTAACACTATGTTGTGTAGGTTTAGTTTTTATCTCATCAGAAGATTTCATGAAAGGAACTAATGTTAAGTGAACAAATAATGTTCTAGATCTTCCATGATCGTTTGAGAACTGTCTTATAGCTTCTAGAAATGGTAAACTTTCTATGTCGCCAACAGTTCCACCAATTTCACAAATTACAAAATCTTCGTTACTAATGTCTTTGCTAATAAATTTTTTAATTCTATCTGTTATATGAGGTATAACCTGAACTGTCTTACCTAGATAGCCCCCTTGTCTCTCTTTTTTTATTACATCGCTATAAATTTTACCTGTAGTAATATTATCCGATTGTTTTGATGAAATATTTGTAAATCTTTCATAATGTCCTAAATCTAAGTCTGTTTCTGCACCATCATCAGTAACAAATACCTCTCCGTGCTGAAAAGGACTCATTGTCCCTGGATCAACATTTAAATATGGATCCATTTTACGTATCCTAACTTTATAACCTTGTGACTTTAATAAATATGCAAGTGATGCTGATGATAATCCTTTTCCAAGAGATGATACCACGCCGCCAGTGACAAAGATATATCGCGCCATGGAAGTATCTTATAGACCTAAAACTTAAAAATTCAAAGTATTAATTATTACTATCTGGAACCTTTGGAGCATCATCGGTTTCCTCTATTTTATCTAAAACTGATGTTGTGGGGGTTAATTCACCCCTTGAAAGAATCGTTAAACACAGACTGCATATTATAAATAAAGTAGCAATTATTGCTGTAGCTTTGGTTAAAAAATTTCCTGCTGATCTAGAAAGCATAAAGTTATCTTGGGACACCCCAATACCCAATGCACCGCCCTCAGATTTTTGAAATAAAACTAAGACAACTAGAATAGCTGCAAGAATTATATTAATTATTAAAAGTATATTTTCCACGAGGTTTAATTAGTTGATTTTTTAATTATATCAATAAAATTTTTTGCTCTCAAAGAAGCGCTTCCTATTAAAAATCCTTTTAAATCATTAATTTTTTTTAACTTTAATACATTTTTTGAGTTAACAGATCCGCCATAGATAATTTTATATTTTTGATTTTTTTTTAATTTATTAATTATATTATTTATGTCTTTAAAGTTTTTTCTTAATTCAGATGATTTTGGTATTCTTCCAGTTCCGATTGCCCATCTAGGTTCATATGCAAAAATTATATTATTAATTTTTTTTATATTCTTTAATCCAATTGTAATTTGTCTTTTAAGAACTGAGAAAGTTTTATTATTTTTTTTTTCTTTATATGTTTCTCCAATGCAAAGAATTACTTTTAATTTTTCTTTAAGTGCTGAGTGAATTTTTTTATTTATTATTATATCATTTTCCTGATTTCTAATTTCAGAATGACCAACAATAACATAGTCACCTCCTGCTGACTTAATTAATTTAGAGTTTACGGATCCTGTAAATGCTCCATAATCATTTAATTGAGAAAGGTTCTGAGCACCTACTTTAATTTTAGTGTTTTTTACTTTATTTTTAACCAATGAAATCAGGGTAAATGGTGGGCAGTAAATTATTTGATTTTTTTTATTTTTTGATTGTTTTAAATATTTTATGGTTTTATTAATGCCAGAGATATGACTTTTTTCTCCATTCATCTTCCAATTAGCTATAAAGATCATATTATTATTTGTCATCTTAGATAATTTAATTTATAGGTTTGTTTTTTATAATCAATATATAAAGAATTACTCATGTTGGGAAAATTAAGAGGTTTTACAAATAGTAAATTTGCAGGTGTTCTCGTGGCTATAATAATTGTTCCTTTTGTTTTTTGGGGAATGGGAAGTGTCTTTAGTGGCGGAAATACAAATAATATTGCTAAGATAAATAATAATTCAATTTCAACGAAAGACTTCATTGATCATATAAACCGATCAAGAATTAATCCTGATTATATAAAAGAAAATTTAGATAACAATATCTTAGAAAGAATTTTGAGTGACCTTATATCAAAAGATTTAATGTCAATGGAGTACAAAGATTTAAATGTAAAAGTTTCAGATAGATCATTAAAATTAAATTTACAAAACGACATAAATTTTCTTGATGATGACAAAAATTTTTCAAGATTAAAATATGAAAAATTTCTTTTAAAGAATAATATTATCGCAGCTGAATTTGAAAATAGACTAAAAAATTCTCAGTTAAGAAAAAGACTATTTGATTATATTGGTGGTGGTATTAAATCACCTTATTATCTACAAAATAAAGTTTACATAGATGAGAACAAAAAAATAAGTATTCAATACTATGATCTTGAATATGCTTACGATAAAAATATTTCAGACGTCCAAATTAACAATTATATAATCGAAAATGAGGAAAACCTAAAAGAAGCATACATTGATTTTAGTTATGCCAAAGTTGAACCCTCAAA
>CACBFA010000020.1 GCA_902538525.1 uncultured Pelagibacteraceae bacterium | reverse complement strand
TTCTGGGTAATAATTGCAGATATCTGCCAACTTGTTCAGAGTATTTTATTGATAGTTTAAATGAACATGGTGTTTTGAAAGGTTGTTATAAAGGCATCAAAAGAATTTTATCTTGTCATCCCATAAAGTTTTTGGGAGGAGGACATGGGTATGATCCGGTAAAGAAAAAAAAATATTAAATAATGGACACAAGAAACGTAATAGCAGCAATTTCATTAAGTGCAGCAGTAATAATTCTCTATGGATTATTTTTTGCTCCACAAAGTCCTGATCCAAAACAGGTAACTAATAATGATCAAAATAAGAACAATCTTCAACTAAACGAAGCACCAAAAATAGAGCAAAATATTGAGAATAATAAAATTTCTAGATCAGAGGCAATTACTAAAGTTGAAAGGATTTTTTTTGAAAATGAAAATATTAAAGGTTCTATTTCTCTAGAGGGATCATTAATCGATGATCTGATTTTTAAGAAATACACTGAAACTTTAGACTCTGATGAAAATGTAGTTTTGCTTAATCCTAAAGAATCTGAAAATGGTTATTATATAGA
The DNA here is from genome assembly GCA_902538525.1 of uncultured Pelagibacteraceae bacterium. Lineage (GTDB taxonomy): Bacteria > Pseudomonadota > Alphaproteobacteria > Pelagibacterales > Pelagibacteraceae > Pelagibacter. The sequence goes on along the minus strand of CACBFA010000020.1, from coordinate 8,615 downwards.
AACAGGTTGGGCTATTAATAATAAAGATATCAAAGTTCCCAATTCAAATACAAAATGGGAGGTTGTCGGCAATAAATTACTAACACCGAACAGTCCAATTAAATTAGTGTGGAATAATGAACAGAATATAACTTTTGAGAAAGAAATTAGCATAGATGATAAATTTTTATTTACTGTTAATCAAAAAATTACGAATAATACTCAAAATACTTATAACTTTTATCCCTACGGACAGATTATTAGAAACCTAGCTCCAGATGTAACTGATTTTTATATATTACATGAAGGTTTATTAGGTGTTTTTGATGATAATCTTGTTGAAGAAGATTACGATGACATTAAAGACAAGAAGTACTCTGTAAATGCTAACAAAGGATGGATGGGTATTACAGATAAATATTGGATAACAAGTTTAATCCCAGAAAGTAATAAAAGTTTTAGAGCAGATTTCGATTATAAAAATAAATTTAAAGCTAACTTTATAGAAACTGCTGCAACAGAAGTCAGAGCTAATGAAAGCAAAACTAATCAGGTAAAAGTGATTATTGCGGCAAAAGAAGTGGATGTTGTTGATGGTTATGCGGAAAAACTAAATATTAATAAATTTGATTTAGCAATTGATTGGGGTTTCCTATATTTTTTAACAAAACCAATATTTTTGATATCCGATTATTTCTTTAAATTAACTGGCAACTATGGAATTGCAATTATACTAATAACCGCTTGTATAAGAATATTATTTTTTCCTCTCGCTAACTACTCATTTAGATCAATGGCAAAAATGAAAGTTCTTCAACCCGAAATGGTAAGGCTTAAAGAGCTTCATAAGGAAGATAAAATGAAGTTGCAACAAGAAATGATGGCACTTTACAAAAGAGAGAAGGTGAATCCTGTAAGTGGGTGTTTGCCTATTTTAATTCAAATACCATTCTTTTTTGCAATTTATAAAATGTTGTTTGTTACAATTGAAATGAGACATCAACCTTTTTTTGGTTGGATACATGATCTTAGCGAAAGAGATCCAACAAGTTTATTTAATTTATTTGGTTTGTTGCCATATGATGTTCCATCATTTTTAATTATTGGCGCTTGGCCAGTAGCGATGGGTGTAACAATGTGGATGCAACAAAAACTTAATCCAACACCACCAGATCCGATTCAGCAAAAAATATTTATGTTTTTTCCTGTATTCTTAACAGTAATACTAGCACCTTTTCCATCAGGATTAGTTATATATTGGACAATTAACAACGTGCTTACTATGGCACAACAGTATGTAATTATGAAGAGAACTTCAGTTAAAACAGTTTAATTGATGGAATTAGACAAGATTATTCCAACAGATGGGCCGAGCATTAATGAAGTTGAAAAATATATAAACAAATATCAGTCTGAGGTAATAGTAATTAAATGTGGTGGATCTGTTTTATTAGATAAAAAACTATTTGATCAGTTCATAGAAGATATTTCAGTAATAAATAAAATTGGTTTATCAGCAATAGTCGTTCATGGTGGAGGTAAAAATATTAAAAAAAAATTAGATGAAAATAATATCGAAACAAAATTTATCAAAGGGCTTAGGGTTTCAGACGAAAAAACAATAGGATATATAGAAGAGGCTTTACTAGAGCTTAATTTAGAGATTTTACATGAATTAAAATCTAAAAACACTAATGTTTGTTCAATATCACCTAAAGAAAATAATGTAATTAATATTATTCCTGAAAGTAAAGAATTGGGGTATGTCGGGACGCCAAAAAAAATTAACAAAGAAAAAATATTAAATTTTATTAATAATAAACAAATTCCAATTGTTGTCCCTTTAGGATTAGGTGATGATGGTAGAATTTATAATATTAATGCAGATGTTGCAGCAGGTTCAATTGCAAAGGAGATCGATGCTAGACGACTTCTTTTGATGACAGATGTTGAGGGGGTTCTTGATGAAAATCAAAAACTTATATCTGAAATTAATCTCAATAAAGCCAATGAAATGTTAAAAAATAATATTATCTCTGGAGGTATGATACCAAAAATAAACACTTGTTTAGATGTAATAACTAATGGTGTTAGAGGTGTAGTTATTGTTGATGGGAGAAAACCACATTCAATACTATTTGAGTTATTTTCTGACAAGGGTGCGGGAACATTGATAAGAAAATGAATAATTTAAAAAATATAAAAAATATTTTATTCGACTGTGATGGTGTTTTATATAGTGATTTAGAGGCAGTTTTTGGACAAGTTAGTAAGAGGATGACAAAATATATCTCAAATAAACTCGACCTAGATCTTGTAAAAGCTAAAGAATTACAAAGAAATTATTTTCACAAATACAACACAAGTTTAAATGGATTGATGATACATCATGATATATCACCGGAAGAATTCTTGGAGTATGTTCATGATATTGATCTTTCATTTATGGAAAAAGATCATGTCTTAAGAAATGAGCTTGAAAACATTAATTTAAATAAATTCGTATTTACAAACGGAAGTAGAGCTCACGTAAAAAATATAGTAAAAACTCTTGGTATTGAAGATCAATTTAAAGATATATTTGATATCGTAGACGCAAAATATCACCCTAAGCCTGAAGCCAGGGCTTTTGATCTTATGGTTGATAAATTTAAGATCAATCCAAAAGAAACTCTTTATATCGAGGATATAGCTAAAAATTTATCAATAGGTAAAGAGCGAGGGACAATAACAGCTTGGCTTATCAACAATGAATACTGGGGGAAAAAAGAGTCTGATAAAGATTACATCGATTATAAAATTGAAAATCTCTCTTTATTTTTAAAAGAAATAAGGTTATTAAAAAGTTCTTAAATTTATGAGCATAGAAAATATAATCAATGATGCTTGGGAAAATAGAGACCAAGTAAGTCCAAACTCAGATGAGAGTTTAAAAAATACTGTTAATCAAATTATTGATGACTTAGATAGTGGCAAAGTCAGAGTAGCTGAAAAAATCAACGGTGTGTGGGTAACACATCAACACATAAAAAAAGCAATTATGTTAAGTTTTAGAATGTATCCAATGGAAAATTTAAATGGCCCCTACAGTAGTTGGTATGACAAGGCGCATCTTTTAAAAGGTAAAACGGCAGGTTGGTCTAAAGAGGACCATGAAAAAGCTGGTTTCAGAATGGTTCCTAATTCTCCAGTGAGAAAAGGGTCTTTTGTAGGCAAAAATGCTGTTTTAATGCCATGCTATGTGAATATAGGAGCATACATTGATGAGGGAACAATGATAGATACTTTTGCAAGAGCTGGGAGCTGTTCTCAAATCGGAAAAAATTGTCATATCTCTGCAGGTAGCGGAGTTGGAGGAGTTTTAGAGCCTGCGCAGGCATTACCAACAATCATTGAGGACAATGTTTTTTTAGGAGCAATGTCTGAGGTTGTAGAGGGAGTGATAGTTGGCGAAGGTTCTGTTTTAAGTATGGGGATGTATATTGGACAATCAACAAAAATTGTTAACAGGAAAACAGGTGAAATAAGCTACGGTAAAATTCCACCATATTCTGTTGTTGTTCCAGGTTCTCTACCAGATAAAAATAATTCAAGCGCTCCATCATTATATTGTGCGGTAATAATCAAACAAGTAGATGAAAAAACAAGATCAAAGACTTCAATAAATGATCTTTTAAGAGAATAGATTAATGAAAACTTATAATGAACTGATGTTAGCTCGAGAGCTGATAAAATTTCAAACAATTAAAACAGAAGATAAAGGTATTATGAATTTCCTTTCAAGGAAACTCTCATCAATAGGTTTTAAATGTCATATAATAAAATCAAAAGGTACAGGTGCTAAACCCGCATTAAATTTATATGCAAAATTTGGTAAATCAAAACCTAACATTAATTATTTGGGTCACACAGATGTTGTTGCTAACCTCAATAATTGGGAATTTCCGCCATTTAAAGCAGTAGTAAAAAAAGGATATTTATATGGAAGAGGATCCCAGGACATGAAGGGTAGCGTGGCATGTTGGATAAGTGCTGTAAGTAATTTTATTAAAAATAAAAAATTTAAAGGTTCTATATCAATAATAATTACGGCTGATGAAGAAACTACAGGTAATGGTTGTCCAGCCGTTATGAAATATTTAAAGAAAAAAAAAGAAAAAATTGATTTTTCGGTAGTAGGCGAACCGTCATCAAATAAATCAGTTGGAGATGAAATCAGGATTGGAAGAAGAGGTTCTATGAATGGAACAGTAACAGTATATGGAAAAAGTGGACACTCTGCATTTTACGGGACATATATAAATCCATGTACTGCTCTTGCTAAAATAATATCTAAACTTAAAAGTGTTCAGCTAGACAAAGGAACAAAATATATGCCACCATCAAATTTGGAATTTACAAAAATGAATGTAGATAATATATCTGAAAATGTGGTACCGCAATCTGCAAGTGCTAAATTTAATGTTAGATTTAATTCAACTTATAAATCAACATCTTTGAAAAAAAAACTTAGTAAAATTATTAATGCAGTTGCAAAAAAAGAAAATTGCAAAACTAAAATAGATTATAAGGTAAGTGGAGAAGCATTTTACACAGAGCCAAATAAAGAAATTTATATGGTAAAAAAAGTTGTAAAAAAAGTTACAGGGAACAATGCAAAATTAAATTGTAGAGGTGGCACAAGTGACAGCAGATTTTTAGGTTCAATACCACGTCTTGAGCTTGGGTTGAGAAATAATACTATTCATATGGTTAATGAAAAAACATCGATCTCAGATTTAAAAAAGTTAACTAAGATTTATAAGAATATTTTACATAATTATTTCGCTTGAAAACTGCAATTATAACATCTGAAACTTCCGAAAAACATATAACAGGCGATGGTCATCCAGAGCAACCGAAGAGAGTAGTTTCAATAATTGATACTTTAAAAAAAAATAAAGAACTACTTTGGGATAAGCCAGATGTTGTTCCTAATGATATTCTTAATATGACACATTCTGAAGATTATATTAATAATTTAAAAGATTCATTTCCAAAAAGTGGCTTAAATTTTTTAGATGGAGATACTGTTGTATCGCCTGGAAGTAAGGATGCAGTATTTCAAGCTGCAGGATCAGCTATAAGTGCAATAGATGGAATTGAGGATAAAAAATATAAAAATGCATTTTGTGTTGTACGACCACCAGGACACCATGCTGAAAAAAATAAATCAATGGGCTTCTGCTGTATTTCTAATGCAGGAGTTGCAGTTAATTATTTAATAAAAAAATATAAGTATAAAAGAATTGCATGTGTAGATTTTGATGTTCATTGGGGAAATGGGAATTATGATGTAATGTATGACAACAAAAATTCACTTTATATATCAACACATCAATATCCATTTTATCCTGGTGGTGGCTCAGAAAAAGACAAGGGAAAGTATAATAATTCTCTTAATATACCTCTTCCTGCAGGGACAAATTCTGAGGAGTATTTTAATGCTTATGATAGAGTTTTAGATAGGTTAATTGAATATAAGCCTGATTACTTAATCTTTTCTGCTGGCTTTGATGCCCACAAAAACGATCCATTAGCTCAATTTGAACTTTCATCCAAAGATTTTTATGAAATAACAAAAAGAACGCTAAAAGCCACTAATAAATTCACTAATGGAAAAGTAGTATCTTTACTGGAAGGTGGATACGACCTGAAAGCACTTGCTGAAAGCGCTAATTATCATGTAAATGCATTAATCGAGTCAGAAAATAAATAATCATGAAACTATATAAAAAGAAATCATCGAATATTGACAACAGGGGACTATTTGCATCTAAAAATATAAAAAAAGGAACTAAGATTATTTACTACACAGGTAAAATTATTACAAAAAAACAGACCGAAAATAATCCAAAATTTGATAATGATAAAGCGATTTATCTTTTTAACTTAAATAATAGATATGATTTAGACGGTGATTTTGCTTACAATACTGCAAGACTTATTAATCACTCTTGTGATCCAAACTGCGAAGTTGAAGGCAAAGGTTTAAAATTATGGATTAGTTCTATTAAAGATATAAATAAAAATGAGGAACTAACTTATGATTATGGGTTTAGTTTTGATGAAAACTATAAGGATTTTCCTTGTAAGTGTGGTTCAAAAAATTGTTGTGGTTTTATAGTTAGAGAAGGATCAAGATGGAGAATAAAAAAGAAAAAAAAGAAATCTAATAAATAATTTTCTCAAGATATAAACCATGTGCAGGAGCAATAGGAGCACAATTTTTTCTAGATTTTGATTTAAATATACTGGTAAATTTTTTTAAGTTCCATTTATTTTCACCAAGGTATTTAAGCGAACCAACCATGGATCTAACTTGACTTTTAAGAAATGATTTTGACGCAAATTGAATTTTTATAACATTTTTAACTTTGGTTATTTTTACTTTCTTTATAGTTCTTACCGGACTATTTGCAGCACAATTAGATGCCCTAAAGGTTGAAAAATCATGAGTCCCAATTAACTTTTTGGCTCCTTTTTTCATCAAATCAACATTAATTTTTTTTTTAACATGCCACTCTCTATTAAAATTTATAACAGAAGGAGAAACATCATTTCTTATTAAATAGGTATACCGTCTTTCTTTTGCAGAAAATCTTGAATGAAAAAATTTATTTTTTATTTTTATTTTCAATATTGATATTTTTTTTTTATTTAAAAAAAAGTTAAGTGAATTTATTAATTTATCTTTTTGAAAAATTTTGTTTTTAGTATCAAAGTGTGCTGATTGCTCTTTAGCATGAACTCCAGTGTCTGTTCGTCCAGACCCGTAAATTTTTATTTTTTCTTTAAGTAATTTAGATAAGACAATCTCAATATTTTCCTGGATCGACTTACCTTTTTTTTGAATTTGCCAACCATTGTATAAAGTACCTTCGTATTCTATTAAAATCTGATATCTATTCACTTTTTATTATTGTTCCTTTTCTAAACTTATTACCTAATAAGAATTCGTTAATTAATTGAGGATTCTTACCCTCTTTTTGTATCTCAATAATATTTATTGAATTTTTACCACATGATATTGTCATTCGTTCGTCGATTACTTCGCCGATTATTGCTGACTGCTTGATTGTTTTAGCTTTTAATATTTTATATCTTTTGTTGTTAAACTCAAACCATGCACCAGGTTTTGGATATAATCCATTTATTTGAGCAATTATTTTACTAGCACTATTATTCCAATCTATCTTTCCCTCTATTTTTTGAATTTTCTTTGCATATGTAGCTTTTGTATGATCTTGTTCTTTAAATATTGCCTCTCCTTCTAAAACATTTTGCACATTTTCTAAAATTTTTTCTGTACTCAAATAAGATAATTTTTCAGACAAAGTTTCTGCATTATCTTGATCAAGAATATCTATTGAATATTTATTACATACTGGTCCAGAATCTAATTTTTCATTAATTTTCATAAATGATATACCAGTTTTTTTTTCAATGTTTAAAATCGATCTTTGGATTGGTGCCGCCCCTCTCCATTTTGGTAATAATGAAGCATGAATATTCAAAAAACCTTTTTTACTTAAATCAAGAATTTTTTTTGAAATTAATTGTCCATATGCAACAACAATTACAAGATCTACATTTAATTCTTTAAGATACTCAAATTCTTCATCAATTTTTTTCGGAGTTTTAATTTCTAAATTAAGTTCCTCTGCACATGTATGAATTGGTGATTTCGTAAATTTTTGACCTCTATTTGATTTACTTGGGGGCTGAGTAAAAACGCACTTAATTTTATATTTTTGATTAATTTTTTTTAGAATAGGTACAGCAAACTGCGGAGTACCCATGAATACAATATTTGACATTTAAACAACAACTCTATTAGAAGTTTTTTGTTTAGACAATTTTTTTATTATTAAATCTTTTTTTATTTTAGATAAATAATCAATGATTAGTTTTCCATCTAAGTGATTTATTTCATGTTGTAAACATGTTGAGAGTAGTCCATCACATTCCATTTCTTTCTTATCACCATTTTCATCTATATATGATACAGTACAAATTTCTGGTCTCTCTATCTCAATAAAGGTATTAGGAATTGATAAACAACCTTCCTCATATGTAGACATTTTTTCACTTAAAGTTTTTATTTGTGGATTAATAAAACATAAAGGTTTTTTTTCATTTTCATTTTTTGAGACATCTAAAACTACTACTCTTTTTAGGATTCCAACTTGAACAGCTGCTAAACCTATGCCATTGTGATGGTACATAGTTTCAAATAAATCTTTTATTAGCTTTTTTTCATTAACATCAACTTTATTTAATGGCTCAGATTTTCTTCTAAGAATATCATCAGGTACCGTAATTAGTTCTTTCACTGGCATAATTTATTTATTATTTAGACTTTTAAAGGCAAGACTTCTATTAGAATTTCGTTCCTTAAATCTACATTTTTTAACTCATTCATAGTTGAAACTAATAAATTCACTGTGTTTATATCTAGATCTTCAAGGTTACTTTCACCAACAATATCTACTATTTTAATTAATAATAAGCCCAACTCTCCATTCGATAGCATTTGTTTTATATCAGAGGAAAATTGAAAGTTGTATTCATAAAGGTTTGAGTATTTTTTATCT
>CACBFA010000019.1 GCA_902538525.1 uncultured Pelagibacteraceae bacterium | reverse complement strand
AAGACTTTAAGAAACCAATAATCATCAAAGAAAAAGTTAGTACATTCGGAATGATATAATGCTTTAAATCTATAAAGAAAATTATAATAAAAGATAATCCTAAAATTAAAAACAACATGGTAGTTATTGTGATACCAAATAAATAATAAATCACTAAGAAGTAAACAATAGTAATTAACTCGATTAATAAATACTGAGATGAAATTTTTTTTTTACAATTTCTACATTTGCCATTTAAAAATAAAAATGAAATTACAGGAATATTATCTTTCCAAGTAATTAATTTTTTACAATTTGGACAAAATGATCTCCCTGATATCACTCCCTTACTTAGAGGAAGTCTATAAATGCAAACATTTGCAAAGCTACCCCACAAGCCCCCTAGAATTATTACAAATATTAGATCCACAAAAATATGATTATAATTTAATGTTCGATGTAATGTGAATTAATCCATCTATTACATACTGAACCATTAGAACTGCATCTTGTAGGTGAATGTATAAATTAGGTGTATTAATGATAATCTCCATTGTTGAAAAATTTACCAAAAATTGCTTAAAATACTAGTTAAATAAATGTTTCTATTTAAATCAAAAAAACCGATCGAACCTAAAAAAGAAGCTGAACAAGTTAATGTTGATTTAGAACTTGTCACAAAAATGAATCAGGATTTTGCTTTATCCCTAGATTTAAATGATACCTTAATGAACGCGCTTAGAGTTATTATTGCAAGACTGAATGCACAAGCTGCAAATATTTTTCTAATTAATGACGAAAAGAAAAAATTTGAATGTATCGCCTCTCTACATCAAGATTATTTAGATGAGTATGAGCTAGATTTAAAAGATGGAGTTATGGGTAAAGCCGTTGAACAAAGAAAGTGTATTCGTGTTGGTAATGTTAGAAAAGATGTGCGTGAAATTGCAGAGTTTTATTTTGACTTAGACAACAAAACAAATTTTACAACTTACTCAGTTTTATGCTCTCCATTAATTGCTGCAAATGAGTGTATTGGTGTAATCCATTGTTTAAATAAAAAAACTGATGATAAATTATTTATTGAGGATGACAGAAAACTTCTAGAAACTCTCTCTGCACCAGCTGCTTTGGCTATTAGAAATGCAAAAATGGCAAAAGAGATGATTGAAAAAAATAAAATTCAAAAAGAAGTAGAAATTGTAGGTGAAATTCAAAGATCGTTATTATCAAAAAATAAAGATAAGGACTTTCCAATTTCTGGAATAAATATTCCTGCTAAAGTTGTCTCAGGTGATTTTTACAATTTTTCAGATTTGGGTGATGGTAAATATGGATTTGGTGTGGCTGATGTTTCTGGAAAAGGGATAAAGTCTTCACTTTTAATGTCTAAAGCATCGAGTCTATACAGATGTTTAAGTAAAACAAATTTTTCTGCTTCAGATTTATTGTTCCAATTAAATAATGAAATATGTGAAACTATTTCAAGAGGGATGTTTGTTACAATGTTAATTGGAATATATGATACCAATAAAAAAGAATTATTATTATCAAGTGCTGGACATGAGCCACCATTAATATTGTCTTCAGATGGAACTTTTAGTAATTTTTCTGAAGCTGGTCCTCCTCTTGGAATTATGCCAAAAACAAAATATCCAGAACATACTATTCCTTTCGAAAATAGCTCAATGTATATTTTCACAGATGGGATTACCGAGATTAAAAGTCCAAGTGGTGAAATGTTAGGGTCTGAGGGTTTTGAAAATTATATAAAAAAATATCAATCAACACCAATTAATGAGAGATTAAAAACAATGATTGATGATATTTTAGGAGCAGGTCACATACAAAAAGATGATTTAACAATTGTTGCTATAGATGGGAAATAATTAATAAACTGAAATTTGCTCTTGATTATAAATTTTGCAGCTCATCACAATACTTAAGCCCAACATAATAGATAATAGAGATGATCCACCATAAGACATTATTGGCAATGGTGCACCAACAATTGGTAGCATTCCTAAAACCATTGCTATGTTAACAAATACATATAAGAAAATTGCTGTAGCAAAACCAAAGCAATATAATTTTGCGAAAAAGCTCCTAGAGACTAGCCCAACATTTATTATTCTATAAATTAATAATATGTATAATAATAAAAGTATAATTGACCCAATAAATCCAAACTCCTCTGAAAAGAGTGTAAATATAAAGTCGGTATGTTTTTCAGGCAAAAATTCAAGATAACTTTGAGTTCCTTTTAGGAATCCTTTTCCAAAAAAACCACCAGATCCTATAGCTATTTTTGATTGAATAATTTGATATCCCGCTCCCAAAGGGTCTCTATCAGGATTAAAGAAAGTTAGAATTCTAGACTTTTGATAAGGTTTTAAAATGGATATAGCAAAAGGCAATGAAACTAATAACAACAATCCAGAATAAACAAAATATTTAATATTAAGACCTGCCAACCAAATTATAGCAATACCACTACCCGCAATTAAAATAGAGGTTCCTAAATCAGGTTGTTGTATAACTAGATAACATGGAATTATTAAAAGTATAATTGGTTGAATTATAAACTTATAGCTTTGAATATCTGAGCTTTGAATTCTATGATAATATCTTGCAAAGCATATTATTACAGCAATCTTCATTAATTCTGAAGGCTGTAAATTTATAAAGTATAAATTTATCCATCTTTTTGCGCCTGACGCTGAAATACCAAAAAATAAAACAGTAATTAATAGAATTAATCCGACAATATAAAATAAGTAAGCATTTTTATACCAGGTCGAAACTCTCACAAAAGATAAAACTAAAAATAAACTAAAAAATACAGATAATCTAATTATATGATTTTTTGTATAAAAAGAAAATTTCCCTCCCTCTGTAGAATAAATTGCAAATATACTAATTGATCCTATAGCAATAATTAATAAGATTAATAGATAATCTACAGATCTAAGTTTATCTAAAAAACTATAATTGCTCGCTTGTATTCTTTCTCTTAACATTATGCTAAACTAGTATTTCCATTATTAAATTGTTCTCTTAGTTTATGCCTATCAATAATTCTTTTGATTAATTTACTTGCAAGTGGAGCAGCCGTTTTACTTCCAGAACCTCCATGTTCAATAATAACACTTATTGCATATCTTGGATCCTTGTATGGTGCAAAAGCTACGTATAATGCGTGGTCTCTTTTCTTGTATTCAATTTGTTCAGTATCTAAATCTAATTCTCTATCAAGATCAGTGATTCTTCTTACTTGTGATGTCCCAGTTTTGCCTGCAAATTGATACTTAGGATCGTCATAGCGAGATCTGTATGAAGTTCCATATTGTTCATTTGTGGAACCAAACATTGCATCTAATACAAAATTTATGTTGGACTTTTTGTGATACATTCTCTGATAATATTCAATATTTATGTCATCTAAGTAATTTCTTTCATGCAAAGGAAAATTTGATTGATCTAATTTAATTTTATTTATTATATCATTATAATTTATAGTATCATTCTTTATGATATGAGGTTTTATTTTATATCCCCCATTTGCAATTTGGGCAGTCATTAAACAGAGTTGTAATGGTGTGGTCTGAATATAACCCTGTCCAATGCCATTAATTACGGTTTCTCCTAAATACCAACTTTGTTCCAATGCACGTCTTTTCCACTTAGTGTCAGGAACTAATCCATTCTTTTCATCATTATAAAGATCTCCAAGTACATTAGTTCCAAGTCCATACCTTTTTGCAATTATTGATAATTTATCAACACCAAGCAATCTCGCCATTTCATAAAAGTATATATCGCAAGATTGTTTAATAGCATTTCTCAACTTCATGTAGCCATGACCCTCTTTTTTCCAACAATGATATTTTACTCCGTATAGTTCATATGGATGTTTATGACCTTTGCATCTTATTGTTTTATTGGGATCTAATATGCCATATTCTAGAGCTGCTAGAGCAACTAATGGCTTAAATGTTGAACCGGGAGAATAAAGTCCTGCAATAGACTTATTTATCAATGGTTTCAAAGGATTATTTCTGATTTCTCTCCAATCTTTCTGATTAATTCCGTGCGTAAATTTGTTTGGATCATATGTTGGTGATGATGCCATTGCAACTACTTCACCGGTATATATATCCATTGCACATATTGAGCCTGCTTTTCCATTAAGTAACTCCTGGGCATATTTTTGAATTTCAATATCTATAGTTAAGTTTACTTTTTTGCCCTGTCTTTCTTTAATATAGTCTATTTGGCTTATTCTTTTTCCAGATGCATTAACTTCATATCTTTTAATACCGTAGTTACCTATTAACATTTTCTCCTGTGAATTTTCTATTCCATATTTGCCTACTTTTAGACCTGGAACAAAATTTTCTTTTATTTCAGGTTTTTCAAGATCTTTTGGACTAGCGTCACCGACATAACCAACTATGTGAACTAGATCATTTGCATAAGGATAGTACCTGGATGTCGATAATACAGGTTTTGCGCCTTCTAATTCATGTAAATATAAATTAATTTTTGAAAATTGTTCCCAAGTTAAATTATCCGATACTACTAATGTATCCCAAGGTTTTAATCTTTCCTTTTTTTTATATAATTTTTTAATTTGAAACTGATCTAATCCAATTATATTTTTAATTTTAAATATCGTTACATCAAAATCGGTAATTTCATCTAATATTAAGTGTAGCTGAAAAACTCTATCGTTACTTGCTAGAACTTTATTGAAGCTATCTACAATTATTCCTCTCTGAGGGGGAGTTTTCCATTCACGTATTCTATTTTTATCTGATAAGATTTCATATTTTTCTCTATCAGAAATTTGTAAATTATATAATCTTGATGAAATACCCGCAAAAAGTAATATTTTTGCTGCAGCTAGTATAAACATCCTTCTTGTTATAACTCTACCTTTTTCTATGTTTCTTCCTCTATTCAACATTTTCTTGTTTTAAACCTAGTAAATAAATTTGATTAAATAATTTTGCCACTGCTGGATAAATTAAAAATGAAAAAAAGGCTGTTGACATTAAAGCACCATAACTAATATTACCATCAAAGAAAATTGCTAATACTGTAAAATGAATTGAGCTAATAATTAATATCGCGATAAAAAATAGTATCCAATCATAAATCAGATTAGGAACTAGAGTTCTTGTCCTAAAAAAAGATGCAATAACGCATAGTAAAAGATAATTAATTGATGAAACTCCAATAGGTAGATTTTGTACAACATCATTGATTACACCTGCAAAAAAAATAAGTCCATAACCAAGCATTTCGGGTTTTCTTAAAACCCAATAAAAAACAATTAAGTGAATAAAATTAAAAGATATATTAATTTTGAAAATCTGGAATGAAAAAGAGAAGCCTGTCAAAGCAAAAAAGAATAATAAAATAATTGGAAAACTATTTGCTAAAAATTGGTAAAATTTTATATTTCCTCTAGCCATTTTACTTATTTACCTGTACGTAATTTAGTTGATTTAAGTTACTAAAAAACTTCACATACTTTTTATTGTCTTGAATAATTATTTTTCCAACAGGAATTGAACCTGGGATTGTGCCATCTGAGCCAGAGGTATACACAATCTCATTTTCTTTTATTTCATTTTCTTTAGGTAAGTACTCGAGTTCTGCATACTCATCATTTCCATTTCCAGAAAGTATGGCATTAATTCCACTCGGCTCAATGATAATCGGGATTTTGCTGTTAAGATCATTAGCAAGTAATACTCTTGAGCTTAAAAAGTTAACATTTACAACCTTTCCAATATAATAAAGACGATCTTTAACAGCTGATCCTAATTTAACCCCATTTTTTTGACCTTTATTAATTATTAAAGACTTCAAATAAGGACTTTGTTTATCCAATAAAATTTTAGTCAACATATATTCTTTAGAAAAAAGATCTCTTTCTTCGATCAATTTTTTTAAAAGCGCATTTTCAGATTTATAAAAATCAACTTCTTTTTTAAGTGAATCAAGATCAAGGTCCTTATCTCTTAAAACTGAAAACTCTTCATACATGCTCATATGATCTTGGAAGAGATAATATTTATTTTTTACATATTTAAATGGGCTTGAGACAACGTATGATCCTCTAAATATAATATCTTTTGTGATAGACCTAAATTGATTTACTGGACCAGTTTTAAAATACTCTAATGATAAAACTAAAATAGATATAATTAGTAGAGTGAATAGTGAAAATTTTTGTCTATTTCCTTTTTTTAAAAATGCTGAACGAATAGCAATAATAAAATCATCTCTACTCGATTCTGTTGACATAATATTTAATACTCAGATAATACAGTAGAAAATATTTCTTGATCGTCTAACGCCTTTCCTGTTCCTATTGCGACACATGACAACGGATCATCAGCGATATTTACTGGCAATCCAGTTTCTTTAGAGAATCTTTTATCTATATTTTTTAAAAGTGATCCTCCTCCTGTCATTGTTAATCCCATATCAACTAAATCAGCTGATAATTCCGGGGGTGTATTTTCTAGTGCTTTTTTTATTCCAGATACAATTTCTTTAAGTATCGGGTTTAAAGCTTCTGAAGTATCTTGTTCTGAGATGTTTACCTCTTTAGGGGTTCCTGATCTTAAATCTCTACCTTTCACTGCATATGTGTTATTATTTGTTGGAATAGCTGTTCCAATATCTTTTTTAATTTTTTCTGCAGTACTATCACCTATCATCAAGTTATATTCCTCTCTCATATAATCCTTTAATGCATTATCCATAGCGTCTCCTGCAACTCTTAAAGATTCTGAATAAACAACACCACCTAATGACATAACGGCAATTTCTGTTGTTCCGCCACCAATATCTACAACCATTGATCCTGTTGCTTCTTGAATTGGTAGGCCTGCTCCAATTGCTGCTGCGATTGGTTCCTCGATTAACTGGACACGTCTAGCTCCAGCTGCAAGCGCACTATCTTGAATCGCTTTTCTTTCAACTGGTGTTGAACCAGTTGGCACACAAATTAAAATTCTAGGGTTTGCAATTGTTTTTTTATGAACTTTTTTAATAAAATGTTTAATCATTTCCTCTGTAACAATAAAGTCTGCAATCACACCATCTCTTAAAGGTCTTATTGCTTGAATATTACCTGGTGTTCTTCCTAACATTGTTTTTGCTTCATCGCCTACTGCTAATACTGATTTTTTTCCTTTATTATCAACTACTGCTACAACAGATGGTTCGTTAAGAACTACACCTTTGCTTTTTAAAACGACTAACGTATTAGCTGTTCCAAGATCAATTGCCATATCCTGGCTCCAAAACTTTCTTAAATTGGCAAACATTGACATTTAATTATATTCCTTTCACTTTTTGATGTTTAATATTTTGAGAAGGCGCTTTTTTCTCACGTTTTATAAGCATTTTATTCAATGCATTTAAATATGCGTTCGCTGATGCAACTAAAGTATCTGTGTCAGCTGATTGACCTACTGTCGTCCTATCATTTTCTTCAATTTTTACACTAACAGTTGCTTGAGCATCTGTGCCTTCAGTTACTGCATGTACTTGGTAAAGGGATAATTTTACATCGTGAGGAAATAATTTTTTTATACATTTAAATATTGCATCAACCGGTCCATCCCCTGTTTCTGTAGTATTTTTAATATCACCATATACATCTAATGTCATTTCGGCTTTTTGTGGTTCTCCTGTGCCAGCAAAAACTTTTAAAGATTTTAAATTAATCGCATTTATTTTATTATCTACAATTAAGCTATCATCAACTAGCGCAACTATATCCTCGTCATATATATGCTTTTTTTTATCAGCTAAAACTTTAAATTTTCCAAATGCAGCTTGGATAATATCATCTGTAAGATCTGAATAGCCTAAATCAGATAATTTATCTTTAAAAGCATGCCGTCCTGAATGTTTACCCATTACTAAAGATGTTTTCTTTACTCCAACACTCTCTGGAGTCATAATTTCATAAGTTTCTCTATTTTTTAGCATTCCATCCTGATGAATTCCCGACTCATGTGCGAAAGCGTTTTTTCCAACTATTGCTTTGTTAAATTGAACTGGGAAACCAGTTGCGTTTGAAACTATTTTGGAGGCTTTACTTATTAATTCTGTTTTAATTCCTGTGTTGTATGGCATCAAATCGTTTCTAGTTTTAATTGCCATAACTACTTCTTCTAATGCAGCATTTCCTGCTCTTTCACCTATTCCATTAATTGTACACTCTATTTGTCTTACACCCTCTGAAACTCCAGCCAATGCATTTGCTACTGCTAAGCCAAGATCATTGTGGCAGTGTGCAGATAATATTGCTTTATCAATATTTGGAACATTATTTTTTAAATGTTTAATTGTTTTTGCAAATTCCTCAGGAATAGAATAGCCAACTGTATCTGGAATATTAATTGTTTTAGCTCCACATTTAATTGCAAGTTCAACAGTTTTACACATAAAATCCATATCTGTTCTTGTTCCATCCTCGCACGACCATTCAACATCGTCAGTAAAGTTTCTTGCATATGTAACACTTTCTTTTATTGCATCTAGAACTTGATCATTTGTCATTTCAAGTTTGTGTTTCATATGTAAAGGACTTGTAGAAATAAAAGTATGAATTCTAAATCTTGGAGCATGTTTCAATGACTCATGGCATGCATCAATATCTTTTTTTAGTGCTCTTGAAAGACCACATGGTATTGAGTTTTTCATTATTTTACTTATTTCAGAAACTGCCTCAAAATCTCCTGGTGATGCTATTGGAAAACCCGCTTCAACAATATCTATTCCCATTTCATCAAAAACTCTAGATATCTGAATTTTCTCTTCGACACTCATAGATGCACCTGGCGATTGCTCACCATCTCGCATAGTCGTATCAAATATGTATAATTTTTCTTTGTCTGACATTGTTTTTTTTAGCTCGAGCATAATACATGCTCTCGCTCAGATTGCAAAATAATTTGAGAGAATTAACCCAATTTTGACATCAACTTATTTCTTATCACTATCGACAAGCTTCTTCTTAGCAATCCAAGGCATCATTTCTCTTAAGGTGGCACCAACTTTTTCGACTGGATGCTCAGCTAGTTTTGCTCTTGTGGCTAGGAAATTTTTCTGACCATTTTTACATTCATCCATCCATTGTTTGGTAAATTTACCTGACTGGATGTCTGCTAAAACTTCTTTCATTCTTTTTTTTGTTTCTTCTTTATTTATGATCCTTGGGCCGGACTCGTATTCTCCATATTCAGCAGTATTAGATATAGAGTAATTCATATTTGCAATTCCACCTTCGTAAATTAAATCCACAATAAGTTTAACTTCATGAACAGTCTCAAAATAAGCCATTTCAGGTTCATAACCAGCCTCAACTAAAGTTTCATATCCATTTTTAATTAATTCAACAAGACCTCCACATAAAACTGTTTGCTCACCAAATAAATCTGTCTCTACTTCGTCTTTAAATGTTGTCTCAATTATACCTGATCTCCCGCCACCAATTGCTGAAGCATATGACATTGCTAAGTCTCTAGCTTTTCCTGATCCATTTTGATGAACAGCAAATAAACATGGAACTCCACCACCTTTTTCATATTCACTTCTAACTAAGTGACCTGGTCCTTTTGGCGCCACCATAAATACATCTAAATCTTTTCTAGCTTTTATCAAATCATAATGAACATTTAATCCATGAGCAAAAGCTATGGATGTTCCTTCTTTTACACGTTGCTCAATATGATTTTTATAAATAGTTGCTTGTAATTCATCTGGAGTTAAAATCATCACAACATCAGCCCATTCAGCAGCATCCGAAAGATTCATAACTTTTAACCCTTTAGATTCTGCTTTTTCAATACTTGAAGACCCTTCTCGAAGAGCTACAACAACTTCTTTAACTCCACTATCTTTTAAGTTTAAAGCATGTGCATGCCCTTGACTTCCGTATCCAAAAATTGCAATTTTTTTATCTTTTATTAAATTAGCATCAGTATCTTTTTCATAAAACATTTTCATTTTTTTCTCCTAATTAATTATTTAAATATATCTGCACCTCTTGTCATAGCTACGGCTCCTGTTCTTGAAACACTCACCAATCCAAATTTTTTTAAATCCTTTGACATTTTGTCTATTTCTCGTCTTAAAGCTGTTATTTGAATAACATTCGATTTTTTTGTTTTGTCTAGTAATACAGGATTATATTTTTTACAAGCTTTCAATGCACCTTCTAATTTATTATTTGGACCAACAATTTTAAATAATGCCATCTCCTTAAATATGACTGCTTTATCTTCTCTTTTAAAATCTGCAACTTTATGAACGGGTACAAGTTTTCTTAATTGAAGTTTAATTTGATTAACAACTTGTGGTGTTCCAGTTGTTACAATTGTTATCCTTGATATCTTTAACTTTTCATCAACTTGAGCGACTGCCAATGATTCAATATTATAACCTCTACCAGAAAATAAACCGACTACCCTAGCTAATACACCAGCTTCATTATCTACCCAAACGACTATTATATGTGTATCGAATTTCTCTTTTTTATTTGAAAAACTATACGCTGATTTTGAATTAGGCATTAAACTAAGGACTTACCTTTGCCAGTAATCTTCTTATTTTCTTGATCTTTGGGCCCTAAAATCATCTGATTATGAGGCTTTCCTGATGGTATCATTGGAAAACAATTTTCTACTTTATCTACCATACAATCAAATATTACAGGTCTATCTGTATTCAGCATTTCAATAATTTTGTCGTCTAACTCTTCTGGTGTTTTTGCTCTTATACCAACGCAGTTATATGCTTCTGCCAATTTGACAAAATCTGGTAGAGCGGCAGTATAACTTTCTGAATAGTTTTTATCGTGTAAAAGTTCTTGCCATTGTCTAACCATGCCCATGTATTGATTGTTTAATATAAATATTTTAATTGGAAGGTTGTATTGCACAGCTGTAGACATTTCTTGAATTGTCAT
>CACBFA010000018.1 GCA_902538525.1 uncultured Pelagibacteraceae bacterium | reverse complement strand
TATTTTTTTAATAATGCTAAAAAAGCAAAAAAAGCAGCAAGTAGAGAATTAAGTCTTGGAGAGAAAACAGTGATAATTTCTAAAACAGTAGTGCATGATATTGGAACTACATCTGAATTAGGATTGGGTAAAAGAAGGTTTGCACATGTATTAGGAATGTATGGAACAATATTATTTTGGATCGGGTCAGGTGTTATGATATTTGGATATTCTTCTCCTAATGCTGTAACCCCATCTATATGGCCAATCATTTGGCATGCTGGTGCAATTTTAACTTGCCTTGGAGCTTATTGGTTTTGGTTTTTTTTAAGAGTAGATGTATCTGCTGAAGCTCACTCGGTTTTTAGAATCATAAAAGCAGATTTATTTGTTTTGGCTTTAGTATTATCGTCTACGTTTGGTTTAGCTTGGTCGTATTTCCAATATTCAGGATCTACTGGTTTAAGTATTTTATTTTTAATTTTGTTTGCAGTTGCTAACATAGTTTTATTTGGAGGAGTTTACTGGTCTAAATTTGCTCATATGTTCTACAAACCGGGTGCTGCAATCCAAAAAAATTTAGCAGAAGCAGATGGTTCTAGAGATAATTTACCTCCACCTGCAGATGCTCCAGAACAATTTGGACTTGGAATTAAACGTGAGGCACCAAAGCACTATTAATATGATTGATAAAATCTTAAAGAAAGGTAATAAGTAGATATGTCAACTTTTGTATACATGACGAGATGTGATGGTTGTGGTCATTGTGTAGATATATGTCCATCAGATATCATGCACATAGACGAAACTATTAGAAGAGCAAAAAATATAGAACCAAATTTTTGTTGGGAATGCTATTCATGCGTTAAGGCATGTCCTAATCATGCAATTGATGTAAGAGGTTATGCTGACTTTGCTCCAATGGGCCATAGTGTTAGAGTTAGAAGAGAAGAAGAAAAAGGAACTATTTCTTGGAGAATTAAATTTAGAAACGGTACAGAGAAAAATTTTGTATCACCAATAACTACAAAACCTTGGGGGAAATTCATACCAAAATTAGCTGAAGCTGATACTCCTAATCAAGGAGAGATTAACTCACAAATTTTATATAATGAGCCACATGGTTTAAATACTGAAAAAGATTTACCAACATTAGATAAGAATTCATTTAAGCAAGGCGTTTACTATTAATGGCTAAGCACAAAACTATCATCGAAGAATGTGACGTACTAGTTGTCGGTGGAGGTATGGCTGGAACAGGCGCTACCTTTGAGGCAAGACACTGGGGAAGAGATTTAAAAATAATCTGTGTAGAAAAAGCAAATATAGATAGAAGCGGTGCCGTTGCACAAGGTCTTTACGCTATTAACTGTTATATGGGAATGCAGTGGGGTGAGAATATGCCAGAGGATCATGTAAGGTACGCTAGAAATGATTTGATGGGTCTTGTTAGAGAAGATTTAGGTTATGACATGGCACGTCACGTAGACTCAACTGTTCATATGTTTGATGAATGGGGTCTTCCAATGATGAAAAATAAAGAAACTGGAAGATATCAAAGAGAAGGTAAGTGGCAAATAATGATACACGGCGAAAGTTACAAACCAATTGTAGCTGAAGCTGCAAAAAAATCTGCTGATAAAATTTATAACAGAATAATGATTACTCATCTTTTAAAAGATGAAAAAAATCCAAATCGAATAGCTGGTGCAGTTGGCTTTAATGTTAGAACTGGAAATTTTCATGTATTTAAATCTAGAACAGTAGTTGTTTCTGCTGGAGGAGCATCTCACATATTTAAACCAAGAGCAGTTGGTGAAGGTATGGGTAGGACATGGTACGCACCTTGGAGTAATGGATCCGCTTATGCATTACCTATTCAAGCAGGTGCAAAAATGACTCAAATGGAAAATAGAATTGTACTTTGTAGATTTAAAGATGGTTATGGTCCAGTTGGAGCATATTTCCTTCATTTAAAAACATATACTCAAAACGCTAATGGGGAAAACTATGAGAAGAAATGGTATGAAGCTACTAAAGAATTAGTAGGAGAATATATAGATCATCATCCAACACCAACTTGTTTGAGAAATCACGCATTTATTCAAGAAACAGCCGCAGGCGGTGGACCAATCCATATGGTCACAAAAGAAGCATTCCAAGATCCGCACTTAGAAACAGTTGGATGGGAAAACTTCTTGGGAATGACAGTTGGACAAGCGGTTGTATGGGCATCTCAAAATATTGATCCAAAATACACAAACCCTGAATTAACAACTTCGGAGCCATATGTAATGGGATCTCATGCTACATGTTCAGGGGCATGGGTTAGTGGACCAGAAGATATAGCACCTGATGAATACTTCTGGGGATACAATAGAATGATGACTATTGATGGATTATTTGGAGCAGGAGATGCAGTTGGTGGAAGTGCTCATAAGTTTTCATCTGGCTCATTCACAGAAGGAAGGTTAGCGTCTAAAGCTGCAGTTAAATATATTCAAGATAAAAAAGCTGATGATATAGAAGTTTCTGATGCACAATTAGAGAAGCTTAAGGAAGAAATATTTAAGCCAATTGAGAACTATACAGTAGGAAGAAATGAAATTACTGGAGGGACTGTTTCTCCAAGCTATATTTTACCTATACAAGGACTACAAAGACTACAAAAAATTATGGATGAATATTGTGGTGGATTAACAAATAATTACATGACAAACGATAATCTGCTCAAAAAAGGCTTAGAACAGCTACAATTACTTCAAGAAGACTTAGATCATGTGGGGGCTGAAGATTATCACCAATTGATGAGAGCATGGGAACTTAAGCATAGAGCTGTAACATCAGAATGTGTTGCTCATCACACATTATTTAGAGAAGAAACGCGTTGGCCAGGTTATTATTATAGAGGCGATCATATGAAACTTGATGATGAAAACTGGCACTGTTTAACTGTTTCTAGAAGAGATCCAGAAACTGGAAAATTTGAAATGGAGAAAAAGCCTGTTTATCATATCGTTGATGATAAAGAGAAGAAGCAAGCTTCCTAACCATTTTAGATGAGTATTGTCGACAAATCAGACGAAGAAATCATTAAAATTGCTAATCCTATCTGGGATAACATGGTTAGATGTTCCAACATGAAAGATTATGGTGGTTTTACCAGGGATTTATCATCACAAATGCTTTACGGGGCCAACGAAGTAGAGCTTGGCAAGCAATGGGCAAGCAATAAGCTAATCTCAAGCCTTAAAGAGGGGTGTAAGGCTATAGGCTGTTTAAGAAGAGGCTTGTACGTAACTGTTATCTATAAACAAAACAGTACAGAAATACCTGGAGACTTTTTAGGTCGACTCGTCCTTGGAGAAGAGGGAGATGAGGTCAAAGTCTTCGGAGCAACTATTTTTTAAATTTAATTAAATATCATTTGCATTTAATAAAACTTGTGATATTTCGCGGGTATGCTTCAGGTTTTTAATCAAAATATTAAGAAAATCCCTTTATTATTTTCTAATCAGTCTTCAAAAATAATTAAATCTTTTCTATATCTTTTTATATTTTTTACTTGGGCAATTATAATCCTAGGAACATTTCAAAATTTTATTTAATTTATTCTTATAATCATTGACTTTAGATTATGAGAGGAATAGTTAGATTATATGGAATATTTTCTTCCAATAGCTCAAGTCGAGATTAACATACTCTTCATATTTGGTTTAAGTTTAGCAGTTGGTATTCTTTCAGGATTGTTTGGTGTAGGCGGAGGATTTTTAATGACACCATTTTTAATTTTTTTAGGTATTCCACCAGCTTATGCAGTGCCAAATGAAGCAAGCAATATTTTAGGTACATCGGTATCTGGTTCAACTACTCATTATTTAAAAGGCACATTAGATTATAAAATGGGATTGATGATCGTAGTAGGAGGAACTATTGGAACCTTACTAGGGATCCTAACTTTTTCTTATTTTCAGGATATTGGAAAAATAAACATCGTTATCTCATTAGCCTATATGTATATCTTAGCTATACTTGGAACTTTGATGCTTATTCAAGGAGTATCAGAAATTGATAAGGCAAGAAAAAAAATTGTTGTAAGAAAAAAATTACATACGCATTATTGGATACATGGACTTCCTTTTAGAATGCGTTTTAAAAAATCAAAGGTTTATGAAAGCGCATTTACTCCAATTATTATTGGTTTAATTGTAGGATATATCGCTGCAATTATGGGAGTGGGCGGTGCATTTATATTAGTTCCTGCAATGATTTATATCATTGGAATGCCAACCAAACTAATTCCTGGCACATCTTTGTTTGTTACAATATTTGTAAGTGCAATCGTAACCGTTCTTCATGCCTTTAATTACGGAACAATTGATCTTGTTTTAGTTTTTGTACTTATACTTGGTTCAATTATTGGTGTTCAGTTTGGTCAAAAAATTGGTGAAAAAGTTGATAGCTCGGAATTTAAAACAATCTTAGCAGTACTTTTATTATTAGTTGGAATTGCAATTGCTTATGACACTTTTATTAAAGAAGATGTAATAGTTGAAACCGTAGTTAATGGAACTAAAAACCTTGGTAACATTGCACAGTTTATTTTAGATTATTCAAAAGACCTTCCTGTGTTTTATGGACTTACATCAGTTGTACTAGCAGTAGTTCTTGGAATTGGAGCTGCAATTTTAAGGAATTATATTTCTAAGTGGAACAAAGCTAGAGAAGCTAAGCTTAAAGCTTAAGCACTTCTGTATAATTTAGTCATAACAAATTCTCTATGACCTAATGCTTCAGCACAAGTTAATCTTCCGTTTGCAACTCTTATCGTAGCTTTAATTAATTCGTCACCTGCCTCATCTAAATTCATTTCTCTTGATAAGATTTTAGAAACATCAACATCAATATGCTCACTCATGGTTCTAGCAGTTAAAGGATTAGCAGTTAGTTTTACTACTGGTTCTATTGGGTTTCCAATTATATTTCCTTGACCAGTTGGAAATAGGTGGAGATTAAATCCTCCTGCAGCTTGTAAAGTAACACATTCAGCAGCAGCTGATGAGGTATCCATAAAGTATAAGCCCGGACCTTTAGATGGTTCTTCTGCTGGTTCTAGCACATCGATAAATTTACATCCCCCAATTTTTTGAAAGTTGCCAAATGCTTTTTCTTCAATTGTGGTAAGTCCACCAGCTATGTTTCCAGCTGTTGGTTGACTTTCGGAAAGATCGTCTGTTGCTTCTTTTAAGATGAAATCATTATAAGAACTCCACGTTTTTCTAAACTTCTCTTGAGCCTCAGGTGTTTTTCCTCTTTTTTCACAAACAGTTTCAGCACCCGTTAATTCAGATGTTTCACCAAAACACAAATGAACACCAAGAGGTTCTAATTTATCCATCAAATTTCCAACTGTAGGATTTGATGCCAATCCTGATGTTGTATCAGACTCTCCACATTTAACAGATATCCATAAATCACTGATAGGACGTTCTTCTCTTTGTTTCTCAGATGCCCAAATTGAAAATTCTTGAGCTTTCTTTGAAACTCTTGCAATGGTGTCAATATCTCCTACACCTTCTATACTAAAACCTTCAACTGGTTTTCCAGTCGTTGCAATTGCATCAACAATTCTTTTTGTCCATTTAGGCTCAATACCAATTACTATAACTGCTGCAACATTTGGATTTTTTCCTGTTCCAATCATTGTTCTAAAATGAAGCTCTAAGTCTGCTCCAAATTGTAATCTTCCATAAGAATGTGGGAGTGCAATCGTGCCTTTAATATTATTAGCTACAGCTTCAGCACAAGCATTTGAAATATCATCAACAGGTAGAATTATTACGTGATTCCTTGTACCTGTTCTTCCGTCTTCTCTTTTATATCCTAAAAACGTTTTTGGAATTTCCATTTTACCACTTTTTAGTTTTTACGTTGTGAACATGTACATGCTCACCTTTTTTAATTGATTTAACTACTTTGCCAATATCATGTCCGTATTTTAATATTGTATCTCCCTCGTTAAGATCAGTCATAGCAATTTTATGACCCAAAGGTATTTCATCCATCGATTGAATTTTTACTGATTTATCATTTTCCATAATCCAGCAATCACAGTCTTGTTTAGGAGTAATTTTTTCAATAACTACAACACCTACATTGTCTTTTTCATCGTGGATTATAATATCTGTGCCGGCCATTGTGACGATTTCTTTGTTTGAAATTCGATCCAATTTATATATGAATTGGGCACTTTGACAATTAAAAAATAGAATTAAGAAGGATTTGATATGGCTAAAATGACAACTGAAGAAGCTTTTGTAAAAGTTTTACAAATGCATGGTATCGAACATTCGTTTGGTATTATTGGTTCTGCGTTCATGCCTATTTCTGATCTTTTCCCAGAAGCTGGAATAACTTTTTGGGACGTTGCTCATGAAACAAATGGTGGATTGATTGCTGATGGTTACACGAGAGCAACTGGAAAAATGTCTATGGTGATTGCTCAAAATGGTCCAGGTATTACAGGACTTGTTACACCAATAAAAACTGCTTACTGGAATCATACTCCGTTACTATTAGTTACACCACAAGCAGCAAACAAAACTATGGGCCAAGGTGGTTTTCAAGAAGTAGAGCAAATGAATTTATTTAAAGACATGGTGTGTTATCAAGAAGAAGTTAGAGATCCATCAAGAATGGCAGAAGTTTTAAACAGAGTAATAGAAAAAGCATTTAGAGGGTCAGCGCCCGCACAAATAAATGTACCAAGAGATTTTTGGACACAAGTTATAGATATAGAATTGCCTCCAATTGTAAGATTTGAAAGACAAGGTGGTGGAAAGGATGCTGTTGATAGAGCTGCGAAATTATTATCAGAAGCAAAATTCCCAGTAATTTTATCTGGAGCAGGAGTTGTTATAGGTGATGCGATTGATGATTGTAAAAAATTAGCAGAAAAGCTTGATGCACCTGTATGTAATGGATATCAACATAATGATAGCTTTCCAGGAAGCCATCCATTAGCTGTTGGTCCATTGGGTTACAATGGATCTAAAGCTGCAATGGAGTTGATTTCAAAAGCTGATGTAGTTTTAGCATTAGGAACAAGATTAAATCCATTTTCAACATTACCAGGATATGGAATTGATTACTGGCCAAAAGATGCAACAATTATTCAAGTAGATATGAACCCCGATCGTATTGGTTTAACTAAGAAAGTTACAGTTGGTATTTGTGGTGATGCTAAAATGGTAGCTCAACAGATATTAGAAAAACTTTCATCAAATGCTGGAGATAATGGTAGAGAAGATAGAAAAAATCTAATTCATCAAACAAAATCTGCATGGTTGCAAACTCTCACAAGTTTAGATCATGAGGATGATGATCCAGGAACTGTTTGGAACAAAGAAGCAAGAGAAAGAGATAAAGATAGAATGTCTCCAAGACAAGCATGGAGAGCTATTCAAGCTGGGATGCCAGAAGATGTTATAATTTCAAGTGATATTGGAAATAATTGTGCAATTGGTAACGCTTACCCAACATTTGAAAAACCAAGAAAATATTTGGCACCAGGTTTATTTGGACCATGTGGATACGGATTTCCATCTATTCTTGGAGCAAAAATTGGATGCCCAGATACTCCAGTTATAGGTTTTGCTGGTGACGGAGCATTTGGAATAAGTATGAATGAAATGAGTTCGTGTGCAAGAGAAGAGTGGCCTGCAATAACAATGGTAATTTTTAGAAATTATCAATGGGGCGCTGAAAAAAGAAATTCAATATTGTGGTTTGATGATAACTTTGTTGGAACAGAGTTAGATCCAGAATTAAGTTATGCAAAAGTTGCTAATGCATGTGGTTTAAAAGGTGTTATTGCAAATACAATGGAAGAAACCACTAAAGCTATCAAACAATCATGTGAAGATCAGAAAAAAGGTATTACTACATTTATCGAAATAATTCTAAATCAAGAATTAGGTGAGCCATTCAGAAGAGATGCTATGAAAAAACCAGTTAAAGTAGCTGGTATAAGCAAGAGTGATATGAAACCTCAAAAGTCTCTTGTTAGTTGAGATTAGTAAAATTTCATTATAAAAATAATTAACTGTCAGGAAATAAATGAAAGTTAAGAATATTCTTTTTATAATGGCTGATCAACTTAGGTGGGATTACCTTTCATGTTATGGCCATCCACATTTAAAAACTCCTAACTTAGATAGTTTAGCAAAAAAAGGTGTAATGTTTGAGTCTGCTTATGTTCAAGCACCTGTATGTGGCCCATCGAGAGCATCTTACTACACAGGAAGAACAGTATTTAGTCATGGTTCTACATGGAACCAAGTACCACTTCCAATTGGCGAATTAACTATTGGTGATTATTTGAGACAGTCAGGAATAAAAACTTGTGTAGTCGGAAAAACACATATGAGACCTGATATTAATAGCATGAATAGATTGGGAATTTCAAAAACAACAGAAATTGGTTCTGTTGTTATGGAACCGGGGTTTGATCCTTATGAGAGAGATGATGGTCTGCATCCAAACAACATTATGAAAAAATCTGAAAAAAAATTATCCTATAACGAATGGTTAAATAAATTAGGATATGATGGAGATAATCCATGGGATAGCTGGGCTAATTCAGTTGACGGAGAAAACGGAGAAGTTTTAAGTGGTTGGAGATTAAGAAATTCAAATAAACCTTCTAGGTTACCAGAAAAACATTCAGAAACTGCATTTATGACTAATAGAGCAATCGATTTTATAAAAGAAACTAAAGAACAATGGTTTTTGCATCTATCATATATAAAACCACATTGGCCTTATATTGCACCCGCTCCATATCACGATATGTATTCGCAAAATCAATTTTATCCTGTTCAAAGATCAGACTCAGAAAAAAATATTAATCATCCAGTTTACAAAGCTTTTATGGAAAATAGTATTTCAAAAACATTTTCACAAGAAAACGTAAGAGAGACAGTTCTTGCTGGTTATATGGGTTTAATCAAACAAATTGATGACAATCTAGGAAGACTTTTTAAATTTTTGGAAGAAAATGGAAATATGCAAGATACTATGATTGTTTTTACATCAGATCATGGTGATTATCATGGTGATCATTGGCTTGGTGAAAAAGAATTATTTCATGAGCAAATAGTAAAAGTACCGATGATTATTTATGATCCAAGTGAAGAAGCAAATAAAACAAGAGGAAAAAAAGAGAAAAGATTTATAGAGGCAATTGATTTACTTCCAACTTTTTTAGATGCTGTAGAAAGTAAAGTGAGCAAACATAGACTTGAAGGTTCTTCTTTAATTTCAATTCTAAGAGATGAAAAAATTAACAAATGGAGAGAGAGTGTATTTAGCGAGATAGATTATTCATTTAATGAAGCAAGAAAAATTTTAAATATAGGCGCGTCAGATGCAAGAGCCTATATGATTAGAAACGACAAATGGAAATATATTTATTATAAAGGTTTTCCACCACAATTGTTCGATTTAGAAAAAGATAAAGATGAATTTAATGATCTTGGTCAATCTAAAGATCATCAAGACATACTAAATCAAATGAAAGATATTTTACTAGAAAGATTAACAGATCGAAAAAATAGAACTGCTGCTGACGATGAATTTGTTTTGAAAGAGAGAGATTATTCTGAAGATGGTGGTATAATGATTGGTGTTTGGTAATCTAAGGATACATTAAACTCGGCAAGTACAAACATAAAGCTGGAAAAGCAATTAATAACGCTAGTCTAATAACATCAGTAATTAAGAACGGTAAAGTACCAAACCAAATTGTTTGAAGAGGCGTTTTGTTCATTACTCCTTTAATTACAAACAAATTCATACCAACTGGAGGTGAAATCAACCCAAATTCAACGACAATTACAGCAAATATTCCAAACCATACTGGATCAATTCCAGCATCAGCAATTACAGGATAAAAAACGGGAATAGTTAAAAATAACATTGCAAGAGAGTCCATTACAGTTCCAAGAACTAAATAAATGGCGCATATAACTAAAATAATCCCTAATGGAGTTAGTTGAAGGTCATTAATAAAATCTACTACCGTGAACGGTAATTGAGTGACTGTTATTAAAAAATTAAAAACACTTGCACCAATAACAATTAAATAAAGAGCACCAACAGTTTTAACAGTATCCCATAAAGAATTTCTAAGTAGTTTAATCGTTAGTTCACCCCTAAAAAAAATAAATATGATCACCAAAATTACTCCAACTGCTGCACTTTCAGTTGCTGTAAAGAAACCAAGATAAAGACCACCCATAATTATCGCAAAGATTAAAAATATTGGAAAAACTTTTGTTAGAGCAGATATTCTATCTCTTGCAGTCATTTTTTCTCCATGACCCCCTTGATCTGGGTAAATTACTAAATAAACTCTGATAGCAATCATATATAAAACTACCGCAATCAATCCTGGTATCAGAGCTGCAAAAAATAGTTGCTGTATCGATTGCTCAGTTAAATAGGCATAAATTATCAATATTACACTTGGTGGAATTATAATTCCCAATGTTCCACCTGATGCAACGGAACCACTTATTAATGCATCGCTATATCCGTGTCTTTTCATCTCTGGTCCTGCCATTTGTGACATCGTAGCTGCTGTTGCAATTGAAGATCCACAAATCATTCCAAATCCAGCACATGCACCAACAGTAGACATTGCTAATCCACCTTTATAGTGACCAACTACTGCATAAGCTGCATCATATAAATTTCGAGATAAGTTTGCTCTATTTGCAAGATTTCCCATCAAAACGAAAAGAGGTAATACAGATAAAGTGTATTTAGAGACTGCTTCAAACGGAGCAGTTCCTAAAACAAAAAGAGCTTGTTCAAAACCTGTTATTAAAGCAAAACCAGTAAAACCAACTACTAACATTGAAATACCTATTGGTACATTTAATGCCATAAGAATTAGTACAACTAAAAAAGATAACGAACCGCTTACAATAGGATCAAAGCTCATGAGTTTTCACTCCTTAAAGCACTAATTAG
>CACBFA010000017.1 GCA_902538525.1 uncultured Pelagibacteraceae bacterium | reverse complement strand
TTAGTTCTTGAAGATAACTTAAGAGTTCCGTCTGGAGTTTCATATATGCTGGAAAATAGAATGGTAATGAGAGATATTTTTCCAGAACTATTTACAAGATATAAAGTTTCTTCAGTTCATCAATATGCAAATAAATTATATAATTGTATGACAGAGTGTATTCCAAAGAAAACAAATAACCCACACATGGTTTTATTAACACCTGGTATTTATAATTCAGCTTATTTTGAACACTCTTTTTTAGCGGAACAAATGGGAATAGCCTTGGTGGAGGGAAAAGATTTATTTGTTGAAAACGATCATGTTTACATGAAAACCGTCAAAGGTCCTTTGAAGGTAGATTGTATTTATAGACGAATAGATGACAATTTTATGGATCCAAAAGTTTTTTTTAAAGGATCCTTATTAGGTGTGCCTGGTGTTTTCAAATGTTGGAGAAAAGGAAATGTTGGAATAATAAATGCTTTAGGAACTGGAGTTGCAGATGATAAGGCAGTTTATTCTTATGTTAATAAAATGATCATTTACTATTTAGGAGAACAACCAATTATTGATCAAGTTGAAACTCTTCTATGTGGAGATAAAAAAAATAGAGAACACGTTATAGATAATATCTCTAAGTATGTGGTTAAACCTTCAAATGCATCAGGTGGTTACGGAATTATGATTGGTCCAAAAGCCTCAAAAGCTGAAAAAGAAGAAATGATTAAAAATATCAAAAAAAATCCTAGAAATTACATTGCACAACCACTAGAAATTCTTTCTACTGTTCCAACAATCACACCTGAAAACATTGAACCAAGACATTTAGATTTAAGACCTTTTATTTTAACAGGTAAATCAACTTATGTTACAACTGGTGGATTAACTAGAGTTGCTCTAAAAAAAGGTAGTACAATAGTTAATAGTTCTCAAGGTGGTGGATCTAAAGACACATTGATTGTAGATAGTAGGAATTAAATTAAACTTGGAATTATTTTTCTTAAATCCATAGAGAGCTTGGGGTTAATTTTTGAATAAATTATACCCTTCCCTAATTTTTTTAATGCCAAAACTTTCCCATCTGGAGAAATAATCGTTGTATGACCAAACGTTTCTCTTTTAGGGGTGTTTTTACCAGTTTGAGCTGGTGCAAAAATATAACAAAAATTTTCAATCGCTCTTGCTCTTAAAAGTGGCAACCAATGTTTTTGTCCCGTAAACTTTGTGAAAGCTGATGGAACAGCTATAAAACTTAAATTTTTTTTTGATAAATTCCTATAAAGTTCAGGAAATCTCAGATCAAAACAGATTGTAAAACCTATTTTGCCCCAAGGTAAGTTGGCAGTGACCAATTTATTTCCTGCTTTAAAAGTTTTACTTTCTTTATGTTGTTCTTTATTTGGAATTTTAACATCAAACATATTAATTTTATCATAATATTTGATAATTTTTCCACTTGGTCCAACCAGTATAGATCTATTTCTGAGTTTGTTTTTAACCTTAACACAAATTGATCCGAGTAAAATCCATTTCTTATATTTTTTTGAAACTTCTCTAATTTTCTTCAAAATTGGATCTTTATTCATTTCATATGAATATTTAAAAAGTGTTTCTCTACTACTAGACATCAAAGAAGAGGTTTCAGGTGTAATAATTAAATCAGATTTATTTTTTATAGCTTGATTTACATATTTAACAATATCTTTGAAATTATTTTGATAATTTTCTCCACTAGATAATTGTATGCAAGCTATTTTCATGTTTGAAATCCATATTTTTTTTCTAAATATTTAATAACATTATGAATTATAAAAGTCATAAACAAGTAAATACCTCCTGCCACAATAAATACCTCTACTGGCTTAAACGTTGTTGAAATTATATATTTAGCAACACCAGTTAAGTCCATAAGTGTGACTGTACTTGCTAGAGATGTTCCTTTAAGCATCAAAATAATTTCATTTCCATAAGCTGGTAAAGATTGTTTTATTGCAATAGGAATCTGTATTTTTGTAAAAATAATTTTTGAAGGTATCCCTAGGCTTCTTCCAGCTTCTAAATATCCAGGTTTTATTGTTTGAAAAGCTGATCTTAATATTTCTGAAGTATAAGCCCCAGTATTTAATGAAAATGCAATTATCGCACACCAGTATGGTTCTTTTAAAACTACCCATAAAATTGTTGTTCTTAAGTATTCAATTTGACCTAATCCAAAATATATTATGAAGATTTGTACCAATAGAGGTGTTCCTCTAAAAATATATGAGTATCCATAAGCAAATTTATTAATCAACTTATTATTATTCATTCTCAAGATTGCAAAACCTAATCCAATAAAAAGACCAAGAATTAAAGATACAGATAATAGTTTAAGAGTAATCAAAGTTGCATTTAACAACTTAGGAAAACTATTAATCATTAATTCAATATCCATTAATAACCTTTGCTATATTTTGTTTCTAATCTGTTCAACAATTGCATACTTAAAAATGTTAGCATTAAGTATAAAACTGCTGCAAACGAGTAAAAAAATAATGGATCTCTAGTTGAGCCAGCCGCAATATAGGATTGTCTCATTATTTCAACTAAACCCGTTACAGATATAAGAGAAGTATCTTTTAATGTAATTTGCCAAACATTACTTAAGTTTGGAATTGCTAGTCTTAGCATTTGAGGCAAAATTATTTTAAAGAAGTAAATATATTTATTAAAACCTAAAACTTTAGCAGCTTCGAACTGACCTTTATCAATTGATTGTAGGGCTCCTCTAAATACTTCAGTCGAGTACGCTCCCGATATTATCCCTATTGAAAATGAACCAGTTAAAAAAGCATTAATTTCGATGTAATCATTATAACCAAATATTGAAGCAACAAACATAATTGCTCCACTTCCACCAAAGAAAAATAAATAAATTACTAGTAGCTCAGGTACACCTCTAATAACAGTGGTGTAAGCATTACCAATAGAATTAAGAAATTTGTTATTAGATAATTTTAATGGAGTAAATAAAGCAGCAAATATAAAGCCTATTATCATTGCGGTTATTGAAACCGCAATTGTCATTAAGGTTGCAAAGAATAACTCGTCTCCCCAACCTTTATCACCAAAATATAGAAGTTCCATAATATAGGTGGCTAATTATAGCCACCCATAAATAATTTATTACATAGAAGCGTCAAAACCAAAATGTTTTATAGCAAGCTTACTGATAATGCCATCATCTCTAGCTTTATCAATTGCTGCATTAAAATCATTTAAAAGTTTAGAGTCACCTTTTCTAATACCTACGCCAACACCATTACCAAAATCTCCACCTGCAAATGTTGGTCCAGTTAATACAACTCCTTTACCAGATTTTTCTGCATAATCTGTAAAAGCAACTGCTGCAGCTAGTGCTGCATCTATTCTACCAGCAGATAAATCCAAGTTAACTTCATCTTGAGTTTTGTAAGTTCTTATTTTTACATTACCCATTAAACCAGACTCTAGGAAGTTCTGGTGAATTGTTGCTGTTTGTACACCAATAGTTTTACCTTTAAATGCTTTAGTCAAAACATCTAGTGTTGCTTGTTCATCAGCACTTACGTCAGATAAATTTATAGCTGACATTGTTTTAAGACCTTCGTTTTTTGATCCTTTCATAACAGCTAATGATGCAACTTCATCAGCATAACCTTGAGAAAAATTTATTGTTTTCATTCTCTCACCAGTTATTGACATTCCAGCCATGATGGCATCAAATTTTCTTGAGACCAAAGCTGGTATCATTCCATCCCAGTCTTGCTCTACAATTGTGCAATCATGTTTCATAATTTTACATAATTCATTTGCTAATTCGACTTCAAAGCCAATCAAATTTCCTGCTGAGTCTTTAGAATTCCAAGGTGGATATGCACCTTCTGTTCCTATTTTAATTTGATCTGCAATTGAAGAAATCGTTAGAAATGATGATATTAAAATACCAAGTCCTAATACTTTTAATTTTTCCATTTTTTCCTCCAAAAATTTTGAAGATTATTTCATAAAATTATTGTTTTAAAAAGAAAAATTAATGATTTATTGACGATGAAAAATTCCATGAACAATCGAAACTTGGTATATAAACTCTTGAAAGTTTTGTATTTCCAAAATTTTTGTTGAATACATTTAACCAATTTTCAACTTGTTTTGGTTTTTTGTCTTGGCTTCCTACTTGAGCAGTAATTACACCTTTAGGTTTTAAAATTCTTTCTAAAGATGACATATTTTTTGCAGCCAAATCTATACAAAATTGATCATCATTTAGATCTACAAATATTTGATCATAAGTGTTGTCTTTGACAGATTTAATACTTTCAAAAGCATCTCCCCAAACACATTTAACTGAATTCTTTTCTGTGGCCTTCTCACCAATTTTACTTAGGTGTTTATCACACACATTCACAACTTCAGGATCTAATTCATACCAATCTATAAAGCCAAAGTTTTGTGAAATGCATTCTCTTGCAACACCACCGTCACCTCCACCAATGATTGCAGCTTTTTCTTTGTTTGAATTTAAATTAAGACCTGAATTTACAAAGGTTGAGCTATATAAATGTTCATCACTTTCAGCTACTTGTATTTCATTATCAATAAATAAAGCTTTTCCAAATTGTTCTAAATCAAGTATTTCAATATATTGACCTACTTTTGATTTAAAATTTTCAAGGACTTTGTTAACAACATATGATTTTTTTAAACCTGGAGAACTATAATTGTCATGATAAAGATCAATAGTATCTCTATTAAATTCTTTAATTATGATATTTGTATGTTCCATCTCTTCTTTTATTATATCTAGAGAAACTTTTGGTGATACTTTTCCACATGTAAAAAAATCAAAGCTTACAATTTCTTTTTCTGGGAAAGTATGAAAACTAATGTGGCTTTCAGCAAGCAAAGCGACCAATGTAAATCCTTGTGGCTCGAATTTATATTTAGAAATTTTTAAAACTGTTACTTTTGCTGCTTTAGCAATTTTATAAACTAACTTTTCATAGAATTCGGGACTATATTCCTTTTTAGTTCCGACTATATCCAGTGTTATATGTTCTCCAACTTTTTCCATAAGAATCTAATAAATATCTTTTTTAACTAACGAAATTTTTTACTTCTTTCAAACAAAAAACTATTATAATAATTTATCGAGGATAAACATTGAAAAACAATTGGTCAGAAAACGAAGCTAAAAAATATATTAAAAAGTATAAGAAATTAGGTCATTCTGAAGATATGGCTTTAAGAGTTTATACAACCAGGCTTCTAGGAAGAAACCCAGAGTTAGTACTACATGGTGGTGGCAATACATCAGTTAAAACTAAAATTAAAGATATAGATGGTAAATATTATGACGTTCTTTGCGTAAAAGGCAGTGGATGGGATATGGCTGAAATTGAACCAGCAGGTTTACCAGCTGTTAAATTAAATCCATTGCTTACTATGAAAAAAAAGAAAGTGCTCTCTGATGATGACATGGTAGCTTTTCAAAAAAAAAATTTGATAGATACAAAATCACCTAATCCATCAGTCGAAACTTTTTTACATGCATTTTTACCATTTAAATTTGTTGATCATACTCATTCAGATGCAATTATGAAAATCACTAATAGGCCAAATGGAGAGATGTTATCAAAAAAAATATTTGGTAAAAAAACCGCAATAGTGCCATATGTAATGCCAGGATTTAAATTAGCACAAAAAATAAATGAAGTTTATTCTAAAAACCCAAATATAAACTGTTTAATTTTATTAAACCACGGCATTTTCACATTTGCCGATAATGCAAAAGATGCTTACAGTTTAATGATTAAGTATATATCTGATGCTGAAAAAACTTTAACCAAACTAAAAAAGAAAAAAATAAAACAGATAAAGAAAACTAAATTTAATTTCTCAACTACAGATATAGCTCCTATATTGAGAGGTCTTTTATCTGAGAAAAATGATAATAAATTTATCTTAAATTTTAAAAAAAATAGTAAGTTAGACTATTTTATTAATGGTAAAGATATAAATAGATACTCAAATGAAGGAACAGCTACCCCTGATCATGTTATAAGAGTTAAACCATTTCCTTTAGTAATATCACCAAAAGTAAACTGTACATTAGATGAATTTAAAAATTTAGCTGAAAAAAAATTCAAAGAATATAGGCAAAAATATAAAAAATATTTTGAATCTAATAAGAAAAAAACTAAAGAAAAAAAAGTAATGCTTGATACATCTCCTAGAGTAATTCTAATTCAGAATTTTGGTTTATTTACAGTAGGAGATACCTTAAAAGCTGCAAAAATTGCAGGAGATTTAACTCAAACTAATGCCAATGTAATTTCAAGTGTTGAAGAAACATCCAGATATAAATTTTTATCGAAAAAAGACTTATTTGATGTTGAGTATTGGTCCTTGGAACAAGCAAAATTAAATAAAGCAAAAAAAGAATTGCAAGGCAACGTTGTTGTTATCACTGGTAGCACTGGTGAAATTGGTAAAGCAACCTATAAATTATTTAAAAAATACGGAGCAGAAGTTGTTTTGCTTGATATTAATAAAAGTAAGATAAATGATTTACAGACAAAAATAAGTGATCTTTGTATTCATTGTGATGTAACTAACAAACAAAGCGTAAAAAAAGCATTTAGTAAAATTTTGGAAATATATGGAGGTGTAGATATTTTGATATCTAATGCTGGTACTGCTATAGGTGGATCAATTGCAGAAGTTAATGATGAAATACTTCGAAAAAGTTTTGAAGATAATTTTTTTTCACACCAAAATTGTGCTTCAGAGGCTGTAAAAATTATGAAAAAACAAAATATAAATGGATGTTTGTTATTTAATATATCTAAGCAATCAGTTAATCCTGGTAAAAATTTTGGACCATATGGATTGCCTAAGTCTGCACTTTTAAATTTATGCAAACAATATGCAGTTGATTATGGACACCTTGGTATTAGATCAAACGGTGTAAACGCTGATAGAATTAGAAGTGGTTTATTAAATGACAAAATGATTAAACAAAGAGCGAAAGCAAGAGAAGTAACCACTGATCAATATATGAGTGGTAATTTACTGTTAAGCGAAGTTAAAGCAGATGATGTAGCCAAAGCTTTTTATCATCTTGCGATATCAAAAAAATCAACTGGAGCAGTACTAACTGTTGACGGTGGAAATATTGCAGCTTCTTTAAGATAATTAATTAAATAACTTTTTTAAACCCTCAGAAGAAGCATCACAAACTCCCTTTTCTGTTATTAATGCAGTAACATATTTAGCAGGTGTTACATCAAAGGCTAAATTTAATGATTTGCTTTTTTCGGGATATATTAAAACTTTATCCACTTTGTTATCTTTGTTAATTCCATCCACATGAGAAAGTTCTTTTGGATCTCTTTCTTCTATAGGAATATCTTTTGCGTTTTTTAAATTCCAATCTATCGTTGAACTTGGTAAAGCTACGTAAAAAGGTACTTTATTATCATGAGCTGCAAGAGCTTTTAAATATGTACCGATTTTATTGCACACATCTCCGTTAGATAATGTCCTATCTGTTCCAACAATACACATATCGACCTGTCCTCTTTGCATTAATATTCCACCTGTATTATCTGCTATAATTGTATTTGGAATTTCTTCTTCATTAAGTTCATATGATGTAAGGTTTGCCCCTTGATTTCTTGGTCTAGTTTCATCAACCCAAACATGTATTGGTATTCCTTTTTTATGTGCATGATAAATAGGAGAAGTTGCAGTTCCCCAATCTATTGTAGCTAACCAACCTGCATTACAATGTGTGAGAATATTTACGGTATCTTTCTTTTTATTATATATATCTTCAATAATATTTAATCCATTTTTACCAATACTTTCACAAAATCCCTCATCTTCTTTACAAATTTCTTTAGCTTCATTGAGTGCGACATTAAATAAATCTCCAGGCTCAACAAATGACAACTTGTTATTCATTCTATGAACTGCCCACTGAAGATTTATAGCAGTAGGCCTAGAAGCAACTAACTCTTCCGAACTTTTTTTTATAAAATCTAAACTATTATTTTCTTTTACAGCTAGAACTAATCCAAATGCAGCTGTACCTCCGATTAATGGAGCACCTCTCACTTCCATTGTTTTTATAGCATTTATCGCGTCTTTAACTGAATTTAATTCTTTTATTATAAATTTATGTGGAAGCTTTGTTTGATCTATTATTTTTACAACCTGTTTTTCTTGATCAAACCAAATTGTTTTATATTTAACACCATTAATTTTCATTAAGTAAGAACTCTTCCTGCAATTGTTTTTAATTTGTCTTTAGTTTTTTGAGTTCTTTTTTCTGGAGCAGTAATTATTGCTACATCTAAGCAATTATTAGTTGGATCATTAGGATCAATGTGATTTTCAAAGTTCTCTATCAAATTTTTAATCATGTTTTTTGCTTTCGCTGCATTATCTAAGAGTACTTTTATAACTTGTTGAACATCCACATTTTCATGATCTGGATGCCAGCAATCATAATCTGTTACCATTGATACTGAAGCATATCTAATTTCTGCTTCTCTTGCTAGTTTAGCCTCTGGCATATTTGTCATTCCAATAACATCTGCTTTCCATGATCTATATAAATTTGACTCTGCCAATGTTGAAAATTGTGGACCTTCCATTACAACGTAAGTTCCGCCTCTTTGATAAGGTATATTTTCTTTTTTAATTGCATCTTCGCAAGCATTCATCAGCCCATTTGAGGTTGGGTGTGCCATTGATACATGCGCAACAATCTCATCATCAAAAAAGGTTTTATTCCTAGCAAAAGTCCTATCGATAAACTGATCAACAATTACAAATTTTCCTGGCGGTAAATCTTCCTTTAACGATCCTACAGCTGAAACAGAAACTATGTCAGAAATACCAAGTTGTTTAAGAGCATCTATATTTGCTCTAAAATTTATTTTTGATGGGGATATAAAATGTCCTTTTCCATGTCTTGGCAGAAAATAAATTTCTTTATTATTGTATTTTGCCTTTAAAATTAAATCAGAAGGTTTTCCCCATGGAGTATTTAAATCTAAAGTTTCTCTATCTTTAAACTCTTCAACGTCATATAGGCCACTTCCACCAATAATTGCTAATTTATTATTTGCCATAATACATTTTAGATTATAATTAAGTTTTATGGATTTAAAAGAACATATTAGGTCAATTCAAGACTATCCTAAAAAGGGAATTCTATTTAGAGACATCACAACTCTTATTAAAAACGAAAAGGCTTTCAAAGAGTGTATAAATCAAATTGTAGAGAGATCAAAAAAATTTAATTTTGATAAAATAGCTGCAGTAGAATCAAGAGGTTTTGTATTTGCTTCTGCTATTTCATACATCTTAGATAAGCCATTTATAATGTTAAGAAAAAAAAATAAATTACCTGCAGAAGTACATTCTGTTGATTTTGAATTAGAATACGGAACGGCTACAATAGAAGTTCACAAAGATTCATTTCATGAAAATGATAGAGTCTTAATAATAGACGATTTAATTGCTACTGGTGGTACTGCAGAGGCAGCAGCTAAATTGATTGAGATATCAAAAAGTAAAGTAGCTGGATTTGTATTTGTAATAAATCTTTTTGATTTGGGCGGTACAGATAATCTAGTTAAAAAGGGATATCCAGTTGAAAATCTTTTAGATTTTCCAGGACATTAATTTGCGGTCATTATTGCTTGGAAAGGTCCACTTCCAATATATAATTCGTCACTCTCATCAACAAGGTGCATTCCTTCACCTACATTAAATGTCATACTTATAGAAGTAGTATCTGAGGTAATGACTACTGGATTTGCAAAAGCAACTAACCCCTCGAGTTTGTCTACTTCACCTGTGTTTGCGGCTCTGTGACCGTTACTGTCAACTAAATACCCAGTGATACTAGCTGTAGTTCCGTTTATATTTTCAACAAAAGCCTTTGATGAAAATGCATCCGAAGATGCGCCAAATTGAGCTAAGGTTTCTACAAATTTTCCTGGGGTTATTGCGCTTGCACCACAAACAGAACTATTATTATGAGTACTACCTTTTGCGTGTGTTCCTGAACCAGCCACTGTTCCACAAAAAACGCCAGAGCCTCCTGTCATTCCATCCATTGATGCTGCAATCTCTCCTGCCCAAGTTATACCAAATGTATTATCCATAAAAGCATAACCATGAGTATAAGTTCCCTCTGGAGGTCGGGTGTAAGTGCCATCTAAAACTATCTCTTGTCCTTGCGATACGGATGCTGTTGATCCACTTGAATTATCAAAAATTTGCGAACAATTTGTTAACACAACTGTCGATGTCGTTGTAGCTTCTGTTGGAGAAGATGTGCATAAATATAACTTATAAATAACTACTTCATAGAGATTAGGAGTTGTGTCACATCCATCCTCTATAGAATCATCAGCACCAGTTGTTCCATGTTTTACAACTCCAGAATTAATTGTACATGCTTCAGCCCTGTTAGAGTTAATAATCTCAAAAATAAAAATTGTAGATAAAATTAAAAATAAATATTTAAAATTTTTCATTTAAAATCCTCCTGCTTTAACAGTAAAACCTGTTCCTTTTTTCTTTATGATATTTTCTCTTCTAACTTTCTCATACATTCTATCTTTCATAGAAATTCTTTCAAAGGCCTCACTACTAAATAGAGACTTACCTGGATTTTTTATACTACTACTATATCTAAGATTGATAAAAGTTTGATCACTGTGATGATCATAATCAGTGTGGCCAATTTCAAATGATAACCCAGAATTCGGTACTTTAACTTGTGTAGAAAATTCTAAACCCTGAAAATCTTTTCCACTAGGAACTTCAAAATCAAAAGCTTTCAAATAAGCTTTCACAGATGGTATGTATGGAAGATGTGCACCTAATTCAACATCAAATCCATCGATAGCCTCTTCGTCTTTACCATTTTTTCCTTTTTTACTAGAGCTTTGAGCAATATACTGGTTGTAATTTAAATCTAGAATGGAAGATTTAATTTCAGCACCTATACTAAATCTTTTGTGTTCATAA
>CACBFA010000016.1 GCA_902538525.1 uncultured Pelagibacteraceae bacterium | reverse complement strand
TTATCGATGAAAGGAAAAAAAATTTTAGTAATCGATCTTGACCCCCAGGGTAATGCAACAACTGGTCTTGGATTATCTAATACAACAAATTCTGATAAAACGATTTATAGTGTTCTAAATGGAAATAAGAAAATTTCAGAGGTTATCCAGCCAACTAACTTTGCAAATCTAAATTTAGTTACCTCAAATGTTGATTTGTCTGGTCTAGAGGTTGAAACGGCTGGGGATAGCCGTAGAGCTTTTAAATTAAAAGATGAATTAGGCGCTATTTTAAACGATTCTAGACGCTCATATGATTATATTCTGATAGATTGTCCTCCATCACTCAGCCTGCTCACAATTATGTCGCTAGTAGCCTCGGATGCACTTGTTGTGCCTCTTCAGACAGAATTTTTTGCATTAGAAGGACTTACACAACTCATGAAAACGATTGAGAGGATAAAGTCTAATTTGAACCCATCCTTGGAGATAAGAGGTATTCTCCTGACTATGTTTGATAAAAGAAACAAGCTCTCAGGACAAGTAGAATTGGAAGCAAGAAACTATTTTAAGGATAAAGTTTACTCAACTGCGGTGCCAAGGAATGTCAGATTATCAGAAGCCCCATCACATGGAATCCCCGTGTTACTATATGATAAGATTTGTCCAGGAAGTAAAGCTTACTTTAAATTTACAGAGGAATTCTTAGAACAAGACAAACAAGTTGAGAGTGCAGCGTGATAAATCCTTTTAAAAGCAAGAAGGGCTTAGGTAGAGGACTTTCATCATTAATAGGAGATAGCAATATTAAAACCTCCAATGACAAAATTTCAATAAGTTCAATTATCCCAAATAAAAACCAACCAAGAAAAATATTTGAGAAAGATGCATTAGAAGAACTAAAAAATTCGATTAAAGAAAGAGGGGTTATACAACCAGTGATCGTTAGAAAATCGGATAATCAAGATGATAAATTTGAATTAATAGCAGGCGAGAGAAGGTGGCAAGCAGCACAATTAGCTGGTCTTCATGAAGTCCCGGTTGTAATTATTGAGGCCGATAATCTAAAATCATTAGAACTTGCGATAATAGAAAATGTACAAAGAAAAGATTTAAATGCAGTAGAAGAAGCAGAAAGCTATAAAAATCTTATTGAAAATTTTGGATACGACCAAGAAAAGGTTTCAAAGTTTATAGGAAAAAGTCGATCTCATATTTCAAATTCGTTAAGACTTTTATCTTTGCCAGAAAAATTAATTGATATGATTAGGCATCAAAAAATTTCACAAGGTCATGCAAAGATTTTAGTAGGTTTAGAAAATGCTCTATTTATAGGTGAAAAAATAGTCAAAAAAAAACTTTCCGTTCGTCAGTCGGAGAATTTAGTTAGGCTCTTTAAAAACGGAGGAAAAAAAATACATAAATCCAAAGACTCTAATGTTATTGCTACAGAAAATGAGTTGAGCAATAAAATTGGTATGAGAGTATCAGTTAATAACAAAAGAGATAACTCTGGGACATTAGTTATTGAATATAAAGATTTAGATCAATTAGACAGATTAATAAATATTATAAAAAAAAATTATTGATAATTTATTATGAAATCAGAAACAATATTTAAAGCATTATAATTATTATTTTTTATAAGTAGCTCTATATCATTTATTTTATATGTCTTATTTTTCAATTCTTCCAAATTCCACGATGATACTTGCTTTTTTACGCTTTCTTTTTCTTTCCAAAAAATTGGCGGTTTAATTGATGTTATAACTTTATCAATATTATTAGTTATATTATTTAATTCCATAATATTAATAAGTCTCTTTGATTTAGAAAGCAATGACCGTATAATTATAATACAGTCTTCACTAGAATAATTATTTTCATTAAATATTTTAGATATTTTTTTTACATCTTTTAACAAAAAAGCATCGACCAAATCGTTGAAGCTATAGTTTGCAGATAGATTAGTTAATTTTTCGACATTCTCAAAATCTATATTTTTATTTGTTAAAGAGTAATTTAATATTTTTTCTAACTCAATATTTAGATTTTTTCTATCCCCATTCGATCTACTTATTATAAGATTGACTGACTCTCTTGATAATTTGACATTGTTTTTTTTTAAAAATTTTTCAACAATATAAGACTGTGTCCTAAAATTATCTTCGTATACTGGTATCACAATTAAATTTTCATTTTTTTCAAAAAAGGCTCTAATTTTAGATTTTTTATCTAAAGAACCACTCTTTAAAAAAAAAGTTATATGGGATATTTTTTTATTTATAATTTCTGAAATATATTTTAAGATTTTATCTGTAACGTGTGAAACAACTATTAATCTACTTCCATCAAATAATGATTGGGTCAGTATTCCACTCAATATTTCATCATAATTTCTTATAAATTCATTTTCATCATATTTGTTTATTGCACCTTCAAAGTTTTGCAAAAAGTTTTTTTCAAATATTTCATTTTGAAGACCCTCATTTTTTCCGTAAATTAAGAAAAAATTTGAATTTTCACTTTTAGATTTTTCAAATTCGTATGATTTAATAATCATTTAGACAATGTTCTCATGGACATCAATATTTCATTTGAAATATTATTAGATAT
This sequence comes from uncultured Pelagibacteraceae bacterium, assembly GCA_902538525.1. Taxonomy (GTDB): domain Bacteria; phylum Pseudomonadota; class Alphaproteobacteria; order Pelagibacterales; family Pelagibacteraceae; genus Pelagibacter. Next base: position 9,575 of record CACBFA010000016.1, on the reverse strand, counting down.
ATTAGTTAAAATATTTTCTTCATATTTTAGAAGTTCAAATTTATCTTTAATATTATTGTAAACATCTCTTTTTTTAATCTGATTTGTTAAAACAACTTTTCCATTTTTGAAAATAATATAGTCTACAATTACCAACATTTCAAAAACGGTTGGGTCGCCTTTTTGATTGGATGTAACTACTTCTATATTTTTTTCACTTTCAAACGAAATATTGTACTCAATATCTCCATAACTCTTTTTAGTTAGTATATCTTTTACAACTTCATTTACTTCGGTTACACCTGATGATTTAATCTTAGTAAATTTAAAATCACTTTTTTCATTAACAAATATTGGATCGTATGAGCAACTAAGGAGCAAGTTTAAAGTCAATAGTAATATTAAAATTCTATTCATCTGTTAAAATATTAATTAATCGGTTTTTTACAAAAATAATTTTTTTTATTTTTAAATTAAACAAATATTTCGAGCTAATCTTATCTTTTTTTATAATTTCTAAAAGTTCTGTTTCACTTATGTCTTTTCTAACTTTAAGTAATGCCCTTTTTTTTCCATTAATTTGGACTACGAAGCTTACTTCATTATTTTCGAGAAGTTCTTTTTTATAATCTGGCCATTTTATGACTTCTTTTACTTGTAAATCCTCGAAACACTCACTTGCGAAGTGAGGAATAACTGGAGAAAAGCATGATATAATTTTTAAATAATTTTCTTTCAAATTTTTTGAATTTTTACTCTCTATTATGAATTTTGTTAAAAAATTGTATGTTTCGTATATATTTGCAACTATTACATTGTAGTTAAATTTTTCTAGATTAAATGTAATCTTCGAAACAATCTCATTTGTAAATTTATCTAATTTATCGCTAAAAATATTTTCCTTATTTAAAGATATTTCCTTTTTTATATCACAATGCAACTTCCAAAGTTTTTGAATAAATTTATAAGAAGAAACCATTCCTTGCTCAGACCATTGCACATCTTTTTCAGGTGGGCTATCAGATAAAATAAAAAGTCTTACTGAATCCGCACCGTAATTATTAATTATTAATTCTGGATCTATAACATTTTTTTTAGACTTTGACATCGACTCTGATGGACCAACTTTTACGATTTTACTGTGATCATTTTTTTTAACCACGTAATTATCTTTTTTTTCAATTTCATCTGGACTTAGCCAATTGTTGTTGTCATCTTTATAAGTTTCATGGCAAACCATTCCTTGTGTAAACAAACTTTGGAAGGGTTCCGTAATAGTAAAATTTTTATTTTTATAGTTAATAGCTTTCATAAAAAATCTTGAATATAATAAATGCAATATTGCATGTTCTACTCCTCCTATATATTGATCAACTGGCATCCAATAATCAATGTCTTCTTTATTGAAACCATAATTGGTTTCTTTTGGTGAGCAAAATCTAAGATAATACCATGACGAGCAAACGAAGGTATCTAGCGTATCAGTTTCTCTAGTATATTTTTTTCCATCAATAATTATCTCTTTCCATTTGGTTTGTTTATCTAACGGATTTCCCTTTACAGATAAATCAATATTTTCTGGAAGTTTAACTGGTAACATATTTTTTGGTATTGGTTTAACATTACCGCTATTGTCGTATGCTACTGGAATTGGGCATCCCCAATATCTTTGACGGGAAACACCCCAGTCTTTTAGTCTAAAATTTACTTGTTTTTTTCCTAATTTTTTTTGTTCTAAAATTTTAATAGTTTCATTTACTGAAATTTTAGGAACATCTAATCCATTAAGAAAATCAGAATTAATTAGTATCCCTGGACCCGCATACGCTTTACTTTTTACTTCATACTTTTCATTTTCTTCATAAGGTCTTACTACTGTTTTTATCTTTAAATTATACTTTTTTGCAAAATCGAAATCTCTCTGATCGTGTCCTGGACATCCAAATACTGCACCAAATCCGTAATCCATCAATACAAAATTTGCAAAGTAAACCGGAACTTTTTCATCAGGTTTCAAAGGATTTTTTGCAAAAAGGTTTGTTTTAAATCCAATTTTATCTCCTACAGCAATTGCCTCTTCGGTAGTCCCTGTTTTTGAACATTCCTTTTTAAATTTTAGAAAATTTTCGTCATCTTTGTAAAATTTTGATACTTCATGGTCGACTGACAATGCTAAAAAAGAAAATCCAAATAAAGTATCTGGCCTAGTGGTAAAACATTTTATATTTTCTACTGGTAAGTCTCCCTCTATTTCAAAATTTATCTCACATCCAAATGATTTACCTATCCAATTTTTTTGCATAGTTTTAACTTTGTTTGGCCAAGTTTCCAATCCCTCTAACCCATCAAGTAAATCTTGAGAAAATTTTGATATATTAAAAAACCATTGGTTTAACTTTTTTCTTTCAACCATTGCACCCGATCTCCAACCTTTACCATCTATAACTTGTTCGTTAGCCAAAACAGTTTGATCTATAGGATCCCAATTAACATAATTTTCTTTCCTATATACAAGGCCTTTTTCTAATAATTCTAAAAAAAAAGTCTGTTGGTGTTTATAATAGTCCTCGTTACATGTTGAGATTTCTCTATCCCAATCTAAAGACAAACCTAATTTTTTTAGTTGATCTTTCATAGTTTTTATATTCGAGTTGGTCCAATCTTTTGGATCTAATTTATTTTCTCTAGCAGCATTTTCTGCAGGCATCCCAAACGCATCCCACCCCATAGGATGTAGTACATTGAAACCTTTAAGTTTTTTATATCTAGAAAGTACGTCACCTATTGTGTAGTTTCTCACATGGCCCATGTGAATTTTTCCTGACGGATAAGGAAACATTTCTAGACAATAAAATTTTTCTTTTCTTTGATCTATAATGGTAGAGAAAACTTTGTTATTTTCCCATGTTTTTTGCCATTTTGACTCAACTTCTTTAAAATTATATCTCTCCACAATATTGATAAATTTTTGAAATTAAACTTTCATTATAATTAGTTTTTTTTTGATTTATTCTGCTCTTTATATTCAGCTGCTTTAGCAAGAATTTTTTTTGCTAGGTCACTTGATAATGCTGTAGATCTATCTGTAACTTTGCAACTTTCAAGAATTGAACATTCTTTATAAAAAACTTTAATTGATAGTGCATCTGATCTAATTTCGTTACTTAAAAATCTTATTGAAATTTTTACTGACTCTTGATTAGAACTTCCATCACTATACCAGTCTGTTACAATTATTCCTCCACTATAGTTTGCTAAAGCTAAAGGCATAAATTCCAGAGTATCAAGTGAAGCTCTCCATAATTCGTTTGAACTAGCAAAGCTAAAAGTTCCACCCTTTTTATCACCCCCCAAACTTCCCAATCTAAAACCTCTTCCTTCTTCGATATTTTGTCTTTGCCTTTCTTTCATGTTTGCAGGTATTTTACGTGCATCACCACCTTTCATTCCTCCACAAGAATTTAATAAGAAAATTATTATTAGTAATTTTAGGATTGAGAAATTAAAATATTTTTTATTCATAAAGAAATTCATCATATAAATAAGATTTTTTTTTAGCATTGTCATTTATACATAAATATAAAAAAACCCATGTTTTAAAGTCTTTTATGTGATGTAAATATGCAACACTATATACAAAATTTGACAAAAAGCTAAGTATTATAGGCTGTTTTTCATTAAATTTGATACATAAGCTATGTTTAATATTAAACTAAACAAGGAGTACTTAATATGAACAATTATAAAAAAATAGGACTAACAGCTCTTGCTGGTTCTTTAGTTGCTGGATCTGTTTCAGCTGCTACATTATCTGCATCTGGTAGTGCTACTATGTCGTTCAGTGGTGGTGATGAAAATTCAAACCACGGTAACGGTTGGACAATGGCTGACTCAGTTACATTCTCTGCTTCAGGAGATGTAAATGACATCGGTGTAACTCTAAGCATAGAGTTAGATGGTGATGCTCAGTCAGAAAAATCAAACTCAACAACAAGTTACTCATCTGCAAATGGTACAAACGTTGTTGACAGTCACTCAATCTCATTTGATTTTGGTGATGCAGGTAGCTTAGTATTTGCTGGTCACGGTGGTGACGGATTTATGAGTGCAAATGACGATGTAATGCCAACTGCTTCAGAAGAGCCATGGGATGTAGTTGCAGGTGCTGATGCTAATGTAATCAATGGTTTCTCTGGAAACAATATGTTTACATACAAGTACAGTCATGATTCAGGTGTTAACCTAACTGCTTCATACATCAATGCATCTGATGCAGTAACTGATGTATCTTACAGTGACTACGGTATAACTTACACAGGAATGGACGGATTAACTCTTGGTTATGGTGAAGGTGACGTAGAAAATGTTACTGGAACTAAATCTGCTGAAAGCACTATGTTTGCAAAATATGCAATGGGTTCATTTACAGTAGGTATCCAAACATCTGAAAAAGATAATGATGGTTCATCTGACGTAGAGTCAACAGGTATTGGTATATCTTATCAAGTAAATGATGATTTATCAGTTTCTTATGGTACTAACACTATAGAGACAGTTGGATCAACAGACCAAGACTCAGTTGCTGTTGGTGTATCATATACTATGGGATCTTTGGGAATTTCATTCTCAATGAACCAAGTTGATAACATCGCTCACTCTGCAACTAACGACAGAGAAGCATATCAATTAGGTTTAAGTTTTGCATTCTAATTTGTAAAATTTAATTTTTATAAAAAGGCCCCATTTTTTGGGGCCTTTTTTTTTATTCAAAAAAAGAAATTCCGCTAAAACCATCGCAATTTGTAAGACTAATCATCTTCAAATTTGACCTTGAAATACCTCCAAGAGCTATGACTTTCTTACTGGTGTATTTTTTTAATTTTTTGAATTTATATATCCCTAAATAGTTATTATTTTTTTTAAATAATGAAGATAGAAATATATATTCAACATTCTGAGTTTCTTTAATTCGTATTTCCTTAATATTATGTGCAGAACCAAGTATTATAAAATTTGGGCTAAAATTATAATTTAAGTGCTTAAAATCTCTGTTAAATGAAGGCAAATAAACACCATCCAGCTTTAAATATAAAGAAATCTTAACGTTATTAGATAAAAAAAACTTAATTTTTCTTTTAGAGCAGTAATCTTTAATTTTGATTAATTCTGATATATTTAACTTTTCTTTGTAATTTCTATAAATTACACCTGTATTATTATTTAATTTGTCAATATTACTTTTCTTAAAGGAATTTATAAAATAAAATTTATTTAGAAAATTATTATGCATGATCCAGTAGAAAATTTACTTAATATTTCTCAAAAAGTTAAGGCAAAGTTTAATCCAAATACAAACTTTCATAAATTTCCTGAAATTATTGCTGTATCTAAGACATTTAATATAGAACATATACTTCCAGTTATTAAACAAGGACATCTTCATTTCGGAGAAAATAAAGTTCAAGAGGCAGTTGAAAAATGGACTGAAATAAAAAAAGAAAACAAACATATTAAATTGCATCTAATTGGTCGTCTTCAGACAAATAAAGTTAAATTTGCAGTTAAATTATTTGATTACATACACTCTTTAGATAGCAAAAAACTTGCTGATAAAATTAATAAAATACAAAATGAATTAAATATAAAAACTAAATTATTCATCCAGGTTAACATAGGAAATGAAAATCAAAAATCTGGCATATCAAAAGATGAAGTTCCAGATTTTTATAATTACTGCAGAGGTATAGATTTAGATGTAATAGGTTTAATGTGTATTCCTCCAATAAATCAAAAAACTTCGGATTATTTCTTGGAGATGAATGATTTAAATAAAAAGATTAATTTAAAAGATCTTAGTATGGGCATGTCCTCTGACTATTTGGAGGCTATAGAAAAAGGAGCAACTTTTGTAAGAATAGGATCTAGTATTTTTGGAAACCGCAATTAAATTATTTTTATTTTAGTATTTCTTTTTACTAGTTTTGCCAAAATTAAAAAATCTTTTTCAGATAGGCCAATACATCCAGCTGTCGGCTTGTAATTTTTTGTTATGTGTATAAAAATTGCACTTCCTTTCCCGATATTTTTTCCACCCCAATTATATTTTATTGGTATAAAAAAATCATATTTATAGTCTGACCTGAATAGTTTTTCTGCTCTAAATTTTGAATTCATTTTTATTAATTTGTTATAATTTTTTTTTGATTTGATATCATCACACCAACCCATATTTTTTTTAATTTTTATGATTTTTAATCTAGTTTTAGGAATTTTTTTTCTATCTTTTCTGAAATAAAGATTTTCTAGTGAAAATTCACCTATCGGGGTTTTCTTATCTCCTTCAAATTTGTCATTTGAAAAACCTTTTTTCCCTACACAACACCTAAACTGAAAATCATCAAAAATTAGGTAATCTTTATTTTTTATAATAATTGTCATATTGTATCGTAATGAATATAAACCAATTTTTAATAATTCATAAATTTCCAGTATTATTTAGTATTTTAGATGAAATAAAAAGTAATTTAAATTTTAATATCCATTATTTAGACAATGAGAAATTTCACTTGATTGCAAGCGATCAAAATTTAGTGGTTATCTCAGGTGAAAAAAAAATTATTTTCAAAAATCAAATTAAAATTGACAAATATCCAATAAACATTCAAAAAATAATAGAAATTATCAATATACAATTTTTAAAAAATAAATTTATTCAACAGAATGATGTTAAGGTAGGTAATTATTCAATTAATTTAAATTCGAGAGCTATGTACTTTGAAGATAAATCAATCCAACTAACAGAAAAAGAAGTTAAAATAATAATTTTTTTAAAAAGTCTAAAAGTACCTGTCCCAATAAGCAAACTTCAATCTGAGGTTTGGGGCTATAAATCTAAATTAGAAACCCATACAGTTGAAACACATGTTTACAGACTTAGAAAGAAAGTCGAAAAAGAATTTAAAGATAAATCCTTCATAATAAGTTTAAAAAATGGTTATAAAATCCAAGCCTAAAAAGAACGCATTTGCAAAAGAATTGTTTTCAAGAAAATATAAACTTAAAATAGTTAAGCCAAAAAAAGGCAAGGGTAGCTACACAAGAAAGAATTCTAAAGTCTAGCCCCAATCTGTTGTATCACTCTTGAAGACATTTCTTTTCCTTTTTCTAAACATTCAATAGGACTGAAATTATTTAAATAACCATGCAAATAACCTGCAGCAAATAAATCACCTGCGCCCGTAAGATCTATTAACTCTAAATTTTTTTCAATACCATTTTCTGTTACATCATTGCCTGATATGGAAATTGCCCCTTTTTCTCCTCTAGTAACAACAAGTAGTTTTTTTAAACTCTTACCAAACTCAATCACTTCGTTAAAATTTTGAGCATTTATTAATGACATCATTTCTTGCTCGTTTGCAAAAGTGATATCTAATTTGTTTTTTACTAAATCTAAAAAATGAGGTTTATGTCTATCAACACAAAATTGATCAGATAAAGACATCGCAACTTTATTTGCGTTTTTAATAGCTTTTTCAAATGCTTTTTTTGGCTCACCCTCATCCCACAAGTATCCTTCTAAAAAAATCATTTCCGATTGTTTTACAACATCAGAATTAACATCGTTTTCATTAATTTTTCCAGCGGTACCTAGAAAAGTGCACATCGTTCTTTCGGAATCTGGAGTTACTAAAATTAAACAAGTTCCTGTTGGCATATCTTCTTTTTTTTTAGAGTAAAAATATTCAACATTCTCAGATTTTAAACCCTCTTCGTATTTACTACCTAAATTGTCATCACTCACTTTACCAATGAATCCAACTTTATTTCCTAGTTGAGATAGCCCGACAATAGAATTTGCTACCGAGCCACCTGATATAGTTTTTTCAATATTTAAATTTGATAGCATTGATTGAAATTCCTTTTCGTCAAAAACAAGCTTCATTGTACTCTTCGTTAATTTATTTTGATTTATAAAATTTTCATCTACTTTGCAAATTACATCTACTATTGCATTGCCTATTCCTAGAATTTTCATTTTAAGCTCTCGTAGTTTTAATTGGTTTTTTTCTTTTAGGATAACAAGAAGTACAAATTTTACAAGAAATACCATAACACTCTCTTGCCTTGCAATATTCCCTCCCATAATAAATTATTTGTAGATGTAGTTTGTTCCAATATCTTTTTGGGAATAAACGCTTTAAATCCTTTTCTGTTTGGATAACATTTTTTCCATTTGTTAAACCCCATCTTTGAGCAAGTCTATGTATGTGTGTATCTATCGGAAACGCAGGGTACCCAAAACCTTGAGACATAACTACACTAGCAGTTTTATGTCCAACACCTGGTAATTCCTCCAATTCCTTAAAAGTCTTTGGAACTTTACTATTATATCTTTCAACTAAGGTTTTCGATAAATTATAAACACTCTTAGCTTTAATTCTAAAAATCCCTATACTTCTTATCAATTTTTCAATTTTCTTTCTACCAAGTTTAACGAAATGTTCTGGTTTATTATATTTTGGATAAATATTTCTAGTAACATTATTAACATTTAAATCTGTGCATTGAGCTGAAAGCAAAACAGATATTAAAAGTGTAAAAATATTTCTATGTTTTAATGGTATAGTTGTTTTTGGATATGTTTTGTTCAATATTTTTAAGACTATTTTTGCTCTTTGAACTTCATTCATTATTTAAAATTCAGAACATTTCTCATTGAATATAATCCAGGTTTTTTATTTAATATCCATTTAGCAGCGGTTATTGCACCCTCGGAATACAATGCTCTATCAAAGGCTTCGTGGTTTAGTGTAATTATTTCTTTACCACTTGAGAAAGTAACTTCGTGTTCACCTATAATTTCACCCTTTCTTATTGAGTTAAAATTAATTTTTTTCCCATAAGGAAATTTTTTCTTATTTAAATATTTTTTTCCCATTATTTTATAAAAATCTTTATTTCTTCCCACGGCAATTCCTTTTCCGAGCATTAAAGCTGTTCCAGATGGATGATCTTTTTTATGCTTGTGATGTATTTCAAAGACTTTACTTAGATAATTATTACCAAGTGAGGCAGATGTGATTTCAGTGAGGTACATAAGGAGATTAATACCAAGGCTCATATTTCCTGCTTTTAAAATTGGAATTTTTTTTGAAAACTTCCTTATTAAATTTTCTTCTATTTTTGTAAAACCCGTTGTACCAATTACTACTTTTTTTTTTAGTTTTGTAGCTATTTCTAAAACTTCAAACGTACATTCTGGTATCGTGAAATCAATTATGACATTTGCTTTACTCAGAGCTTTTTCAGTATTTAATTCTGGTTTAATTCCACTAATTTTTTTACTAACTATCCTATTTTCTGTGAGAGCAACCAATTTAACAGAATTATCTTTAGTAGCAGATTTAATGAGCTGTTGGCCCATTCTCCCCATACACCCAGTTATTGCTAAATTGATTTTTGGCATTGAATATCTAAATATTTTTAATTTTCACACTTTTAATTCAATCTATCTTGTATTAATCATTTAATAACCGGTCAATCTTTAAATAAAAATCATCCCTTATATCTTTTGTGGTTTTAACAGTAAAATG
>CACBFA010000015.1 GCA_902538525.1 uncultured Pelagibacteraceae bacterium | reverse complement strand
AATTATTTAAAATTCCTGTTCCTTATGGTCATATTTGGGATTCATTTTTAAGAGTCTTTCTTGGATTAGTTTTTGGAATATTGATTGGTGTACCATTAGGACTTTTCATGGGCTTAAATAGATTTGCTAAAGGTTTCTTTGATCCATTAATTGAACTTTATAGACCGGTACCTCCTCTTGCATGGGCTCCTTTAATAATCTCGGTTTTAGGGATTGATAATACTGGAAAAGTATTTTTATTATTTATGGTTTCATTATCTATAATGATTATTTCAGCCAGAGCCGGAGCATCGGGCACGCAGTTATCTAAAATTCATGCAGCACATTCTCTTGGTGCTTCTAAAAGACAAATACTTAGATATGTTATTTTTCCAAATTCTTTACCTGAAATTTTAACAGGTATTAGAGTAGCTGTTGGTATGTGCTGGGGTACTTTAGTTGCAGCAGAATTTTTAGCTGGTACAACTGGAATTGGATTTGTTGAAAATGTTGCCAAAAAGTATTTTCAATATGAAGTAATTTGGATCACAATTTTTATAATGGGTATGTTGGGTCTTCTTTTTGACGTAACTTTGAGAAAAATTATAGATAAGACTATACCGTGGAGAGGTAAAGGTTAATTTCATTCTATTAATGTCTGTAAATAATACAAAAATTAAATCTATTATTAAAAAAATTTTTATAAAAAGAGGGTTGAAAACAAATCATGCTATTATTTGTGCAAATGCAATTATCAATGCGGAACTTGTGGGTGCGCCTTCACATGGATTGTCTCGTTTAAAAATGTATTGTGAAAGAATCTCAAAAAAAGTAATTAATCCTAGACCTAAAATAACTATAAAAAATATATCAAAATCTATATCAATAATTGATGCTGATAATTCTATTGGCTTTGTTGCAGCAGATGAAGCAATTAAAAAAACTATACAAAATGCAAAAAAAACAGGAATTGGGTTAGTTGCTGTAAAAAACAGCGGACACTATGGTCTATCTGGATACTACGTTGAGCAAGCTGTTAAAAAAAATTTAATAACATTCGCATTTACAAATGCTCCTCCAGCAATTGCGCCTTTCGGTGGAAAAAAATCAGTCTTCGGAACTAATCCAATATGTTTTGGAACTCAAACAAATAGTAAGGTTCCATTTATACTGGACACATCAATGTCTATCATTAATAGAGGTAAAATTAGGATTGCAGAAAAGTTAGGAAAAAAAATACCATATGGAGTTGCTTTAAACAAATTTGGTAAACCAACTACAAATGCAAAAGAAGCTCTTGCTGGGGTACAACTTCCAATAGCTGGATTTAGAGGATCTGGATTAGCCTGGATGGTAGATATTTTAACTGGAGTATTTGTTGGAAGTAATCATGGTGGCAAAGTAAAAGACCCATTTGATGATTTCTCTGGGCCACAAAATATCGGTCACTTATTTTTAGCATTTAAAGATAATCTATTTGTTAAAGATTATAAAAAAGAGATAAAAAAAAATATTAAAAGAATAAAAAAAATACCTAATTTAAAAGGACAAAAAATCTTTTATCCAGGCGAGCAAAAGTTTTTAAGAACAAAAACAAACATTAAAAAATCTATAAAAATTCCAAAAAATATTAAAAAGGATTTAGATATTCTCTTAGCTAATTAACCTGCAAAATAACCTAGTATTCCAATAGATAAACAGACTGAAAGTATTATTATTTTTGACTGAAGCGCCTCTTTTTTCTTTTCAGTGATTACTCTTTTCTTTAGAACATCTATATTTACTTTACGAGGGGACATTCGAATTACTCTCGGTTTTTTTTCAGGTATTTCAATATTAGATGTTCTATTTAAGCTTTCAGTACTCATTAAATTATTAAATCATATTTAAAAAAAATTTTACAGAATTTAACTGTTCAAAATGGGTTGACTCAAGTTTTAAAATTGTTCAAATTGGGTTTTGATACATTATGAAGCAGCTACCAAGTGTAAATTCCGAACTAGATGATGAACTGATTGATAAAATTTTCAAAAATCATTTTGATATTTTAAGTCCTTTTTTTTTAAAACTTATGTCTGATTGGACAATCGGTGCTTATAAAGTGTTTAAAGATATAGATACTTACACAATTTTAATTTATTTGATTGGTAAGCAGTTTGATTTTTACAGACGAAATAATTTAAATATTACTTTCAATGATTTTTATAAGGATAAAACATTAGAGATTGATAAAATTAACCTTATAAGAATATCAAAGGATCTTAAAATACCAAAAGAGAGTGTCAGAAGAAAAGTTATATCCCTGGAAAAAAAAGGAATAATTAAAAAAAAGGGCAAGAAGATTACAATAGACAGAAGTGCATACAATTCAACACAGCCAAATGATACATTAAAAAATATATGCACACTTTTATCTGTTTTTAGTCAAATTTTAAAAGAAGAAAAAGTTATAAAAAATGAAATGTCCAGTAATGAAATTAATAACTTAATAAAACATAATTTCTCATTTTGCTGGTATCAATTTTATAAATTTTTATTCCCTTACTGCTTAAGGTGGAAAAATTATTTTGGTGATATGGAAATATTTACTATTTTAGCAACTATAATTTTGAATAATAATTCAAAAATTGGAAGGCAACTTAAAGGTATTGATAGTTATTTAGATAAATGGAGAGATAAAATTATTAATAAAAAAATAAAAGGAATTAATGCAATGTCTATTTCTGAAATAACAGGAATACCAAGACCAACGGTAGTAAGAAAAATCAAGAAATTAACTAAAAATAAATTTATTTCTTTAGACAAAAATAAATTGATACATTTTGATGTCAGCAAACAAAATTTTAAAGATATGTCAAAAATTCAAGATGAAAATATAAAATCAATAAATGTTTTTATAAAAAGAACCTACAATCAAATAAATCTTAATTAGAATTTTTAAGAATGTATATAAATATAAATCCAGTTATATACATTATTAAGGCATAAGCAGCTGTGGGAACCATGTAAGCGACATCATTGAAAATTTGTGTTGCTACAAATACAGCTAAAGTTCCATTTTGTAATCCACATTCTAAAGAAATACATTTTCTCTGTGGTATTCCAGTTGCAAAACCTTTTGCAATGTAAAATGCCAAAGTCATCATGACTACGTTTAATATCAAAACAGCTAAACCCGCTTGACCTAAGTATGATATTATATTTTCTCTTTCCTCAATCCATATTGCTGCAAATACAACAATAAATAAAATACCTGTAATTCTATTTACAATATTAATATTAGAAGAAATAAAGTTTTCAGCGAATCTTCTAATTATCATTCCTAGAATTACTGGCACAGTTACAACAAGTGCCATTTTAAGAGCAATACCAGTCATCGTAATATCTGAGGATAAATCAGTAACACCTAATAATTTTGCTGAAGAAAAAACAATAAATGGAACAGAAAAAATACTAATTAAACTACCTACTGCTGTTAACGAAATAGATAATGCAACATCTCCATTTGCAAATTTTGTTAAGACATTTGATGTTACTCCTCCAGGAACAGCAGCAATAATCATTAATCCTAAAGCTAATTCAACTGGTAACCTTAATATTAAAAGTAAAATATAAGCAACGATTGGGAGAAGGATTAATTGACAAATTATTCCGACTGTAAAATCTTTTGGATTATTTATAACTCTTAAAAAATCTCTAGTTGATAAGCCCAATCCCAGACCTAACATTATAAGTGCTAACGCTATAGGTGCAATTTTTGTAACTATCTCCATCGTTTATTCAATTTTAAACTATTTTTATATCGAACGTAATAAAAAATATTGATATTTAGAACCATAACAAATATTTAAACTCATATGTTATCTGATAAATCTACAGTTTGCCCTGTTAATCTACTTAATATAGCTCATCAAAAAAGAGGTGTAAAAGCAGCCATTGTAAATGCAGGTAAAAAATTACCAATGATGTCGGTAATGGATGCTGTCTCTGAAAAATTGATCACCCCAATATTAATAGGTGACAAACAAAAAATACAAGAATGCGCAGATGAGCTTAAATTTGACATATCAAATTTTGAAATAATTAATGAGCCAGTTGAAAATAATACAGCTGGAATTGCAACAAAACTTGCATCAGAAGATAAAGTAAAAATTATTGTAAAAGGACATATCCATACCGATATATTGATGAAAGAAGTTCTTAAAAGAGAATATAAATTAATTGGAAAAACAAGACTAAGTCATATTTGGCATATGACATTACAAAAAGATGATAAACCATTAATCATAACCGATGGAGCATTGAATGTTTCTCCTAACTTAAAAACTAAAATGCATATTTTAAGAAATGTTATAGATTTTAGTCATAGAATTAATATTCCAAGACCTAAGATTTCTGTCCTTTCAGCAACAGAAGAAGTAATTGATAGTGTACAGAGTTCTGTTGAAGCTAAAGAATTAACTGAATTGGCAAGTAAAGAAAATTTTAATGCTGATATTTTTGGACCTTTGGCATTTGATAATAGCATTTCAAAAAAATCTGCTTCAATTAAGGGAATTGAGAATATAGTTGCTGGAGAAGCCGATGTATTATTGGTTCCAAATGTCGAAACTGGGAATGCGCTTGTAAAAATGATGATTTATTTTATGGGAGCATGTGCAGCTGGCGTAGTTGTTGGAGGTAAAGTGCCTGTTGTTATAACAAGTAGGTCAGATGATGCGACAGCAAGACTTGCTTCTATAGCTGCAGCTGTTGTTGCTTTAGATTAAACTTTTATTGAATAAACATCTTATATAATTTAAACATTTGTAAAATTTGAGGAAAAATAATGGCAATTACTTATATAAAAAAAGCTGAAAAAACTGCATTTACAGGAGAAGATGAAACAAGAATTAAGGTAAGTTCTATTTTAAAAGATTTAGAAAAAACTAAAGATCAAGGTGTTAAAGATATATTAAAAAAATTTGATAATTATGAAGGTGATATAATTGTTAGCAAAGAAAAAATTGAAGAAATAAATAAAACTTTAGATCAAAAGATTAAAGACGATATTCAGTTTTCTCATGAAAGAGTTAGGAAGTTTGCAGAACACCAGCTTGAAAATCTTGGAAAAGACTCAGAAGTTGAATTATCACCTGGTTTAATAGCAGGACAAAAATTGATACCTGTAAATACAGTTGGGTGTTACGTGCCCGGAGGAAGATACAATAATATCGCCTCTGCTATAATGAGTGTGACAACTGCAAAAGTTGCAGGAGTAAAGAATGTAATTGCAACAAGTCCACCAAAAGATTCAAATGGTGCAAACCCAATTATAATTTACACAGCTAACCTATGTGGTGCAGATGTAATTATGAATATAGGTGGAATAGGAGCAATTGGTGCACTAGCTTATGGTTGCTTTGGTAATCCTGAAGTAGATATGATTGTTGGACCTGGAAATAAATTTGTAGCAGAGTCTAAAAGAATTTTATTTGGAAAAGTTGGAATTGATTTATTTGCAGGACCAACCGAAATAGGCATTATTGCAGATCATACAGCTGATAAAGAAATAATTGCTTATGATTTAGTTGGACAGGCTGAACATGGTCCTGACTCTCCAGCTTGGCTTTATACTACTGATAAATCTTTATGTGATTATGTTATGAAAAGAGTTCCAGAAATTATTCAAGAACTACCTGAACATAACAGAAATAATGCTGATGCAGCATGGAGAGATTATGGAGAAGTAATTATGTGTGATACCAAAGAAGAAATGATGAAAGTGAGTGATGAATATGCACCTGAACATTTGGAGGTTCAAGCTGAAAACTTAGACTGGTATTTAAAAAATTTAAAAAATTATGGTTCTTTATTTTTAGGTGAAGAAACAACAGTTGCATATGGAGATAAATGCTCTGGACCAAATCATATTCTACCAACAAAAGGTGCAGGAAAATATACTGGAGGCTTATACGTTGGAAAATTTATAAAAACAGTTACTTACCAAAAGATGAATAAAGAATCTAACAAAGAAGTTGGTGCTGCAGCAGCTAGAATTTCTAGATACGAAGGTATGGAAGCTCATGCTAGAACTGGTGATGTGAGACTTCGAAAATATGGTTTCTCTAACTAAATAAATAATTCTATTTTTATCTATTATACTTTAAATCTATAAACTTAATTATATCTTGGTATTTTTAATTTTTTCAAACACATCAATACCTATTTGTTTTAAAATATGAATTATATCTATAGGTACCCAATTCTCTCTAATTAATCCTTCATCATGATGATAAAAATCCATTACTCTCATAACAACGTCTTGGTTATCTGCTGTATATCCAAGCCAATCATTTGATCCATACTTTGCCTTTAAACTATGCCATCCACCACATAAAGAAAATTTTCCGTCTCCAATTTCGCAATAATGTCCTAATTCCCAATAATTTCTCTCAGAAAATGATTTTCTAAAAGGTAGCTGATGCATATCTACAAATCCTTCTAATGACCTAGATGTTCCAATTCCACAAGGACCGTACCAAATCATATCTTTGTGCCAAAACTCTTTTTGAGGATGATTTATTAACCTTTGTCTTAATTCGTCTTTAGAAATATTTTCTTTCTCAGGTTTAATATCTAAACTTCTATTCATGCTCAAAGCCTGTTGTAATGAATTTTTAGATTTACTCATGTCTTCTTCAAAAAAATTAACTCCATCTGTATTAAACGGAGGTAACCATGCTCCTTCAGATCCTCTTGATGGATTAATAACCCATCTGTCAGCTTGTCTTAAAAAATCCATCACATCAATTAAGATATGACTTTCAATAATTCTTTCATTTTTAATTTCATGAATTTCACAACATTTAAGATTAATCATTTTAAAATTTGGTTTTATACCTAACCAAGGCTTTAAAAAGAAACCTGATAAAGTAGAATAAGAACCAACTTGGACTTTGTCTCTAAAAGAGCCTCCAAGGATGATATTTTCTCTTCTTTCGATGTCTGGAAATGCATCAAATAAAGGATTCCAAAATTTTTCTATAAAATTATCTATGCCATTAAATTCATTTAATGGTTCAAAACAATTAACTTTGATATCTTTGTTAAATATATTTAGTAAATTTTTTTTAAGATTAATCTTTTTTAATCCATAAATATTTCTAAAATTCTCAATAACAAATTTTTTATTATTTAAGTTTTGGATAGGTGTAATTTCTACATCTTCAATGTTTTTCTTAATTTTAAGACCTGTATCAAATTGTTCTATTTGCATAAATTGCAATTTATATTTAAATAGAGATAAATAACAAGAATATGATTGATAGATTGGCAAAATTTAATGAGCTCGTTCCGAGTAGCCTTCCTTTTGTAGAGGGTAGATTAGAAGGTCATAAAGAGAGAAAAAATTATACAATTATTGGACGTGGTGTCGCTGAAGACACCAAACAACTAATAAAAATACAGTCTTTACATGGGTATAATTTAGGAGCAGTGAGTGCTATGCCAAAAAATGGATCTGGTCTTCACAGTCATACTACGGCTGAAGTATTTGTAATTTACTCAGGTAAATGGAGATTTTATTGGGGTGCTGATGGAAAACAAGAAACAATATTAGAAGCTGGCGATATAATTTCAATGCCTACAAATATGTTCAGAGCATTTGAAAATGTTGGAGATAAAGAAAGTTTGATGTTTGTTGTATTAGGCGGAGATGATCCTGGTATAATAACATGGGTTCCAGAAATTTTAAAAAAGGCAAAAGAGACTGGTATGGCATTGCTTGATGATAATTCTTTAATAGATTTAAAAAAGGTTGAAGTGCCTAACGGTAGAAAGATGATAGAGCCTATCACTCAAGATGAATTAGAAAGATTTGATAATTATTTACCAGAAGAATTAGAAAAAAATATTTATAGAAATAAACAAAACAATATCAGCGATGAAGTTAATGGTATTAAATTATATCAAGTATTAGGAAACAAATTTAATAAAAAAACTTATGAACCTCTAATCAAACAAGATACTGGGTTTAATTTAACAACATTAAATTCTATATCTGGTGTAATTAAAGGTATTGAATGTATAAAGCCTACCGTTCTTTTTGCTCAAGAAGGTAATTGGAAAATAGTAATAGGAAACTCAAATATAAAATTAGAAAAAGGAGACACTTTTTCAGTTCCTTTGAGTAGCAAAATAGATATCTCTTGTAATAATTCAGAAAATAGTATTTTAAATTTTGTTAGTCAGATCTAATGAAAGGATTTGATAGTAATTATAAAAATTTAACTGATTACATTTTAAAAATTACTAAACAAATTTGGGAAGGGAAAGATGTCGAGTCGATATCTAAATATTATTCAGAGAATATCCCTGTGAGATCACCCTTTGGAATAACCTATGGTTTTAAACCCGTTATTGATGCAACTTATAAAACTTTAGGCGAATTTCCAGACAGACAATTATTAGGTGAAGATGTAATTTGGAGTGGAAATGACGATGAAGGATATCATTCATCTCACAGAATTCTGAGCAAAGCTACACATTTAAATGACGGGTATTACGGAAAAAAAACAGGAAACAAAATTGTTTATAGAGTTATAGCTGACTGTGCATGTAAAAATAATCAGGTTTATGATGAGTGGATTGTGAGAGATCAAGGTGCAATGGTTCGACAGCTAGGTTATACACCTGAGCAATTTGCAAGGTATTTAATTGATAAAGAAGGTGGCGTATCTAAAGCTATCAAAGTTTTTAATAGATCCTCTGATAAAAAGTCAGAGTATACTCCAGTAAAAGTTAATGAAGTTTCATCAGGCTATATATATTCCAATATTTTAAAGAAGATATTTAATAACGATTATGATTTTGAAGATTATGATAGAGCAGCCAGTCTATTTTGGCCAAGTAATAAAGTTGGAAATGGCAGTGAAGATATAATTAAATATTGGAGCTCTTTAAAAAATATATTTTCTGAAATAAAGTTTACAATCGAACATGTTGCATCATTAGATGAAAAAAATAACAATCAAAAAGCTACAATCAGATGGTTTTTAAGTGGTAAGCACTCTAAAGACAGTGAAGAATTTGGGAAAAAGACTAATAAAGAATTATTTATAATGGGTATAAATCATGCAGAATTAAGAGATGATAAAATAATAAGAGAATGGGTATTGTTTGATGAGGTTGCTATTTGGAAACAAATATTAATGTAAAAACTATGGATAAAATTAAAACCACACATGTTGGAAGTCTGCCAAGATCAAAAAAGCTATCTGAGATACTATTTAAAAAAGATAAAAATGAATTATTTGATCAAGGAGAACTTGATAAGATAATTGAAGAAGATGTAAACAAAATTGTAAAAAAACAAATTGATATCGGTATTGACATTGTAAGTGATGGTGAAATGTCAAAAATCAGTTATGCTACTTATGTCAAGGATCGATTACATGGCTTTAGTGGTGAAAGCGAAAGAAGAGCTCCTAAAGACTTGGATGATTTTCCATCATATAAAGAAAAAATTGCAAAATCAGGGGGTACGCCTACTTATACAAGACCATGTTGTACTGCTGAATTAAAAATCAAAGATACTAAGTCTCTTACTAAAGATATCAGTAATTTAAAATCAGCGTTAAAAAAAAATAACCATCCTCAAGGATTTATTAACTCTGCTTCACCAGGAGTAATTTCAAATTTCCTTCCAAACAAATTTTATAAAAATGATGATGATTATTTAGAGGCATTATCAAATATGATGAAAACTGAATACGATGAAATAACAAAGAATGATTTATTATTACAAATTGATTGTCCAGATCTTGCGCTTGCAAGACATATGACTTTTAAAAATGTATCAGATGAAGAATTTTTAGTAAGAGCTGAAAAACAAATCGAATGTCTTAATGAAGCAATCAAAGATATCGATGCCTCTAAGTTGAGAATGCATATCTGCTGGGGAAATTATGAAGGACCACATATTCACGATATTGGATTAGAAAAAATATTACCTATTGCTTTAAAATCAAATATCCAAACTTATTTAATTGAAGCCTCGAACCCAAGACATGCTCATGAATGGCAGGTTTTTGAGAACATCAAACTTCCTAATGATAAAGTAATAGTTCCTGGTGTAATAGACTCAACCTCAAACTTTGTAGAGCATGAAGAGTTAGTAAAAAATAGAATAATTCAGTATTCAAAAGTAATTAATAAAGATCAATTGATGGCTGGAAGTGATTGTGGATTTAGTACTTTTGCAGGCTTTGGAAATGTTGATGAAAATATTGTTTACAAGAAATTTGAATCTTTGGTCGCAGGTGCAGAACTTGCGTCAAATGCGATTTAAAAACTACTTTTAAATTCCCTAAGGAATATATATCCTTTTATCCATAAATTTAAATTTAATGAGGGAAACAAATATGAAAAAAATATTAATATCTTTATTGTTTATTCTTTTTGGAACTTCTGTTTACGCAGATTGTAACATTAAGAGTGGATCAATAAATATTTTAGCTAATGATTTTCCAGCTTTAAGAACTTTCGTGGAAACTGCTAAAGGATGTAAAGGAAGTGCAGATTTTAAAGTCACACACTCATCTGAGCACAATAAAATTGCTGTGCCAGCTCTAACTGCAAATCCATCAGAGTTTTCTGCAAGAATTGCAGCAAATAGCTCTATAGTTCCTTTGATGAACCAAGACTTAATTAGACCACTTGATGATCTTGTTAAGAAATATGGAAAAGGAATACAAGATTCTCAATTGATAACAATTGATGGAAAAATAATGGCAGTTGCTTTTATGGCTAACACTCAGCACTTATATTACAGAGAAGATGTTTTAAAAGAATTGGGTATAGCTGTTCCTAAAACATATGAGGAAGTAGTTGCGGCTTCAGAAAAAATAAGAGCATCTGGTAAAATGCAATATCCTTACGCAGCAGCATACAAAGCTGGTTGGAATTTAGCAGAAGAATTCGTTAACATGTACATTGGACATGGAGGAGAATTCTTTAAAACAGGAACTGCTCAGCCAAGCATTAACAATGCAAAAGGTGTAGCAACATTAAATATGCTAAAAAAATTAGCAGGTTTAAGTAACCCAGATTATTTAACTCACGATAGTGAAGCTATTAAAGTTGAATGGGAATCTGGAAATGTTGCATTAATGACTCTTTGGGCATCAAGATCAGGAACATTGCTTGATGATGATGGTGATGCAAAAATTACAGCAGCAACTAAATTAACTGGACCAGCAACAGTTGCTGGTGGAAACATACCAGCAGCGACTTTATGGTGGGACGGTTTCACATTAGCAAAAAATAGATCTGACGCTGATGCTGAAGCAACATTTAGAGCTTTGGCACACGCAGCTGCTAACAAAAAGATGGTTGCAGATGCAGCGGATCAAGCTGTTTGGTTAATTGAAGGTTTCAAGCCTGGACCAAAATCAATTGGAGTTATCGAAGCTGTTAAAATGAAAGCTAAACCATATCCAATGTTACCACAAATGGGTTTAATGCATGGTGCATTAGGAAGTGAGATTGTTGAATTTTTACAAGGTAAAGAGTCAGCAGAACAAGCTTTAAAAGATGTGGAAGCAGCTTACATGAGTAAAGCAAAAGAACAAGGCTTTCTATAATCAATAAATTTTAAGTGGGGATCAAATCCCCACTTATTACATTAATGCCTAACAAAACTTTTTTTTGGTTTTTCTTGCCAACTGGATTGGCAATGATTTTATTTATAGGTCTACCTATTATTTCAACAGGGATACAATCATTTTATGCGCAGCACGACCAAGTAGTTAAGGAAGTAAAAAAATGTGATCCTTTTGGATGTACAGTTTCTATAGTTGTTGACCAAGAAAAAACCTCAAAAATTCGAGAAGAAAAGCCTTTAGGAAAATTCAACGGATTTGGGACTTATGTCGATAGAAATCATCTTGCAATAGAAGAAATTGGAAAATTTTGGAATGAAACAAATAGTTTTGGGGAATTTGTAGATCAAGTTACCAACCTACCCTTTTACAAGGCTCTAATTTTTACTTTAACTTATTGTTTGTTTGTAACGCCTAACGTCTTACTTTTAGGTTTTATAATTGCATTAAGTCTTAATGCAGTAACTAGAAGAATTAGAGGGCCACTAATATTTGGAACCATATTGCCGATGATTGTTACTCCATTGGTGGGTTCTTTAGTTTTATTTTGGATGATAGATGCAGAAGGAATTATTGGCGCGAATTTGCAAATGTTAATGGATGACCCTTATTTATCGTTAAAATCCTCAAAAACTCTTACTTGGATAACTATAATAATTTATGGAATTTGGCACCATTCACCATTTGCTTTTGTAGTATTTTATGCAGCTTTACAAACTGTTCCCCAAGAACCTGTTGAGGCAGCTATTATTGATGGAGCATCAAGATGGCAGAGAGTAAGACATATTGTTTTGCCTCATATTTATCCTGTAGTTACATTTGTTGCTCTCATTTCATTGATGGATAATTTTAGAGTTTTTGAGCCTATAATTGGCTTCAGTGCTGAAGGAAGTGCTCAATCTTTGTCTTGGTTAATCTATGACAACCTCGTTAATGAGGAAGTAATATTATTTGGTTCGGCCGCAGCCACTTCAATGATGACAATTATTGGGATAGCCATACTTTTAGCACCAGTTTTAATAAGAACATGGAAGGAATTTAGGACAGCGAGATAAATGGAATACGGACTTGATAAAAGATCAAATGCTTTAAAAATTTTTAATACAACCTTTATAATAGTTTGGTTGTTGGTTGCATGCTTTCCCTTTATTTGGACTTTCTGGGGATCATTTAAAGTAAGAGCTGATTTTTTTTCAAGAGCTGACTGGTGGTATGCTATTACAGCATTCAATACGTTGCTAGAAACTGGAGGAAAGTTTACAACAGATGCTTATAGTCAAGCATGGACTGAAGGAGAGTTTTGGAAAGCATCTAGGAATACAGTTATAGTTACATTTTTTGTTGTAACTATTTCATTGTTCCTCGGGACCTTAGGAGCTTACGCTTTATCAAGGTCTACAAGAAATTATGCATTTTGGATTTTAATTGCAGCATTAATTTTTAGAGCAATGCCGCATATTACATTAGTCTCTGGTTATTTATTTCCGTTTTTTCAATTACAAATTTGGGGAATACTACCAACGACCATTGTTGTTCTTGTTGCAATAAATCAACCATTTACTTTGTGGTTATTGTATTCATTTTTTAAAACTGTTCCAAAAGAACTTGATGAAAGTGCTTTAATTGATGGCTGTTCTTATTTTCAAGCATTCAGACATATCATTATGCCAGTTATGTGGCCTGGAGTAATAACAGCTGGATTATTTAGTTTAATGCTTGCGTATAACGATTTTACAGTGACTGCTCTTTTATTGAATCAGGAAAATCATACTATGGTTCCTAAAATACAAAGTTATCTTGGAACAAATCAACATGAAGGTAATTTGATGTGGGCTGTTTCAGCAGTTGTTTCAGCTACTGCTCCTTTATTTATGTTAGTTATGTTTTTCCAAAGACAAGTAATCAGTGGATTAACAGCTGGTGCCGTGAAGGGATAATGAGTTACAAAGCTGTTTTATTTGGTTCTATTGGAACTTTAGCTGAGACATCAGATCTTCAAAGAAATGCATTTAATGAAGCTTTTAAAATAAGTGGATTAGACTGGTTTTGGGATGAAGATATATACAGAAAACTATTGTCAAAATCAGGTGGAACTACGAGAATCAATGATTACGCAAAAGATACTAGTGTTAAAATAGACGGAAAAAAAATAAGAAATTTAAAAACCAAAATTTTTAATGAATATTTAAACAAACACAAAGTTGAACCTAGAGACGGTGTAAAAGAAATAATTCAATTTTGCAAAAAGAACAAAATAAAAATTGGGCTTGCTAGCTCAACAACGAGTAACAATATCAATTCTATTTTTAACTCGTTAAGAGGAAGAATTGAAAAAAAAGATTTTGATTTTATCGGCAATAATGAATTCATATTAAGAGAAAAACCATATCCCGATATTTATAATTATGCTTTAAAATACTTGAATATTAACTCAGACGAATGTGTGGCAATTGAAGATACAGAAGAAAGTTTAAATTCTGCTTTAAGTGCAGACATAAAATGTGTTGCATTTCCTGGAAAATATCACACTCAGTACGGATTTGATGGGAACCATTTAAAGGTTAATAAATTATCAAAAAAAATCTTTAATAAATAATATCTCTAATAATGTAAAAAACTATACCTGACATAAATATTATTATAAAAATATTTATGTATTTCCAAAAGCTTCTATTATTTAATTTGTTTGAAAAAATCTTAGATAAGTATCCTAAAGAAAAGAAAAACAAAAAAGAAGCTATAGAAGCTCCTATTCCAAAGTAAATTTTGTTTTCAATATTAAAGGATTTTGAGAAATTCCCTAAAAAAAATACTGTATCAGAATATACGTGAGGATTTAAATATGTAAAACCTAAGGTCTTAATAAAGATATTAAATGAGCTCTGTGCTATGACATTATTTTTAAATTCTAAAGATCTAAATTTAAATATTTCTTTAATTTTTCCATAAATAAAAAAAGATAAAAAAATAATTAAAAGGATATTTAAAATCAGCTCCACTACATTATTAAAATAATAAGAAAAATAATTAAATAAAAAGATACCTAAGAAAATTAAAATCAAATCAGATAATGCACAGACTAAGCAAACTAAAAATATATATTGTTTCTTTAGTCCTTGCTCTATAACAAAAACATTTTGAGGTCCTATTGCAAAAATTAATGTTAAGCCCGTCAAAAAACCTAAAAAAAGGAAAGACATGTTTAAGAAACTGATTTTTTATCAGCAACAAAACTTACAAATATAATTAATATTAAAAAAGGTATACAAATAATATTCATCATTTTCCATCCAATAGAATTTAGCAAAATTCCAGCAGATAAACTGGCCAAAGCCATAGTTGAAAAAACAATTAAATCATTTATCCCTTGTACTTTAAATTTTTCTTCTTTATTATAAGTCAAAACTACTAAGCTGGTACCTGATATAAACAAAAAATTCCAACCGAGACCTAGAAAAATTAATGAGAGCATATAATTAAGATATGTCTGTTCAAATAAACTTAAAAGAACTGTAATAAAAAAAAATAAAACTCCACCATAAATTATTGTACTGTGTCCATATTTTTTTATTAAATTACCCGTTATTAACGACGGTAAAAACATTGCAACCACATGAAATTGTAATACTAAGCCAGTTTCTTTTAAGCTCATATTTTCCATAACATGCATACTTAAAGGAGTTGCTGTCATTAAAAATGACATTACAGCATAAGCAAAAGCAGCTGCAGTAATTGCTTGTAAAAATCTTGGTTGTAATACTATAAACTTGAGATTTCTTATATTTCCTTCCTTTAGACTATCCTCCTGCACATTTTCTACATTTTTAAAAAAAAATAAAAAAACTCCAGGCATGAAAGAAAGTAAAGATAGCAAAAGATAAGAACCTACATACAATTGATCTTGGATTAAATCTTTAGTGTAATTTGCAAGACTTATGCCTAAAAATGCTGACACAATCCCTGCCAATAGAAGAGTAGAAATTGCTTTTGGTATTTTGTCTTTTTCAACACTTTCAGCTGCTGCAAATCTATATTGATGATTAAATGCAGCTCCCATTCCAAGAATTAAGCAAGATAGACAAAATAAATTAAAACTTTTCTGACTGATTGCAAAAGCAGCAAGTAGTGCTGAACAAGAGCTTCCGATAGCCGCAAAGACAAAACCATTTCTTCTTCCAATTTTACTCATAATATTTGCCGCTAAAACAGTAAAGCTTGCTGTTCCAACTACGAATAAAGCGGTTGGTAAGGTTGATAAAGATTGATTTGAGCTAATTTGAGAGCCAACTATTCCGCTAAGAAATACTGTTATTGTTGCAGTGGTAAAACCAAAAATCTGACTTAACGTAAGTAAGGATAAATTTCTGTTCATATTTAGCGATAATATATTTCTGCTGTTATTTAAATATGTATATAGATGTTTTGAATTTTAATATAGAAGATATTATTTAAATTATGATTGGAATATTAGGTGGCATGGGAACTCAAGCGGGCTTAGACTTTTGTGATAAGCTTGCAAAATTAAACAGAGGAAAATTAGATCAAAAATATCCAATGTTTGTCCTTTATAATAAATCAAATACACCGCGAAGAGCAGAGAATTTAAAGCAATACAAAAATGTTTTAAAAGAATTAATTGCTGGTTGTCGAATGCTGGAAAAAAATAAATGCAAGTTTATTGTAATGCCTTGTAACACAGCACATTACTGGCATGAAGATATTCAAAAAAAAATAAACGTGCCATTTCTAAGTATGCCAAAAGAGGTATATTTAAATACACAAAAACAATTTAAGAAAAATTCAACTATTGGATTATTAAGCACTGAAGCTACTTTAGACACAAAAATCTATCATTCATCAAAAAACTATAAGAGCAGTCAGTATGACCAGGAGTATAAATTGCTTGAAGTTCAACTTCTTCAACTTTAATTTTTTCACCATCTTTAATTCTTAGATCTATCACTTCTGATTTAGATTTTTCTCCCATAACTCTTATACAGT
>CACBFA010000014.1 GCA_902538525.1 uncultured Pelagibacteraceae bacterium | reverse complement strand
TAAAACTATTTATAAACATTTTTGCGGCAGTTACTTCCTCTGACCAGCCACCTTTTTCATTCAAGACTTCATTGTAGTTCCTTGCAAGTTGATCGCCTAAATGAAATTTCATACCTTCTGTAAGTATTGTAACTGAGTCATGTGAGGAGCTCGCAAAAGAGATCCAAATTGGGACTATCATTAATAAGACACCTAATATTAAGATAATATGAGCAATGATTTGAAGTGGTTTTATTTTCATTTATCTTGAAAAACTCCCTTAATAAAATGTTTTTGCAGAACCACTATAATTAAAATTGGTGGAACCATTGACATAATGACAAAAGCAAATCTATGAACAATCGAACCTGACATCATTTTTAATCCCATGACCACTGTCCAATATTGCTCTGAGGTTGTTACTAATAACGGCCAAAGGTATTGGTTATAGCCGAAAACAAACATAAATATTAACATGGCTACTATCATTGTCTTAGATAACGGAATTAAAAAATCAATAAAAAACCTCCACGTATTTGCCCCATCAAGTTTTGCGGATTCAAGTAATTCATCTGGTACAGTTTTATAAAATTGTCTAAAGAATAAAGTTGCGATCGCTGAAGCTGAAATAGGTACTATTAGTCCAAAATAAGAATTGACTAAATTTAATTCAGCCATAACTGAATAAGTTGGAAAAATTCTTAACTCTAATGGAACTAAAATAGTGATAAATATTATCCAAAATAAAAATGAAGCATATTTTATTCTATAATAAACCAAAGCATATGCGGCCATAAGAGATGTAACAACAGATAGTATTGCTACTCCTGTTGCCATAATGAAACTATTAAAAAACATTTTTAAGGCAGTTATCTCTTTAAAAAATCCACCCTTATATAATAAAACTCTTAAATAGTTATCGTAAAAGCTTTCGCCTAAAAACATCTGAAGACCACCCATATTAATTACAGAACTCGTGTGAGTAGAACTTGCAAAAATCATCCACACAGGAACTATCATAATAAATATTCCTATGAATAAAATTAGATGTGAAAAACCTGATGTAAATAATTTAGTCATTAATTATAATGTATTTTCCCTTCTATGTATCTAAATTGAAAAATTGTAATAACTAAAACAATTAACATCATCATTATAGATTGAGCTCCTGCGCTTCCAAGATCTAATCCTCTAAATCCATCCATATAAGCTTTGTAAACAAGTGTTCTTGTTTCACCTGACGGAGCACCTATAGTTGTAGTATCAATAATACCAAATGTATCAAAGAAAGCATAAGTTATGTTAATAATTATTAAAAAAAATGTTGTAGGCATCAACAATGGAAATGTAATTGTCCAAAATCTTCTAAAACTATTTTTACAGTCAATCATTGATGCTTCAATTACTGATTTTTGTATAGCTTGTAAGCCTGCTAAGAAGAAAATAAAATTTGCACTGATTTGTTTCCAAGAACCAGCTATAATTACGTAAATATAAGAGTCGAAAACACTTTCATACCAATTAAAACCCCATATGTTATTAAATAAATGGTATAGAAGTCCAAATCTCTCACTAAAGAAATAATTTGCCATTACACCTACTACTGCAGGAGCAATAGCGTAAGGCCAAATTAAAAGCGTTTTGTATGCACTTTTGCCATGCATAACGTTATTTGCTTGGACAGCCAATAATAATCCAATTGAACCAGTAATGAGTGTAATTACAAAACTATAAATAATAGTAAACTTAAAAGCTATGAAATAAGCTGGATCATCAAAAATAAATAAAAAATTATCAAACCACACAAACTGGGTTCCAAAACCAAATGCATCTTGCATTGTAAATGCATCTCTAAAGGTTTGTATGATTGGCCAATATAAAAAAATTAATAAAATTCCTAGCTGTGGAGCTAAGAACAAATATTGTGAATAACTAGATTTAAATTGGACTTTTTTCATACTCTTATAAAAATAAATAAGGAGGGTAAATTAATACCCTCCTTATTCTTTTAGTTATTCTTACAAAGTTTTAGCAAATTGCTTTAACAATTTAGCTGCACCTTTATCCATGTTCTTCAATCCTTTTTCGATAGATATTTTGCCGTTTAACATAGGCTCAACATTTTCATAAATTACTTCACGAATTTGTGGCCAGTTACCAGCTCTATATCCACCAGGAATAGTTGAACCTTCTAAGCTTAATTGTTCACCAACTGCTTTATGATATGGAGAAGCTCTATAGAAGTTTATAGTTTCAGCTAACTCTATACCACCTTTAGTCACTGCAGAGTAACCTGTCATATTGTGATAATACAGATCCATTTCTGGAGAACCCATAAATTCTATAAATTTAGCAAGTCCTTTGTACTCTTCCTCTGTATGACCATTTAAGATCCAGTTAGCAGCACCACCTATAAAAGTTGGATACTCTTTTCCTTTAGTTACTGAATCCCAGTAAGGAATATGATTAACTGTAAAGTTTGGTACAACACCTTTCATTCCACCGAATGATGCAGCAGAACCAAACCAAAAGGCAGCTTCGCCAGCTATAAATGGTGCTTGATTGTCTCCCCAAGCTCTACCTTTGTAGCCATATAAACCTTTATCATACCACTCTTTAACTTTTTTCCAGTGGTAAACGAATGCTTCTGTCTCTGCAAATAAAGTTTTTGTGGGAACAGCATCGTAACCATTGTTTCCATCAGTCATAAGTAGATTGTGTCTTGAAAAGAAATTTTCTGTCCAGATCCAAGGAAAATGACTTTGAACTAAAGGAATATATCCAGCAGCTTTAATTTTTGGAGCCATAGCCTCAAACTCTTCGTAAGTTTTTGGAACTGACTCAATTCCCACTTCTTTCAATATGTCCATGTTTGCATACATCAAACAAGTTGAGCTATTGAAAGGCACACCAATCATTTTTCCATCAGAGTCAGCATAGAAATTTTTAATGCCTGGAATATAGTTATCAGCATCTACTTCAATACCATATTTCTCTGCCATCTCTTCAAAACCGATAACAACACCATTTTTTACTTGAGCTACCATTATTGCAGCACCAGCATCATAAACCTGTGAATAGTGTGGTTGGTCTCCTGCTCTAAATGCAGCAATAGTTGCCGCCATGTTATCTTCATAACTTCCTTTTCCTGTAGGAATGACCGTATATTGATCTTGTGAAGCATTAAATCTATTCGCAATTTCAATAATTACATCACCAAGAAAACCACTGTTTCCGTACCACCAATGAATTTCTGTTTTCGAATAACTGTGTGATGTAAAAGAGAAAGTAAATAGAATTGTTAAAACACTAAGTATTTTTTTCATAGTTTCCTCTCTTTAATTGTTTTACAATTTTAACTTATTTTATTTTTATTAAATTTTAATTACATACCGTTTAAAAATATATTAAAATGATGCTGATTATTGTTGGTATAATGAAAAATTTGAAAAAAAAAACAATCTTTAGTTGAAGAATTTTTTGTAAAGGTAATTTTATGATTGGATATGTAATGGTGGGAACCAATAACTTAGAAAAAGCAATAATTTTTTATGATGAAGTCTTAAAAGTTTTAAATCTAGAAAGAAATTATAAAGATGATGTTTGTGCTGGTTACACAGAAAAAAATGGTGATGGAACTATAGAGTTTTATGTGACCAAACCTGTCAATATGAAAGAGGCAACAAATGGAAATGGAACGCAAGTTTCATTTATTACATCATCTAGGGATATAGTTGATAAGTTTCATGAGATTGGACTTAAGGCAGGTGGAAAAAGTGAAGGATCTGGAGGAGAAAGACCAGAAGGTTCTGGAGTTTACTATTCTTATATTCGAGATCTTGATAATAATAAAATTTGTGCTTTCACAAACAATTAATGTCCTACACTTTAATTCAAGAAAAAATCGATCAAGGAAAAATTATTTTACTTGATGGAGGTATAGGTGCTGAGCTTGAAAAAAAAGGAGCTAAAATGGATCAAAACCTCTGGTGTGGAAAATGTTCGGTAGATAGCCCAGAATTTCTAAAAGAAGTTCATGAAAATTATATTGATGCAGGCGCTGATGTTATTACAACAAATACTTATGCTACAACTCCTATTTCTCTTAGAAAACACGGATATGAAAACTCAATTGAATTATTTAATAAACAAGCAGTTCAAATTGCAAAACAAGCAATTGATAATTCAAAAAAGAGCGTCTGTTTAGCAGGAAGTGTTTCGAGTTATGGAAGTTTTATTAAACTTGGAACAAAGAACATGAAGCCATGTTTCAATGAACAGATTAAAATTTTATCAAATGAAGGTGTTGATTTAATAATTTTAGAAGCAATGACATCTCAAGCAGAAATCGTGGAGACTATGCTTGAGTGTTCTTCAAATATAAAGTTACCTGTTTGGCTTTCTATTTCCTGTGTAATAGATCAGAATACAAAAAATATTACACTTGGCTATGATGATGTGAAGAATAAAACTGAAATTTACGAGGATTTAGAAGAGTCGTTGAAAAATTTTAGTAAATTACATAAGGGGCCAATTTTAATCGCTCACTCAGATATTAAAACAACGAGTGCAGCTTTAGAGACTGCATTAAAAAATTATAATGGAGTTATTGGTGCATATCCTAACAAAGGCTATTACGAAAAACCAAATTGGAAGTTTGTGGATGATTTTTCACCCAATGATTATTTGGAAGTTGCAAAAAAATGGGTTAGCAAAGGTGTAAAAATTGTTGGTGGTTGTTGTGGTATAGGAGTTGAAGAGATAAAAGCTGTTTCAATTTTGAAGTAATAATATATTGTAAAATTATGAAAACTTTTATTGGTGGTATTGGTTGTTTTTGGGACGAAACTAAATACGATGGTATAAAAGGAATATTATCCACCGAATGTGGTTACTGCGGAGGTGATGATCCTAATGTTACTTACAAAGCAGTTTGTGGTGGGGATACAGGTCACATAGAAGTAGTTAAAGTTCAATATGATGAAAATATTTTAAGCTATGAAGACATGGTCAGATTATTTTTTAAACTCCATGATTCAACTCAAAAGAATAGACAAGGAACTTATGTAGGAATTCAATATCGCTCTGAGATATTTTATAATAATGATAATGAAAAAAATACAGCAGAGAAAATTTTAAAAGAAATGAATGAGAAATTAGATGGAAAAGTTACTACAAAGATTTCCAAAGAAAAAAACTATTGTAAAGCAGAAGGCTATCATCAAAAGTACGAGAAAAATAAATCTCTTAAGTTTGGATAAAAAATACTAATTTGAAAAAAATTATTTCAGAAAAAAATCCAGAATTAATTACAAGAAAAGATAATAAAGCTCAATGGAATCTCCCAAATAAAAGAAGGTTGGGTTTTAGAAATTTATATAAAATTAATAGATATGGAATATACCTTAGATCAGATTTTGTTCTAAAATTAAAAAAAAAAATTAATAAGAAAATTGGTAAATTATCTTCTGTAAAAAAGTTAACTAAAAATAAAGCTTTTTGCTCTTTAATAGTTGGTAAAGATCAGGATATTTTATTCGAGCAGTACGCAAAGGACTTTTCTACAAATCAGCCTCAAACAATTATGTCAATTACAAAAATGTTTATACATTTATTTGTGGGAGAGCTGATAGACAGAAAACTAATTAACTTGAATAAGAAAATTTCATTTTACTTGCCAAAAATTGGTAGTGGTTATGCTAATGCAAAAGTAAAAGACGTTTTAGACATGAATATTGTAAATCTATATAGTGAAGATTATACAAAAGCTTATTCGTCTTCATTTTTACATGAGCCCGTGGGAGGATGGAGACTGCCGATTAAAGGTAAAAACATTCAAAGCCAGGAACAATATTTAAATTCAATTAAATCTTTAAAAAGCAGAGATTTAAAAAATTATACCGATCTGGCGCATTATAAATCAGCTAATACCGATGTTATTGGGCTAATTGTAGAAAAAGTAAGTAAAAAAAGTTTAAGACAATGGCTGTTGGAAACAGTTGAAGCAACAGGATTTGAAGAAGGATTGTATATAGGTACAGATAGATTTGGAACACCATGGATGTCTGGAGGTGGAAGTTTAATTACAAGAGATTTTTTAAGAATGGGTTTACTTTTTTCTAGGTTTGGAAAAGGTATAAATGGAAAAAATATTGGTTCTAAAACTTTTTTGAGTAAAACTATTAATAGTGAAGGACCCAAATACATTCAATTATCTAAAGATAAATTTGTCTGTTATGTTAATTCATTAATGAAATGCGGTAACTGGATTGGTCACTCTGGGTATGGGGGCCAATTTTTAGGAATAAATTTGAAAACAAAAGTTGTTGCTGCGTTTTTTTCTGTATTAGAGACTAAATCTGCAACAAATGAAAAATATAAAAAAGATATGGTAAATATGATAGACCAAATAATTAGTAAAGATTACTAAATTAAGAAAATTTTGTTATCAAGGATTTTAAATGTTTATCTGTGACGCCACAACAACCCCCAATAATTTTTACCTGATCGTCTATTAGCTCGGAACACTTATCAACAAATTCAATTTCATTTTCAGTTATTAATGCCTGCATAGTACTAGTGTCAAATTTATGGATCTCTGGATAGAACATAATTGGCCCATTCCAATTTGATTTTAAAACTTTCATTCCCTCTCTCGTATCAATAAACCAACTATGCATTATGCCATAAACATCTCCACCGATAGATTTGAGTGAATTAATTATTTCAGCAAAATTAATAATTTTATCTTCAGGAAGGAATTTTGGCTCATCAGGATATTTTAAAGGGTCATATATAATAGATCTCTCTTTTTCTGCTCTAAAATTTCTACCTACTACGGTTTCATCAAATTTACTTATGCAGCAACTTAATCCAACCCAGACAGGCAAACCTGTTTCTAAAGCAGCATTTAACAAAATTTTAGCGTGATCAATATCTAAAAGCATTTCAAGAATAAGCACTTCGACTCCTTCTTCTTTTAATACTTTCGCTTGTTCTTTATAATTTTTTTCTTCTTTTGCAAATGATGGTACAAATTTTGTGTCAGGTCTAAATTCATTTTCAGCCAAAGCTAAATATGTTGACATGCTTCCAGCAATTTTAATTTTTTTTCCAGAATTTTTGACTGCTTGTCTTGCTAGCTTAACTGTATCAATGTTAATTTTTATAGTCTGATCTCCTAAATTTGAAGGCTCAAGACAATGTCTTGCAGTTCCAAAAGTATTGGTTGTTATCATATCACATCCAGCGTTTATATGACTTTCGTGTACTTTGATTACTATTTCTGGTGAGAAAACATTTGCTAAACCAGAAAAAGCTGGTCCCATTTTTCCACCAAGTCTCTGAATTTCTGAACCTGTTCCGCCATCTAAGAAGACTTTTTTTTTTGATTTCAATAATTCATTAATATCCATTATGCTAATTTCTTCTCTGACTTTGGAACATATACAACTTCAATTACACCACCAAGAATTATCAGAATACTTCCCAGGGTTTCTCTCCAACCAAAAGGTTCATTTGTTAAAATACTAGCACTAATAACACCAACAATTATTTCAGCTAAAAATAAAATAGATGATAAGCCTGCTCCTAATTTACTTGGAGCCCAAAAGATTATTACCCCTGTAGGAATAAAATAAAATATCGAAATAAGTAATAAAAAAGTGGACATTGACATGATAACCTCCACTGATGGGACTGGTCCTAAATAATCTACTAAGAATAACCCAATAGGTATACTGGCTAAACCTCCATAAAAAAAGAATGTGAATATAATTGGAAAGACGCCATCAGTTTTAATTATTTCCATTCTAATTAAACCAGCACCAAATAGTGCACCTCCAGCAAGGGCCAACCAATCCCCTGCATTTTGAGGTAACGGAATTATATTTTCTTGACTAAATACAATCCATAAACCTCCTAATGCTAAACCTAATGTGATTACCCTCTTCCAACCAAATTTCTTTTTTAAAAATATAATTTCAAATATTGTTGTCCAAACAGGTATCATGTAAAACATGATTAATGCTTTAACTACATCAGTAAGAAGAAAGCTAAGAGCATAACAAACAAATCCACTTCCAACAAAAAAACCAGTGAGAGGAAATTCCAATCCAATAGACTTTCGTTTTATAACTCTCCAAATTGCGACTGGTGATAATATTAATATTCCAACTGCCATTTGGGATATCGTTCCCCAGCCACCAGTCAAACCTCCATCTTCTAGTATTCTTTGAGGTAACCAATAAATTCCCCATGAGCCAGCAGCAATAGCTAATGCAAATGAAATTTTAAAATGATGAGGATGTCTAGTCATTATAATTACATTAATTTTGGTTTAAATTTTGAAAAGTTAAAAATTTCTTCATAAGAATTGGCAAAGTTAATTACTTTATTATCTTCTTTAACATTTGCTATAATCTGCATTCCCATCGGTAGCCCTTTATTATTAAAACCTACTGGAATAGATATAGTTGGCAAACCAAGCAAACTTGATAATGTATAGACTTCCATATATCTATGATAAGTGTCAATTTTATTATTATTGATAAATTCAGGATTATTTAGGTTCTTTTCAAATGGAAATAATTGAGCTGAAGGTAATGCTAAAAAATCATAATGTTTAAATAGGTTTTGAATTTTATCCATATATTTATTTCTAATTTCTATTGCTTTTAAAACATCGTTTGTTTCAATGCTTTTCCCTTTTTTATATTCCCAATATGCTTGGGAAGGTAATTCATTTAAATTTTTTAAATTATATAACAAAAAGTTTTCATATAATGTTTTAGCTCTTAATGTTGTCCAAGAATACCATAATTCTCCTGCGTTAATTTCAGTTTTTAAATTTTCAACACTTAAATTATTTGACTGTAATTTTTTTAAAATATTTTCA
The DNA here is from genome assembly GCA_902538525.1 of uncultured Pelagibacteraceae bacterium. GTDB lineage: Bacteria > Pseudomonadota > Alphaproteobacteria > Pelagibacterales > Pelagibacteraceae > Pelagibacter. The sequence goes on along the minus strand of CACBFA010000014.1, from coordinate 8,474 downwards.
CATAAGTCTACAATTCCATCTTCATACTTATATTGTTCGTTTAGATCAATGCACCATCCAATTTTTAAATCTGAAAGTTTTTTATTATTTATATCTTTAAGATCGAAAGATAATTTATCCTTTACATTCTTCCCTTTTATATAGTTAAATAAAAATTCCATGTCATTGGGAGTCCTAGCAAAACATCCAGTTGTAGATATTAAAGGAAAATCTTTTAAATTTTTAATTTCAAATCTATCTTCTGCAATCGCACCAGGTGTTGGTCTTAATCCATAAATATTTGCAAATGCTGCTGGGTTTCTACAAGATCCCATCATATCTGTACCATCTGCAAAAGGAATTAAATTTGCTGCAACAGCTGCTGCTGCACCACCAGAAGACCCTCCCGCTGACTTACTATAATCATAAACATTGGAGGTGGCTCCATAAACTCTATTAGTAGTATGACAACCAACAGCAAATTCAGAGAGATTTGTTTTACCAATTAAAATTGCGTTTTTTTTATAATTATCTACTAATAAAGAGTTCTGTTTTGGGATATTTTTTAATAACTCTTTATATCCATAACAAGTTACCTCATTTTTAATATCAAATAATTCTTTAACAGCAATTGGAAGACCATAAATATCATCTTTATCATTATCACTATTAAAATTTTCATCTTTTAATTTTGCTTCTTCAGTAATTTTTGTTTCATCTATATGTGAAATAATAGCATTTAATTTTGGATTGAATTTTTTTATTCTATCTAAATAGAAATTTAGTACTTCTACTATTTTAATTTCTCTTTTTTTTATTTTTGAAATTATTTGATGGACAGAAAAATTCTCAAGCACTTAATTAAACCTATCTTGCTTGTCTAATACTCTCTAAAACTAAAGTCTTGACCTCATCTAATGATGCCTTTTTAGGATTTTGTCCATAAGCTTGGTCTAACATTGATTTCTTTGCTATTCTCTCTTGGCAATCTTCTGGCACTCCTAATTCATTTAATCCTTTAGGGATTTTTAATCTATCTAGAATTACATTTAAGTTGTCTTGAAAACTTTCAATTGAATGGTTTTCAAATTGCATAGCCTCTGACATTCTTTTTACTTTTTCTTCTAATCCAGGTAAATTATATTTCATGACTGCAGGAAGTATAATTGCATTAGTCAATCCATGATGTGTATTATATTCAGCACCAACCATGTGCGAAATTGCATGAACTAAACCTAGGCCTTTTAAGAAAGCTATTCCACCCAAATAAGATCCAATAATCATTCCTCCTCTCGCTAAAAGATTATCAGGTTCTTCGACAGCTGCATAAAGTGATTTTGAAATTAAATTTAAACTTTCTAATGCAGAACCATCACAAAGTGGATGAAACATAGGAACACTATAACCTTCAATTGCATGTATCATTGCATCTATACCGGTCCAAGCAGTAAGATTTGCTGGTAATTTTAAAGTTAGCTCTGGATCTACTAAAGCTAAACATGGTCGGGCATCTGGATGCCATAAACAAAATTTCATTCCTTTTTCAAGATGAGTGACCATGGCAGTGACTTCTGTTTCAGCACCTGTTCCTGCTGTAGTTGGAATAGTAATTATTTTTGGAAAAGGATTTTCCATAGTTAGTTTTGGCGGCTCTTTTTCAAATTCAAAATCCCATAAAGGCACACCGCTATCAACTGTAAGAGAAATTGCTTTTCCTCCATCCATTGCACTTCCACCGCCTATTGCAATTATTGCATCATGATTGCCTTCACGAAATTTTTTACATCCAGAATCTATTTCATCATCTCTAGGATTTGGCGATATATTTGAATAAATATCTGATTTGATTTTTGAGTCATTAAGTAAATTTTGTAAATCACTTATAAATGGTAAATTTACACTACCACTATCAGTAACGATTAATGCATTATTTATTTTAAAATTTTTACAAAACTTTCCAATTTCTTTAAATCTTCCAGGTCCATAAGCTGTAAAAGTTGGGAATGTCCAATCCTGATTATTTAATAAAAATTCTTCATTAAGCTTAAAATTTTGCATAATATTTTAAAAACTTATACTAATTTCAATATTATTAAATGAAAATTTCATCTGAAAAAACAGATCTAAAAAAAACATATTTAGCAATTGCTACAATGCTCTTAGCAATTTTATGTATAGATCTTTACATGGTTATTATTAAATTTTTAGGTGATGAATACTCAATAATTCAATTAACTTTATTTAGAAATGTAGCAGCAATTATACCTTTGTTATTATTGATCTTATTCACAAATGAATTTTCAACAATATTCAAAAACTTAGGAAATAAGTTTTTGATATTGAGTTGCTTGAGAGGAATATGTTTTCTTTCTATGAATGTATTCATTTTTATTTCAGTAGTAAATCTGGAATTTGCAACAGCAATGACGCTAACCTTTTCGTCACCTTTCTTCATAGTAATACTATCAATAATTTTATTGAGTGAAAAAATTGGTATTTACAGATGGTCAGCAGTTATAATTGGTTTTGTTGGTGTGGTTATGATAATGAAACCAACAAGTGAAATTTTTAGTTTGTACTCAATTTTTCCAATCTTAACAGCTATAGCATGGGCTTTCACTGTCATAATTTTAAAATTCATTCAAGGCAATCATTCAACTGCAAAAATTCAGTTATACACATTAATATTTAATGTCATTGGTGGTTTACTTTTATTTTTTGTAACTACAGGACATGTTGAAATTAAAAGTTTTAAAGATTTTATTTTGATGACAATGACTGGAGTTTTGGGTGGTACAGCAGCAATATTGTTTATTTATTCTTACCGTTTAATTTCAGCAAGTAAAATAGCTTCATTTGAGTATCTTGGTATACCGTCATCTTTTATTCTTGGTTGGATTTTCTTTAATGAAGCTCCATGGAGCCAACTATTTCCTGGAGTAATAGTAATTATTTTTGCTGGTATGATTATTATTTGGAGAGATAATATTAAAAAGAAATCAATAGAAGGTAATAAGCAAATTTATTGATTTGATCTCATAGATTTCATTACTATTACTCTATCTATCTCACCTAATAGCTTTCCACTTTCATTACAAACTACTGGATAAGTTTTATCATTATCAATTAGCCTATCTATCAAATTTTCAATTTTAGAATTATCTAAAATATTATCTTTTCCATTCTCAAATAAATTTTTTGTTTCATTGCAGCACTCAGTTCTCATGACTTTGCCTGCACTTAATACTTTATATTTAGGAACATCTTCACAAAAATCTTTAACATATTGATCTTTCGGATTAGATACAATTTCTTCAGGTGTACCTACTTGAGAAACTTCTCCATCTTTCATAATTGCTATGTGGTCTCCCATTTTAATTGCCTCTAAAAAGTCGTGAGTTATAAATACCATAGTTTTTTGAAGCTTTTCTTGGATCTTTAAAAGCTCATCTTGCATCTCTCTTCTAATCAAAGGATCCAATGCTGAAAAAGGTTCATCAAAAATTAATATTTCAGGATCCACAGCTAGTGCTCTTGCAAGTCCTACCCTTTGCTGCATACCTCCAGATAATTCTCTTGGATAATTATTATGCCAACCATCTAAGCCAACCATTTTTAAAACTTCCATTGACTTTTCTGTTCTTATATCTTTTTTTGTTCCCCTTACTTCTAATCCATAACCAATATTTTCTAGGACTGTTCTATGAGGAAATAAACCAAAATGTTGGAAAACCATGCTCATTTTATTTCTTCTTAATTCTAATAATTCACTTGCACTCATTTTTGTAACTTCAACATCATCCATTTTCACTATGCCAGCTGTTGGTTCAATCAATCGCGAAATACATCTAACTAGTGTTGATTTTCCACTACCAGATAATCCCATTACTACAAATGTTTCACCTTTTTGAATTGAGAAACTGACATCTTTTACAGCAACAACGTGTCCTGTCTTTTCTTGAACTTCCTTAATACTTAAATTTTTATCAAGGTTTTTAATAATTCTTTTTTCGTCTGGTCCAAATAACTTCCATATATTTGTACAGGTGATTTTTTGTTCTACAGACATTTTTAATAAATAATATTACCCCAAAAATAGACAATATTTTACTTTAAATGTAAAATTATTTATTTTAATTTGCTAACATGGCTACTAGAACTGATTTAATAAATAAATCAAATCAATCGAAAAACATAATAACTTATGTAATTATTGGAGTTGTTTTTTTGGTAGCACTCTGGCTATCTACTCAAAGTGAAGGGCCTTCAAAATTTCCTAAAGAAGTCACTGATAAATTTACATTTACAGCTTGGGTGAACGATGGAGAAGATTATTTAAAAAAAAATTACAGATGGGTCACTAAAATTATAGCAAGCTATATAAAAGAAACTTACTATTTTTTAGAAGACTTTTTGCTTGAGTCTCCTTGGATTTTAATAGCAGCAATAATTGTAATACCTTGCATAATTGCGGGAGGTTTGCGATTGGGAATTTACTCTTCTTTTGTAGTTTATTTTTGGGGAGCTACAGGAATGTGGGAACCATCCTTACAAACAGTGGCATTGATGGGTCTGTCAGTTTTATTATGTGTATTTTTTGGATTTATACTGGGTGTCTTGTGTTCACAGAGTAATAGATTTGAAAATTTCATGAAGCCAGTATTAGATACTATGCAAGTAATGCCAGCATTTGTATATTTGTTCCCAGCATTATTTTTTTTTGGGATAGGAGGCGCGCCAGCAATATTGGCTACCATGATATATGCAATGCCTCCAATAATAAGATTGACAAACACTGGTATAAGACAAGTGCCAGCTCAAACTATTGAGTCTGCAACTTCCTTTGGTTCAAGTAAACTTCAATTGTTATTTAAAATTAAAATTCCATTATCTTTACCAAGTATAATGATGGGTATTAACCAAGTAATAATGATGGCATTGGCATTAGTGGTTCTTGCATGTTTTATAGGTGCCGAAGGTATTGGTGGCCAAGTTTGGCAAGCAATAAGAAGATTGGATGTTGGTTGGGCAATGGAAGGTGGGCTATGTATTTTATTTATGGCGATAATGTTTGATAGATTTAGTTTAGCGTTTAGTAAAGATGTAGAAAGACTTCCTTCAGATGTTCAAAGATTTTATTTACTTCCACAAAGTTGGGAAAAATATCAAATCGCAAAAATTTTAGAAATGCCGTTAAGTTTTGGAAATAAGATTTTAAAAATCATATGTCAAACAGTTACATCTGCTATAGCAATAGTATTTAGAGTTTTAGTTTCAATTTTTAATAAATCTACAGCTGAAAACATCGGTGAATTTATTAGCAAAAGATATTATGTTATTCCTTATTTTTTAGTTTTATTTCTAATTGCATTTATAGATCATTACCTTTTAGAAATAGGAACATTTCCAAAAGAATGGAAATTATCAATAAGACAACCAATTACAAATGCAGTAGAAAGCCTGACTGTAAATCCAGGATTTATTTCTTTTGCAAAAGGTTTAAGAGCATTTGTTTATTTAAATTTGTTAAGACCTTTAGATGTTTTTCTAACTCAAATACCTTGGTGGTATACATTAGCAGTATTTTCTGCTTTAGGTTACGTAACTGTTGGAATAAGATTTGCAATAATTACTGCAGTACTTCTTCTATTTATTGGTGCATGTGGAATATGGACACAATCAATGATAACTTTATCCTCAGTACTTGTGTCTGTAGTGCTGTGTTTTGTTATAGGAGTTCCTCTTGGAATAATTGCATCTTACAATGAAAGATTTAGAAATATTCAAAACGTTGTGTTGGATGCAATGCAAACACTTCCTTATTTCTGTTATTTAATTCCTGTTCTAATGTTTTTTGGTGGTGGAACAGTGTCAGCTGTTCTTGCAACTGTAATATATTCAATTCCACCAATAATTCGATTAACATCACTAGGTTTAACACAGGTTTCTGGTACTTACTCTGAAGTATCGAGATCATTTGGCGGAACACTTATTCAAACATTAAATAAAGTTAAATTTCCGTTAGCTATTCCAAGTTTAGTTATTGGATTTAATCAGACTGTAATTATGGCTTTTGCTATGCAAATAGTTACACCACTTATTGGTGGTAAGGGTTTAGGTTTAGAAGTATTTAATGGTCTTGCAAGATCAGATACTGGAAGAGGATTAGCAGCTGGTATCGGAATAGTATTACTAGCTATTATTATTGATAGAATTACACTTGCGTGGACTAAGAAACAAAGAGAAGCTTTAGGCTTAATAAGCTAAGACAAATAGTACTATTTGCGTGGTTTACAGACCAATACATTTTGATCTAAAATGTGTTTTTAATTAATTAAAAAGAGAGGAAATAAATGAAGTTATCAAAAAAGATATCAGCACTAATTCTTTCTGTAGCTCTGTTAATTGGAAGCTTTGGTCAAGCCAATGCAGCCAAAAGACTTCACGCAGCTATAGCAGATTGGACTGGTGGGATAATTACTTGCGAAGTTGCCGTAGCAATTCTTGAAAGAGAAATGGGATACAAAATTAAACAAACTGTATTTCCTTCAGGAACTGGTTTATGGGAAGCAATCGCTGCAGGTGAGTTAGACTTCGCTTGCGAAAGTTGGCCAAGTTACGCTGAAGCTGACACTGTTATGTTAAAAGAAGACTTAATATACGAAGGTAAAGTCGTTGGGACATACAGTGGTGATGGAAGTGTAGATTTGCTTGGAACAGCAGGAATAATCGGTATGTCAGACTACTGGATACCAAGATATGCTGCTGAAGAACTAGGTATTAAAACTTGGAAAGACTTAAATAAACACAAAGCAAAATTTGCAACAATTGAAAGTGGTAAGAGAGGTAGACTTATTGGATGTCCGGTTGCAGGTTGGAATTGTCATGACCAAAAAAGACTTGATCTTTTAGGAATAGACTTCCAGGCTGATGAACTTGGAACAGAAGCTGCTGCTATCGCAGAAGCAAAAGCCGCTTACATGCGTAAAGAGCCATTCCTACTTTATCTATGGTCACCGCATTGGTTCTTTGGTGAGTATGATATGGTTGGTGTACAACTTCCAGAACACAAAACTTGTGATAGCTTCACTGAAGCAAATAACTGGAAAGATTGTGGAACTGCTGCATGGCCAGCAACTGGTTGGGCTAAAGATTACACGATGAACTACGGTAACCCAGCTACTTTTGCTAGTGCAGAACATGCTGATGCTAAGAAGTTCTTTGAAAAAATGTCTTTACAAAATATTGACCAAGCTAAAATGTTAGTTGAAGTTGATATTAAGAAAAGAGATGTAAAAGAAGTTGTTAATGAGTGGTTAGACAATAATCCAGATAAATGGAAAAGTTGGCTTCCATAATAACTTTAAAATAAATTAGATAAAAGGGCTTTGATATTTTCAAAGCCCTTTTTTTATTTCTTAAGATAATTTAATCTACCCACAATTTCATCTCTATCCATATAATAACCTTGTAGGTGTCTGTGTCCAGAATTTGGATCAAATTCTGTTCTTCCGTGAAGTACTCTTCTATTATTGAATGTATATATATCTCCTGGTCTTAGCCTAAATTTTATTTGAAATTTATGATCGTGTAAAAGTTTTCCAAATTTATGATGAGATTTATAAACTTTATCCATTTGATCTGGATGACAATCTAAAGCGTCCATGGTTGCAGTGCTAAATCTAACATCATTATAATCACCATCTTTTGTTAGACTTATTGCACTGCCATAAAAGCTTCTATGAGCTTCTTGTGTGTAATCTTTGTCTCTAAACTTTAAAGGTATTTTTGTTAGCGTATCAAAAGTATCTTTATCGTTTTTCTTTAAATATTCTGCGACAGCGAATGCATCTACAGCTGATGAGTCACCACCTTTTGCTGAATTAACTAAACAATGCAAAAATTGATATCCAGGAGGATTTTCAAACCATGGTAAATCCATATGATTTTGAAGTGCATGAGCTGTATAAGCTGAGTTATTCGGTTTTGGTATATTTATAACTTCAAAAGGTGTTTTAAAAAATGTCTCTCTTGTGTGACTAATTCTATTTAAAACAGGAAACGCTGAATTTTTTTCTACTGGAGCATTATAAACTATAGCTATACCTTTATAGTGAAGAAGCTCTAACCATTTAATTAATCCCTCTTCAGAAGATATAATTTCATTGTGATCTATATATATACTATGAATATTTTTTTCTAAACTGCTATCCCATAATTTATAAGGTGATTTGTATTCTTGGTTATTTTTTATAGTGTAACAATTTTCTCTAAGCCAACTAATATCATAATGACTTACATGATTCCCCTCACTCCACTCTATTTCTAATTTACCATCGCTATTAAGATTATATTTTTTTGGGTTTATATTTTCTGATACATCTAAGATATTAAACATTCGATGCCTAGAATCTTTATCGTGTGCTGTAGGGCAATTATCTCTCAGCCACATATAATTAAATTTACTCTCTTTCCCGTCATCCCAAATTACTTGA
>CACBFA010000013.1 GCA_902538525.1 uncultured Pelagibacteraceae bacterium | reverse complement strand
TTCTAATTTATGAAGTGTTAAATTTATTCTATGATCAGTAATTCTTCCTTGTGGAAAATTATATGTTCTAATTCTCTCAGATCTGTCGCCAGACCCTATTTTAGATTTTCTATCTTTTGATCTTTCTTGATCCATTTTTTGTCTTTCAAAATCATAAATTCTAGATTTTAAGATTTTTAAACCTTTTTCTTTGTTTCTTATTTGTGATTTTTCATCTTGCTGACTAACAACTATCCCTGTTGGAATATGGGTAATTCTTACAGCTGAATCTGTTGTGTTAACACTTTGTCCTCCTGGTCCACTACTTCTAAAGACGTCAATCCTTAAATCTTTATCATCTAATTTAATATCTAAATCCTCTGCCTCAGGTAGAACAGCGACTGTTGCAGCCGAAGTATGTACTCTTCCTTGCGTTTCGGTATCAGGTACCCTTTGAACTCTGTGAACACCACTTTCATACTTTAAGTAAGAGTAGATATTTTTACCTTTTATCAAAGCAATTACTTCCTTAAGTCCTCCAGCATCACTTTTGGATATTGAAATTATTTCTATTGTCCATTTTTTTTTTTGACATATTTTTTCATACATCTTATACAAATCTGAAGCAAAAAGACTAGCCTCAAGACCTCCTGTTCCTGCACGAATTTCAATTATAGAATTTTTGCTATCTGCTAAGTCTTTTGGAAGTAAAAACAATTTTATTTTTTTTTCATTTATTTGATAATTTTTTTTAAGGTTTTCTAGCTCATTATTTGCAAACTCTTTCATTTCTAAATCTGAGTTTTTATCATTTATAATATTATTTAAATCCTCGGTATCTTTTTGAAAATTAAGATATTCTTTAGCCGGCTTTATAATCTCATTTAAATCTGAATACTCTTTTGAGATTTCAGCATATTTTTTTTTGTCAATCTCACCTGAGGATAATTCTTTCTCAAGTTTATAGTGCCTATCAATTAAATTTCGAACTTTTTCCTCTGGAAGCATAAATATGATCTTTATAAACTTGCTACTTTTTCCTCTACTAAAGTGACAATTTTATTTATCATATCTTTAGTCATTACTTTCTCTGTTTCTATCCCATTTAAATACAACATATGATTATCTTTTCCACCACCAGTGATACCTATTTCTGTTTGTTTTGCCTCTCCTGGTCCATTTACGACACATCCTATAATAGATAGGGTTATTGGCTTTTTAATGTGTGATAATCTTTTTTCTAATTGTTTTACAGTTTCAATGACTTGAAAAGCTTGCCTTGCACACGATGGACATGAGATTATCTTTACCCCTCTGTTTCTTAAATTCAGGGATTTTAAAATTTCATTTCCAACATTAATTTCTTCAACAGGATCATCTGAAAGAGAAACTCTTATAGTGTCTCCTATGCCATCTAACAATAAGCTTCCAAAGCCTATTGACGATTTGATGCTGCCTGGAAGATAACTACCTGCTTCTGTAATTCCTAGGTGAAGTGGATATTCGGTTTTTTTAGATAATAATCTATAAGCCGCAATAGATAGAAAGACATCCGAAGATTTAACGCTAATTTTAAAATTTGAGAAATCCATATCTTCAATAATTCTTATATTTCTCAAGGCACTTTCTACCAAAGCCTCAGGACAAGGTTCCTTATACTTTTCTAAAATATCTTTTTCGAGTGATCCAGCGTTTACACCAATTCTGATTGAACAGTTGTTGTTTTTTGCAGCAGAAACCACTTCTGCAACTCTTTTTATATCTCCAATGTTTCCAGGATTTATTCTGAGACAGTTTGCACCATTCTCTGCAGCTTCAATTGCTCTCTTATAGTGAAAATGGATATCTGCAACAATGGGAACATCTACATTTTTAGTTATTATTTTTAAAGCTTCTGTTGATTTACTATCTGGGCATGAAACTCTGACGATATCTGCACCAGCTTCTGTAACTTTGTGAATTTGTTCGATTGTAGATTTATGATCAGTTGTCAATGTATTGGTCATTGTCTGAACAGTAATTGGATTATCTCCACCAACTTTAATTTTACCAACGCCAATCTCTTTAGTCTTCTTTCTGCTAATCTTTCTAAATGGTCTAATTTCAGATGTCATTTTTCTAATTTAAATTCTTTATGCAAACATTTTATAGCTTTTGAAGCATTTGAGCTTTTTATCAAAACTGATATTTTAATTTCCGAAGTTGAAATGACTTGAATATTTATATTTTTTCTAGCAAGTGCTTGAAACATTCTAAATGTCACACCTGGAGTAGTAATCATTCCAACACCTATTATTGATACTTTCGACACATTTTTATCGAATATTAATTTTTTAAAAACAATATTTTTGTTTTTATTTATAATTTTATTTGTTTTATTCAAATCGTTAGACTTTATTGTAAATGTAAGATCAGTTTGTTTACCATCAGCAGATATATTTTGGACTACCATATCTACGTTTATCGAATTTTGTGAAAGTGGTTTAAATATTGAAGCTGCTATACCTGGTCTATCTTTAACACCTAATAAAGTTACTTTTGCATCATTATCTGTAGAAGAAATTCCTGTGATTATTTTATTATTAATAATATTTTTACGTTTAGTTATTAATGTGCCTGACTTGTTTTTAAATGATGATTTTACTTCAATATTAATTCTATTTAATCTTGCGTCCTGAATTGAATCTGGCTGCATTACTTTTGATCCTAATGAGGCCATTTCTAGCATTTCTTCATAAGATATATTTTTAATTTTTTTTGCAGAAGATAGTTTGTTTGGATCGGTAGTATATACTCCCTCAACATCTGTATATATTACACATCGATCAGCTTTAAAAAACTTCGCAACCATAATTGCGCTTGAATCAGAACCACCTCTGCCAATGGTTGTAATATTTAGATTTTTATCCACCCCCTGAAATCCAGCGATAATAGGAATTCCTCCAGACTTCAAAAATTTTAAAATTTTAGTTTTATTTATATATTTAATTCTCGAATATTTGTGTTTACCTTCTGTTAAAATTGGTATTTGCCAAGCCATCCAAGATCTAGAATTCAGGCCATTTGCCACAAGATGACCTGCTAATAACGAACATGAGATCTGCTCGCCTGCTGAAACTAAAGTATCATATTCATTATCAGGAAAATTTTCACTGATTTTTTTTGACATATTTATCAAATTATTAGTGGTACCACTCATTGCAGATGATAAAACTATTACCCTATATTTTTTTGAGTAAGATTTAATTATTTTAGATACTTTTTTAATTCTTTGAATTGACCCAATTGAAGTACCGCCAAATTTTAATACTATAATTTTCATTGGTAGTTTTATTTACAAGCTTTATAATATTGATAAAATACATCTAATTTATAATGTCAATAAAGAATGAGCAATAATACTATAAACAAGGAAGAAGTCGAAAAATTTAACAAAATTGCTGAAGAATGGTGGGATCCAAATGGAAAATTTAAACCACTTCACAAATTTAATCCTATTAGAATAGAGTATATAAAAAACAACATTATTAAAGATTTTAATATTTCATCAAATCATAAACCATTAAGTGGGATAAGTATTCTTGATATTGGATGTGGAGGAGGTTTGCTGTCTGAACCTTTGGCAAGACTTGGGGCGGACGTTGTAGGTATAGATGCATCTAAAAAAAACATTGATATTGCAAAACATCATTTAAAAAAAAGTAATTTAAAAATTGAATATCATGATAAGTCTCCAGAGAATTTTAATTATGAAAAAAAATTTGATGTAATACTAAATATGGAAATAGTCGAACATGTTGATGATATTCCTAAATTTATAAATCAAAGTACAAAATTTTTAAAAAATAGTGGTTTAATGTTTATTGCAACCTTAAACCAAACATTAAAATCTTATATATTTGCAATAATAGGTGCTGAATATATTTTAAGATGGCTTCCAATCGGAACGCATGATTGGAATAAATTTGTAAAACCTAGAAATTTAGAAAATATATGCAACAAAAATTCACTTATATTAAAAAGTATTGATGGAGTTAAATTTAATCCACTTTTAAATAAGTGGAAAATTTCAAATGACAAATCTGTAAATTATATAACAAAGTACAAAAAGAGTTAATTTTCCTTATCTTGAATCCATGGAATGGATGATATCTCTATACCTTCTTCTTTTAGTTCCTTAACGTCTTCAATTGATGCTTTGCCAAAAATATTTTTTTTATTCTTTTTTTTGCTGTAATGAATAGATCTGGCCTCATAAGCAAAATTTTCTCCAACATATTCAAAGTTTTCTTTTACAAATTTTTGATATTCTCTTAATTTTTTTTTAACATTTTTATAATTCTTGTAAGCTTCATCTTGTTTGAAGCTAGAATTAGCTAAATTTGGCTTCATCAAAGACTTTTCAATTTTTTGAGAATTACACTGCTGACAACTAAGAAGCTTCAGTTTTTTTAATTTATCAAATTCTTTTGAGCTAGCAAACCAGCTTTCAAACTCAAGACTGCAACTTTTACAATTTAATAAATACTTAATCACCAAAATGACTTAATTATATTTTATTAGATTTCAATACCTAAGATCTGTAATCAGAATTAATTTCAATATATTCCTTAGATAAATCCATAGTATAAGCTGTAAATTTTTTACTTCCAATAGATAGATCAACCGTTATGTCTATATTCTCATTTTTCATATAATCGCTTAAAATACTTTCTTCATAATCTTTATGTAATTTACCATCTTTAAGAATTAAATAAGGTCCCATTGATATAGACAGCTTTTCCTGTTTAACAATTGCACCACTCTTTCCGATTGCCATTGCGATTCTTCCCCAATTAGGATCTTCTCCAAAAATTGCTGTTTTAACTAATGGTGAGTTAGCTATTGAGAAACAAATATTTTTTGCATCTTTCTCAGTTTTGCTATTAATACATTTAATGGTAACAAATTTTGTTGCCCCCTCTCCATCACTCGCAACTCTTTTTGCTAAATTTAGCATGACCTGATGAACACTGCTAATGAATTGCTTTAATTTTGGATCTTTAAAACTTTTTATCTCTTTATTGTTTGCTTTACCTGTTGAAAATATTGAAACCATGTCATTTGTACTAGTATCCCCATCGCATGTTATAGCATTAAAAGTAGTCTTAATATTTAGATTAAGTATCTGTTTCAAAATTGATGAAGAAATATTGGCGTCAGTAAAAATAAATCCTAAAGTTGTTGCCATATTTGGAAAGATCATTCCTGATCCTTTTGCAACTCCATATATTTTTATATCGGAACCAGCTATCTTACATTCTGCCATTGATAATTTTGGTTTAGTGTCTGTTGTCATAATTCCAAGAGCTGCTTTAATCCAAATTAGTTTATTTTGATTGTATTTTATTTTATCAACTAAGTTTTTAGTGCTACTTAAAATTTGATTTTCAGGAAATTTTTCCCCTATGGTACCTGTGCAAGCAAATAATAGTTGGCTTGGCTTAATTTCTCTTGGCTTTTCCTCATCTTCTATTTGTTTTGATGTTAATAATTTTGACAAATTTAAGGAAATTTTTTTAAGAGAGTTATAGCCATCATTTCCTGTTAAGGCGTTTGCGTTTCTTGTGTTAATTAAAATGCCATAAATCTTTTTATCTTTTATTTTTTTATTCCATTTTATATTTTCAGATACTAAGCTAGATTTTGTGTATACATTTGCATAATTTGCACCATCTCTAAAATAAAATAAAACTAAGTCGTCTCTTTTTTTATCATAAAGACCACAGCTAATTGTTGATATAGATAATCCATCAAGATGTTCAAGATCTTGAAAATGTCCTATTTTAGAGTCCATGTGTTTCTTATCAAAAAAGTTGTTTATACCAAAATCCATGCTATTTAATTTTTTAAATAAATAACTATATAATTTATAACTATTAAAACATCAAAAATATGCTTAATCCATTAAACATTATTAGTAAATTTATAAAAAGCGGCAATCAAAAAGAATTAGACAGAATTCAAAAAATTGTAAAAGAGATTAATCTTAATGAAGGTAGGGTTAGCAAATTTGAGGACAATGAATTTCCTTTAAGAACAAATGAATTTATTTCTAGATTAAAAGATGGAGAAAAATTCAATGATATTTTGCCTGAGGCATTTGCATTGGTAAGAGAAGCTTCGAAAAGAATTAACAATGAGAGACACTTTGATGTTCAGCTAATTGGAGGTATTGCGTTACATGAGAATAAGATTGCGGAGATGAAAACGGGTGAAGGCAAAACACTTACTATTGTTCTTGCAGCATACCTTAACGCATTAGAAAAAAAAGGCGTACATATTGTTACTGTAAATGATTACCTAGCAAAAAGAGATAGTATAAATATGGGTAAAATCTACAATTTTTTGGGTTTGAGTTGTGGATATATAAACTCAAACCAGTCAGATGAGGAACGCAAAGAAAATTATAATAAAGATATAACTTATGCCACTAACAGTGAATTGGGCTTTGATTTTTTAAGAGACAATATGAAATATTCAAAAAATGAAATGGTCTTAAGAAAGCATAACTTCGCGATAGTTGATGAGATTGATTCTTGTTTAATAGATGAAGCAAGAACTCCTTTAGTTATTTCTGGAGCAGCAGAAGATAAAACTATGCAATATATTGCTGTAGATAGATTAATTAAAAATTTAAAAAAAACAGACTTTGACTTGGATGAAAAAGAAAAAAATATACTCTTAACAAATGCAGGAATAGATAATGTTGAAAAAATATTTTCTGATGCTGGTATTTTAAAAAATAACAATTTTTATGACCCAGAAAATTTACATTTAGTTCATCATGTAAACCAAGCATTAAGGGCAAATTATTTATTTGAGAATGGAAGAGATTATATAGTTAAAGATAACGAAATAATTATAATTGATGAACAAACAGGTAGGCAATTGCCAGGTAGAAGATTTGGTGATGGACTTCATCAAAGCTTAGAAGCTAAAGAAAAAATAGAAGTTAAAGCTGAAAATCAAACACTGGCGTCAATAACCTATCAAAATTTTTTTAAGTTATATGACAAATTAGCAGGTTGCACAGGAACAGCCCAAACAGAATCTGCAGAATTTTTTGAAATTTATAACTTGCCAGTTTTACAGATACCTACCAACAAAGATATGATAAGAAATGATCTTAACGACCAAATCTTTAGAACAAGTTTAGAAAAAGATAATGCAATCATTCAAAAAATAAAAGAATGTAATGAAATCGGACAACCATTATTGGTATTTACATCTAGCATAAATAAATCTGAGCATTATTCTAATTTGTTGGAAAAAGAAAAAATAAAACATATTGTTTTAAATGCTAAAAATCATGAGAAAGAAGCCGAAATTATTGCAAACGCAGGTAAAATAAATTCTGTAATTATTACAACAAGTATATCAGGAAGAGGTGTTGACATTAAGTTGGGTGGACAAAATCAATACGAAAAAGATGATGTGAAAAAAAGGGGAGGTTTATTTGTAATCGGAACCGAAAGAATGGAAAGTAGGAGAGTTGATAATCAAGCAAGAGGAAGGTCAGGAAGACAAGGGGATGAGGGCAGTTCAATATTCTTTGTAAGTTTAGAAGATGATTTGATGAGATTATTTGGCTCAGAAACTATGAATTCAATGCTAGAAAAGCTTGGTCTTAAAGATGGTGAAAGTATTGATCATCCTTGGATAAATAAAGCAATTGAAAGAGCGCAACAAAAGGTTGAAGCAAGAAACTTTGATATAAGGAAAACGCTAATTAAATTTGATAATGTTCTTAATGACCAAAGACATGTAATTTTTGAACAACGAAAAAATGTAATAAATGGCAAAGAAAAGGAGAATTATTCAGATATTTTTCTTGAAGAGGTCTTAGAAAATTTAAAAAGACAAAAAGCATTATACGAGAAATCTCCAAATTCTAAAGAATTTCCAAATGCTTTAAAGCAGACTTTAGGTAAATCAATAACTGATCACGAATTAGGTGAAATTTTAAATTCAGATTTAAAAACAATGGAAAAAAAAATAAAGGATAAATTTATAAGTAAAAGAAATGAAAGAAATAATTTATTAGGTGTTGAACAAGGAAAAGAAATCGAAAAAAGGATATTAGTACAAATTATAGATCAAAATTGGAAATCGCATATTCAATACCTAGAGCAATTAAGACAAGTAATTGGTTTAAGATCTTATGGACAAAGAGATCCTTTGGTGGAGTACAAAAAAGAAGCTTTTCTATTATTTGAAAGTTTACTGGGAAAATTAAAAACTGATCTTGTAACAATGCTTTTAAATTTAAAAATAATACAAAAAGAAGAGGAAGATAATCCTGAAAACAAAGTGAAAGAAAACTTAAAATCTATTGCAAAAAGTAAAATTGGAAGAAATGAACCTTGCCCATGTGGATCCGGGAAAAAATATAAACACTGCTGCGGTGCCTTATAATTTAAAAAATCACTATTAGTAAAATTAATAATAGTAGAATTGATATTGTTGAAATAAATAATTTTTTATTCAATTTAATATTTATAATTAAATTTTGAAGGAAATTATTTTTAATAATAAGTTTATCTTGATGCGCTACATTAGTACTGAAACCCTTATTCCTTCCAATATCCAAAAACTTATTCTTTCTTTGATTTAATATTTCTTCTTCATTTAAAGTAAGAAACTTACTGAGGTTTCTATTAATAGCTGTACGCACATTATCCAAAATAAGATCTTTATCTCGATGTGCGCCTCCTAAAGGTTCAGGTATTATCTCATCTATAATTTCAAGTTTTAAAAGATCTTTCGCTGACAGTTTCATTGCTTTTGCAGCTTCTAAAGTTTTTGTTGGATCTCGCCAAAGAATAGTTGCACATCCTTCTGGAGATATTACTGAATATATTGCATTTTCTAACATCAATACTTTACTAGAGGAGGCTAGTGCAATCGCACCACCGGAACCTCCCTCGCCTATTATTATAGATAAAGTAGGAACTGTCAGTTGCATAGAACATTCAATTGACTTTGCAATTGCTTCGGCTTGTCCCCGTTCTTCAGCTCCAACTCCCGGGTAAGCACCTGGAGTATCAACAAAATTGATAATTGGTATTTTAAACTTATTAGCTAGATTCATTAATCTTATTGTTTTCCTGTAGCCCTCTGGTCTCATCATCCCAAAATTTCTCTCAATCCTTGAGTCTAAATTTTCACCTTTTTCCTGTCCTATTACTAAAACTGACTTAGAATTAAACTTACCAAAACCACATATTACGGATTTATCTTCTCCATAAAATCTATCTCCTGAAAGTGAAATAAATTCATCAAATAAATTATCTATAAAAAATTTTGATTTAGGTCTATCCTCATGTCTTGCAACCAGCGTAGTTTGCCATGCATCAAGATTTGAATATACATCTTTAAGTTTTTTATCTATTTCATTTTGTAAATCAGTTATTTTACTTGTATCAACTTCAGAAAGGCCGTCTTGATTGTAAGGATCTTTTAATTTATCTAATTCTATTTCTAAGTTTTTTATATCAGTCTCAAAATTTAAATAATTTTTCATTACTTTATTATATATAATTTTTAGGCGATAAAATGATCAAATTATAATAATTATATTTTTTCTTAGATGAAAAATAACATTTTTTCAAATTAACTAATGACATAATTTATTGATTATCATATATAACGGTTCTTAAATTTATAAAAATTATGAGTGATTCATTTATTAAAATTAACACTTTATCCGTTTCTAAGAATTTAGCTGATTTTGTAAAAAATGAACTTCTTCCTGGATTGGATATTAGTGAAAAAGAATTCTGGAATGGATTCGATAAAAGCATTAATGAACTTGCTCCAATCAATAAAAAACTATTAGAAGCCCGTGAAACTCTTCAATCTGAAATTGATTTATGGTTAAAAAAAAATAGAAATGGAGAATTTGATCATAAAAAGTATAAAAATTTTCTAAAAGAGATCGGTTATTTAAAAGAAGAGGGTGATGATTTTAAAATAGATACCAAAAAGCTTGATAGAGAAATTTCAAGTATTGCGGGTCCTCAACTTGTGGTTCCAATAATGAATTCTAGATACACATTAAATGCTGCTAATGCAAGATGGGTAAGTCTTTATGATAGTTTATATGGAACAGATTTGATTCAGTCTGAAGAAACGGGTAGTCAAAAGTATGACCCTCTGAGAGGACAAGAAGTAATAAGATATGCTCGTAATTTTCTAAATGATCACTTCTCTATAAAGGGAATCCATTGGAAAGACATAAGCGGATTTAAAATAGAGGGAAGTGACTTAAAAATATTAAAAGATAATAAGGAGTTTGAGCTAATAGATAAAAATAAATTTATTGGATACAGGGGAGAACCTAATAATCCAACTACAATAATTTTAGAAAACAATAATTTAAAAATTGAAATAATAATTAACCCTAAAGCTTTTAGTGCTGTTCAAGATGCTGCAGGAATAAGTGACATAATTATAGAGTCTGCAATATCTACGATATGTGATAACGAAGATAGTGTTGCCGCAGTAGACTCGGAAGATAAAATTTTATGTTACAAAAATTGGTTAGGTTTGATGAAAGGAACTCTTAAATCTGTCTTCGAAAAAGATGGTAAAACTTTTGAAAGAAAACTCAATCCAGATAGAAGTTATATTTCAAAAGACAATAAAAAAGAAAGATTACATGGTAGAAGCTTACTTTTAATTAGGAATGTTGGTCATCTGATGACTAATTCAGCAATTATTTTAGAAGATGGTTCTGAAATCCCAGAAGGAATCATGGATGCATTTATTACAACTGCTGCAGCAATTCATGATTTAAAAAGAAAAGGTAATTCAAGAGCAGGTTCTATATATATAGTAAAACCAAAAATGCATGGACCAGAAGAGACTGCTTTTGCAGATAAAATATTCACAAGAGTTGAGGAAGTATTAAAGCTTGATAAGAATACAATTAAATGTGGAATAATGGATGAAGAAAGGAGAACATCTGTTAACTTAAAAGAATGTATTAGAACATTGAAGAGTAGAGTTTTTTTCATAAATACAGGATTTTTGGACAGAACTGGTGATGAAATGCATACGTCAATGGAGGCAGGTCCAATGATAAAAAAAGGTGACATGAAAAAATCGAAGTGGATAACTGCTTATGAAAATAACAATGTTGATGTTGGTTTAAGATGTGGATTTTCAGGTGTTGCACAAATAGGTAAGGGTATGTGGGCTATGCCAGATAAAATGAGAGATATGATAGATCAAAAAATATCACATCTTGAAGCTGGAGCAAATTGCGCTTGGGTACCATCTCCAACAGCAGCTTCTTTACATGCAATGCATTATCATAAACTAAACATTTTTGAAAAACATAAAGACCTGAAAATTAATAAAGTAAATTATATTGATAATTTGTTAACGATCCCAATTGCAGACAGACCAAATTGGAGTAAAGAAGAGATAAATAATGAATTATGCAACTCAGCTCAAACTATTTTAGGATATGTAGTAAGGTGGGTAGATCAAGGAATAGGATGTTCTAAAGTGCCAGATATAAATAACGTTGGATTAATGGAAGACAGGGCAACACTTAGAATATCTTCACAACATATAGCTAACTGGTTACATCATGGAATTTGTTCAAACAGACAAGTTTTAGAAATTCTTAAAAAAATGGCAAAAGTTGTGGATGAACAAAACAAAGGAGATCCAGAGTATCAAAATATGTCTCCAAATTATGATAAGTCCATTTCTTTTAAAGCTGCTTGTGAGTTAATATTCCATGGTAAATCTCAACCATCAGGTTATACTGAACCCTTATTACATTTAAACAGATTAATCAAAAAAAGTTAATTTGAGAATTTTATAAATCTTTTCTGTTTTTAAAGGCGGATATAAGTGTGCCGTCGTCTGAATTTTCTATTTCTCCACCAACTGGTAAACCTTGTGCCAATTTTGAAATTTTTACATTAGTATTTCTAAGACTATCTTGGATATAAAAGGCTGTTGTCTGTCCTTCTACAGTAGCACTTGTTGCTAAAATAATTTCATCAATGTCATCGTTTTTTATTCTCTCAATTAGTGAATTAATTAGAAGATTCTCTCTATTGTTTTTGTTATTCGTATCTGAGATCGTTCCTCCAAGGATATGGAAGTAACCTTGAAAAATAGATGAACTTTCTATAGCCCATTGATCTGAAATATTTTCAACTACGCATATTTTGGTAAATTTTTTACTTTTATCCTCACAGTTATTACAAGAGTTGTTATTAGATTTCAATGTTCCACATATTTTACAGCGTTCAATATTTTTAAATATCTCAAACAGATTATTTGCTAATGGTTTTAATAGTTCTTGTCGATTGTTAATCATTTTTAAAATTATTCTTTTTGCGGACTTTGGGCCAAGCCCTGGAAGTTTAGATATAAGTTTAATTAAATTATCAATTTCGGGCAGATTTTGCATTTAATTATAAAGGCCATTTAAATCCAGGCACTCCTAATCCTCCTGTTGCTTTTGAAATTTCTTCAGAAGTTTTGGATTTTAATTTATTTTTGGCATCATTATGAGCGGCAATTATCAAATCTTGAATTATTTCTTTTTCCTCTTTCAGAACCTTATCACTTAGTGAAATTTTTGTCATTTCACCATCTCCATTTAAATATACAACTATAGCATCTCCACCTGACGTACCATTTACTTCAATTTTTTTTAATTTATTTTGACTTTCTCTCATTTTTGCTTCAATTTCTTTTGCTTTTTCAAGTATTTTATTAAAATCAGTCATTTTTTTTTATCGTCTCTCTACTAATTAATTCTATGTCTGGGAATATATTTAACAAATAATTATATTCGTCTGTTTCTATAATTTCTTTTAAAAAATTTTTTTTCTCTACTTCTTTTTTTTCTTTTACAGTCATTTCGCCTTTTTGCTTAGAAAAAGATATTATCCATCTAGTATTTGTCCACTCATAAAGTTTTGACGATAAATCTTTGACAAAATTTTTATTTAATTTTTCATTAAATGATATTTCAATTCTGTTTTGTACAAATGTTACTAAATTTACATTGTTTTCTAATTCAAATTTAAGACTTAGTTCTTTTTTGTTTATGCACATTGTTATTAAGTCATTTATGTTTTTTATTGGTATTTGATTTTTATCTTTACTTGAGTCATCCTTAAATAAAGCTTCTTCCTCTTGATTAATATTTTTTATTTGGCTGACTGTTTCAACTTTGTTTTTTAAAATTTTTGTTTTTTCAGCTTGATGATTTTTATTTGTTGTCTCTTCGCGGTTAATTTTGATATTATTTTTTTGGTAAATATACATTAATTGCATAATATACATTTCTAAAGATAAATTTTGATTATTAACAATATTTATCTCTTTAATTGTTTTTAAAGTAAACTCCCAAAATAATAAAATTTGCCCAGTCTCAATTTGATTAGATAATAATTTTATTTTTTTATAATCACTATCACTTAGAGAAAAATTATTACCATCAAGTTTTATATAATTAATATTTTTCAAGTAATAAAGTATTTCGAGAATTTCATTTAAAAAAACTTGTGGCTCTACACCTGCATTATATAAATTTTTATATCCTTGCAAAACTTCAAGTTCCTTTCCACTTAAAATGTTTTCTAGTAAACTTATATAAGAACTTTTGTCTGCATATCCAAAAATATTTTGACATTCTTCAAACGTAAGTAGTTCGCTTTGATTTTTAGACAAAAGTGCTCTATCAAGTAAAGACAATGCATCTCTTACAGATCCTTCTGAAATTTTAACTATTAATTTTAAAGCATCATCTTCGACATTTTTACTTTCTTTAGTAATTATTTTTTTTAAGTAAGAATATAATTCTAATGAGCTTATCCTCGATAAATCATATCTTTGACATCTGGAAATAACGGTAATAGGTATTTTTTTTATTTCTGTGGTAGCAAATATAAACTTAAGATATTCAGGAGGTTCCTCCATAGTTTTCAATAGTGCGTTAAAAGCTTGCTTGCTTAACATATGCACTTCATCGATTATAAATATTTTATAATTTGCTATTGATGGTCGATAACGTGAAAATTCTATTAATTCTCTAACATCGTCAACTCCTGTTTTACTTGCAGCATCTATTTCTAAGACATCAATATGGTTGGAATTAGCAATTGACTGGCAATTATTACAAAAATTATCAACACATAAATTATCAACACCATTGTCACAATTTAATGACTTGGCCAAGATTCTAGCAAATGTAGTTTTGCCTACTCCTCTAATTCCAGTAAATAAATACGCATTAGCAGTTTTTTTTTGTCTCACTGAATTGAAAATTGTACTTGAAACCTCGTGTTGTCCAATTAGATCTTTGAAAGTTTGAGGTCTATATTTTAACGCAAATATTTTTGATTTACTTTTCATATCAGGAGACCAACCAACCTGAAAAAAACTCATTACCCTTGCTCTTTTTCAAGCCTGGGGGATTTCATGGTTATTCCACCTGGGAGGCCTCCGTTTGTATTATAACAATAATTTTTTCTAATCCACAATAAAGTTATTATTTTTTTTCTCTGAATTGATGAGCTTTATAAACACCTAAAACGTGCATGTCTTCGCAATGAAAGGCTAATTCCTCTAATGAATTTTTGATTTTTTTTTCATCTAAATGACCATCTATATCGCATAAGAAAAAGAATGATGAAAATGAATTCTTTTCTGGAAAACTCTGAAGTTTAGTCATATTGACACCATTGATTGCGAAGCCAGATAAAGCTGAATACAATGCGGCTGGTTTATCTCTTAATTTAAATAAAAATGATGTTATATAATTAGCTTTATCAATTTCAGGCTGTACAATTTCTTTTCCCATAATTAAAAATCTAGTATAATTCTCATTATCATCTTGGATATTTTCCTTCAAAATTTCAAGATCATAGATTTCTGCGCTTAACTTTGATGCTATTGCACCCTTTGTTTTATCACGTTCTTTTGAAATGTATTTTGCTGATCCCGCTGTATCAGCTCTAACATTTGCTGAAAAATTATTTTTTTTTATAAATTCTGAGGCTTGACTTAAGGCTTGGGCGTGAGAGTAAACATTTTTAATATCTTTTAATTTAGAACCTTTGACACCAATTAAATTATGATTTATTGGGAAAAAAAATTCCTCATAGATATTTAATCTATATTTAAAAATTAAATATTCCACGCCTATATTTCCCGTTGTTTTATTTGATTCTGGAATTATAGCTTTAATATTGCTATCTGAACTGGCTCTTTCAAAACATTCATCAAAAGTTTTACAGGGAATAGTTTGTGCACTAGGATAAATATGCTTTGCACAACTTTCGCTGTAACTTCCAGCAATACCTTGATAAACTATTTTCATTTTATTGTTTATTTACTAATTTTATGTACTCTTCTAAATCTTCTTTAGTATCAATTCCACAAGAAAAACTATTCGCTAATATCACATTAATTATCATATTGTTATCTATAGCTCTTAGTTGCTCCAAATTTTCTATAATCTCATTTTTACTTTTTTGTAAACTTACGAATTCTTTCAATGCTGAAAACTTGAATAAATATATTCCAAAATGATGATATATATTACTATTATTATTAAAATCAATAAATCTATGAAAGTTTAAAGCCTCTACTGCTCTTTTGATTGATATTTTATTCTTAGTAACAACTTTAACAATATTTTGGTTTTTATAATCATTAATATTTGTAATGTTGTATGCAAGTGTTGAAATATTTAAGTCTTTTTCTTTTGATAAATTATGCAAATTTTTAATATCCGCAGGATTAATCATAGGCTCATCGCCTTGTACATTAACAATGAGGTCTAGTTCATTTAAATTTAATTTTTGTGATGCTTCATAAACTCTTTCAGTACCATTTGTATGACTGCTATTTGTCATAATATATTTACCTCCATTTCTTGAGACTTCATTAGCGATTTCTTCATCACAAGTTGCTACATAAACTTCTCCTATTTCGCTTTTAAGTGACTTTTCATAAACATGCATAATTAAAGATTTATTGTTTACTTTTATTAAAGGTTTATTGGGTAGTCGGGTAGCCGAAAGTCTTGAGGGAATTATTATTATGGATTTACTCATAAATCTATATTTTATGCGTCTTTGAGACGCAAATTAATAAATTAAAAATCGTTTTATTTTTGTTTAACATGTTATACGAGCTTATTAAAATAAAATCATGGATTCATTTGAAGTAAATAAAATTATAGCGGCAGTTCTCTTAGTTGCTCTTATAGTAATAGGTATAGGAAAAATATCAGACATCGCCTTTCATGTAAATAAACCTGAAAATTCAGCTTATAAAGTAGAATTGGAAAAAAATAACTCAATTGAAAAATCAAAAACTAAGGAAATTGTTGAAAAAGTAGATATTGCTGCGTTGCTTGCTTCAGGAAACGTTGATCACGGGGAAAAAGTTTTTAAAAAATGTGCTGCATGTCATTTGGTAAATAAAGGAGGAGAAAATAAAATTGGACCAGCTCTATACGGTGTGCTTGGTAGAAAAGTTGCATCAAAAGCAGATTATAAATATTCTAAAGCAATGGCTGCATATGACAAAAATTGGACATTTGAAGAAATGAATGGATATTTGAAAAAACCTCAAAGTTATATCAAAGGTACAAAAATGGCTTTTGCTGGGTTACGTAAAGAAAAAGACAGAGCATCAGTTATTTTATATCTTAACCAAAACTCTGATAATCCACTACCATTACCTTAATTTTTCAAAACAATACAATAATATACTTTTTTGCACATGAACTCTATTAGATGCTTGTTGCCAAACATGAGAGTTTTTTCCTAAAAAGACTTCCTCATCTATTTCATCTCCTCTTGGTAAACAATGTAAGAAAATGCAATCTTTTTTAGCATAATTTAATAATTTTTTATTTATCCTATATTTTTTAAATTTCTGTATTTTATATTTTTTATTAACTTTATCATTTAAAGATATAACTTTATCAGAAAAAATTACATCTACATCTGATACAGCTTTTATTGGATCATTATAAATATAAACTTTTTTGTTATTTTTTTTAACCCAATTTATTATTTCTTTTTTGGGTTCAAATTTTTTTGGACAACCAATGTTTAACTTAAAAGAGAATTTTACAGATGCTGCTATCAAACTATTTAAAACATTATTTGAGTCTCCAATCCAGCAAATTTTCAATTTTGAAATAGGTTTTTTTTTTATTTCTTCGACTGTAAAAATATCTGATAATACTTGCGTTGGATGAGAAGAAGGACTTAGCCCATTTATCAATGGAATTGACAGGTATTTTTCAAAATCTTTTACTTTTTTATCGCTGTCAGATCTCAGCATAAAACCATCACCATATGTTGAAAGTATCTTGGCTGTGTCAGCTATACTTTCACCCCCTTGTCCTAAATGTAACTCATTTGTCCTAAGCGTTAATGTGCCACCGCCGAGTTGTTTAATAGCTAAATAAAAGCTTATTCTTGTCCTTGAACTTGCCTTTTCAAACATTTGAATAAGCATTTTTCCTTTAAGTGGTGCACCCCTATCTGTTTCAAGAGCATTAAATTTTCCTCTTAATTTTTTTCTTTTTTTTGCGTCTCTAATAATTTTTTTTAAGTCTTTGATTGGAATGTCTTTTAGATTAATAAAATGTTTCATTTTATTTTATTTCTTTACAAACTTTATTTATAATCTTCAAAGCTAAATCGATCTCACTCTTTTTTACGTTTAATGGCGGAAGAATTCTAACCACATTTTCTGCTGCTCTTATAGTGAGTAATTTATTAATCATCAATTTGTTTATAAATTTTGTTTGGTCATCGAATAGCTGTAATCCAATTAATAAACCAACCCCTCTAACTTCTTTAATTATTTTTGGATATTTTGTTTTTAAAATATTCAAATTATTAATAAAATATTTTGACAATTTTCTAACATTTCTAAGTAATTTACTATTAATTTGATCTATAACTGCATTTCCAACTGCCATAGCAAGTGGGTTTCCCCCAAATGTTGAGCCATGAGTTCCTGGAACCATTGCTTTTGAAACTTTTTTTGTCATCAAAACTGCTCCAACTGGAAATCCCCCCCCTATGCCTTTAGCGATTGGAACAATATCAGGTTTCACTTTAGCATATTCGAAAGCAAAAAATTTACCTGATCTCCCAATGCCGCACTGAACCTCATCAAGAATTAAAAGTATGTCATTTTTGT
>CACBFA010000012.1 GCA_902538525.1 uncultured Pelagibacteraceae bacterium | reverse complement strand
GATATCAACTGGGTAGACTATTCAGGTGGACTATCTGAGATCAAAGCTCAAAAAGAAGCAGGTGCTATTACTTGGGATATTATCGATGTATTCGCATTTGATACTATCAACGGATGTGATGAAGGAATTTTTGTAGAATTCGATTTTGACAAAGACTTCCCTGCAGCTCCAGATGGAACTCCTGCAAGTGAAGATTTCTTTGCTCCAATGCCAAGTAAATGTGCTGTAGGAAACATTTTATATTCTTGGAACTATGCTTACAACGTAAACAATGTTGACGGCACACCATCGACTATAAAAGATTTCTTTAACACTAAAAAATTTCCAGGAAAAAGAGCTATTTACAAATCTGCTCTAACAAACCTAGAAATAGCATTAGCTGGTGACGGTGTTTACATGGGTAAAGGTGGATCAGAGATCTACAAATTACTAGAAACTGAAGCTGGTGTTAATAGAGCAATGAACAAGATTAAAGAGCTTTGTACAGATCCAAATGGTGGATGTGTATTTTGGTCTGCAGGTGCTCAACCACCAGAATTATTAGTATCAGGTGAAGTTGTTATGGCAACTGGTTGGAATGGAAGATTCTTTAATGCTGAAATCGGTGAAGGTGCTCCAATTAAACAAGTATGGGATGGACAAGGTCTTGACTATGAATATTTCGCACTTGTTAAAGGTGGACCAGATGAAGCAAATGCTAAAAAAGCTTTAGCAATGATGACTAACACTGAAATGTTAGCTGGAAGTGCTAAATATATTGCATATGCTCCATACAGATTATCATCTTTAGAAATTATCAAAGCAAATGAGCCTTGGTACAAAGATGGTAAAACTGAAATGATGCCACAAATGCCAACTGCTCCTTCAAACACTAAAAAATACTTTTTAGTTGATCCATTTTTCTGGGCTGATAACGGTACAGAACTTGGTGAGAAGTGGGAAGCTATGAAAGCTGGTCTATAAAAGAGTATAAAAGACTAGAATAATATAATATATATAGGGCGACTTTTTTAAGTCGCCCTTTTTATTTATGAGCAGCGAAACAAAACAAATACTTACAACTGACGGAATTCCTTTAGAGATAAGTTTAAAAAAAGCTGAAAGAAAAAACAAAATTAAAGCATTTTTACTTGTTGCGCCATTGCTACTTTTTTTGATTATTACTTATATTTTTCCAATCGGAGAAATGTTTACAAGAAGTATTGATGATAAAATGATTACAAACATGCTTCCAAAAACATTTAAGTCTATGGAGACATGGGACGGTAAAGAACTTCCATCTGAAGAAGTATTTGCTTCATTTTTATCTGATTTTAAAATTCTTGTAGAAAAAAAAGAACATGGAAAACTAGCTCAAAGACTTAATAAAGAAAAAAATGGGTTCAACACCATCACAAAAAAATTATTCAGACAGGTAAAAAGAAATAAAATTGACGAGACACAAAGTATTAAAGAACAAATAATGAAAGTTCATAAGAGATGGAGAAATGTAGAATATTGGCAAGCTATTAAAAGGACTGCACCTCCTTACACTTCAGCTAAATATTTAAAAGCTATGGATATGTATTTGAATGAAGATAACAAAATTACTCAAGTTAGTGAAGATAGAAGAATACATAGAATTTTATGGTTGAGAACTGTAGAGGTTGCTTTCTTTGTTACTGTATTCTGTTTCTTAATGGGTTACCCAATAGCCCATTTACTAGCAACACTTCCAATGAAGTATAGTAATTTATTAATGATTTGTGTTCTTCTTCCGTTTTGGACGTCGTTATTAGTTAGAACAGCTAGCTGGATGATTTTGCTTCAACAGCAAGGAGTAGTTAATGATTTCTTTGTATTGATTGGCCTTGTGTCAGACGATAATAGGCCAGAAATGATGTACAACAAAGTCGGAACTTATGTTGCTATGACACAAATTCTATTACCATTTATGGTTTTACCACTTTACAGTGTGATGAAAACTATCTCTCCAAGTTTAATGAGAGCAGGTAAATCTCTTGGCGGAACACCTTTTGTGGCTTTTTGGAAAGTATATTTTCCATTAACCATACCAGGTATCGGGGCAGGGTGTCTTTTAGTTTTTATTTTAGCAATTGGATACTACATCACACCCGCTTTAGTTGGGGGAGCATCAGGAACCTTAATTAGTAACCAAATTGCATATCATATGAAAACTACTTTAGATTGGAGTTTTGCTTCAGCGATGGGGCTTATGTTGCTTGGAGGAGTTTTGGTTATCTATTGGCTTTATAATAAATTAGTTGGAGTTGATAATATTAAGTTAGGTTAGCATGGCATTACCAAAGTATACAGAAACTAGATATAGAATTTGGCACTACTTTTACATTGCCATATGTACTTTTGTTTTTATTTTTTTAATAGCACCTTTGTTTGTAATATTTCCATTATCATTTAATGCAGAAGAGTTTCTTGTTTTTTCAGAAGGAATGAAGAATTTAGACCCAGATGCTTTTTCATTAAGATGGTACAAAGATATGATTTACGGTACAAAGAACCCATGGGGTCTTGCTGCAAAGAATAGTTTTATTATTGCTATATTTGCAACTTTAGGGTCAGTAATTTTAGGAACGGTTGCTGCATTAGGATTGAGCAGCAGACACATGCCCTTTAAAGGAATAATAATGGCAACTTTGATTTCACCAATGATAGTTCCACTTATTATATCAGGTGTTGCAATATTCTTTTTTATGGCAAAAGCAGGTTTAGCGGCAACTCATACAGGAATAGTTTTAGCTCATATAATTTTGGGAACACCTTTTGTTGTAATTACTGTTACTGCAACTTTATCAGGTTTCGATCATAGTGTAACAAGAGCGGCAGCTAGTTTAGGTAGTAACCCAGTAAATACATTTATGAAAGTAACACTTCCGTTGATTTTACCTGGAGTAATATCAGGAGGTTTGTTTGCTTTTGTAACTTCTTTTGATGAAGTTGTAGTCGTTTTATTTTTAGCTGGTCTTGAAAATACAACTATTCCAATTCAAATGTGGACAGGTTTAAGAGAACAATTAAGTCCTACAATTCTAGCAGTTGCTACATGTTTAATTGTTTTATCGACCTTAATATTGATAAGTGCTGAATTATTAAGAAGAAGATCAGAACGTTTAAGAGGAATTAATAGATAATTAATTTACCGACTCGATTACAGTCGCAATACCCATACCTAAACCGATGCATTGAGTAGATAAAGCGTATTTCTTATTTTCACGTCTAAGCAAATCAGCAGCTTTGCCAGTAATTCTAGCTCCTGTTGCTCCTAGAGGGTGTCCTAGAGCTAACGCTCCACCATCCAAATTAGCTTTCTTTTGATCGATACCAAGATCTTTTAAGCATGCTATTGATTGAGAAGCAAAAGCTTCATTAATCTCTACAATATCGATATCATTAATTGATAAATTTGCTCTCTCTAATGCTTTCTTAGTTGCTCCTATAGGTCCAAGTCCCATTACATCTGGTTCACATCCTTTAACTCCAGTTGAAACAATTCTAGCTAAAATCTCTAAACCATTTTCATTTGCATAGCTTTCTTCACATATCAATGTTGCTGCTGCTCCATCGGTAAGAGGTGAGGATGTTGCTGCAGTAACAGTTCCTTCTTGATCAAATGCAAGTTTTAAACCATCTAAAGTTTCTTGATTACTTTTTGGACGTATGTTTCCATCTTTTGTGCAACCAGCGATTTCAACGATTTCATTTTTAAATTTACCATTAACTTCAGCTTCATTGGCTTTTTGATGACTTTGAATTGCAAACTCTTGTTGCTCAGTTCTTGAAATTTTATATCTCTTGGCAACATTTTCAGCAGTAATTCCCATTGAAAAATAAACATTTGGATTTTCTTTATCTGTGTAAGGATAAGGTATTGGTTCAAAGCCAGTTGTAACTCTAGTCATACTTTCAACACCTCCACATACGAAAACTTTTCCTGCGCCCATTGCTATTTTACCCGCTGCAACATGAATAGCTTCCATAGATGAACCACACCATCTATCGACAGTCATTCCAGACGTATGTATTTCCATTCCAGATAAAAATGTTGTGAGTTTCCCAATATTAAAACTCTGTTCTCCAACCTGGAAAGCACACCCAACAACAATATCTTCTATATCAACAGGATTTACTTTAGTTTTAGATACAAGATTTTTAACAACTTCTGCAAACATATTTACAGGCTTAACATCAATTAATTCACCTTTTCTTGCCATTGTAAAAGGTGATCTTGAATATCCTGCTATAACTGCTCTTTTCATATAAGACTTATACCTACTAATTATTATTTTGAAAATGGTAAAGAGGACACAATTCCTTTTCTTAATTTATTATCAGGAGTGTGAACTAAAACTTCTGATCCTGTTTTGCAAAATTCATTTAAAATCATAGATAAACCAATATTTTTTTTGAATTTTGGAGAATAAATCCCTGAAGTAATTTTACCAATTAATTTCTTATCTTTTGAATAAAGTGGAAAAGGAATTGAACATGGAGGACAATCTACACCATCAAATAATACCCCTTTTAATTTTTGTTTTACACCTTGTTTCTTAATATTATCTAAAGCATTTTTTCCAATGAAATCATGATCGCTTTTGTCACTACAATATTTTTCTAAGTTACATTCAATTGGATTATTTTCTTTTGTAAAATCATTTCCATATGACATTAATCCTGCTTCTATTCTGTCAATTAAATTTGGGCATCCTGGAGCAATGTTAAATTCTTTCCCCGCTTTCCATATTATATCCCAAATTTTTTCTCCCATTTCATTTTTGTCGAAGTAATTTTCAAAGCATTTAAAATAAATCTCAAATCCATCTTGTTTGCTATATCCTGATCTTGCAATAACTTGTTTAGTTCCTAAAAAATCAAATATTCTAAAATTAAAAAATTTTAATTTTCTAATATCTTCTCCGAATATTGATGCCATCAAATCTTCAGACTTTGGACCTTGTACTGCAAGAGGATATACATCTGGTTCTGTTATGCTCACATTTAGATTTAAACCAACTGCAATACCTTTTGCCCAAAGCAATACATCAGAATCTGCTATTGAAATCCAAAACATATCATCATCTAACTTTAACAACACCGGATCATTTATCATTCCAGCATTTTCATCTATCATAGGAATATAAAAACATTTTCCAGTCTCCATATTTTTTAAAGATCTTGGCGTCATTTTTTGTACTAATAAACTAGCGTCTGGACCTGATATCTGAACTTGTCTTTGACAAGAAACATCCCATAGCTGAACATGCTCATTTAAATGCCAATAATCATCCTCAACAGATTTCTGAAATCTTTTTGGTAAGAGCATATGATTTACAACAGTAAAATCAGTTACACCACATTCTTCAACTCTCTTGGTGTAAGGAGTTCTTCTTATTCTCCTAGACATATTTAGTTTTGTGCTAATTTTGCTTTGTATCAACGAAGCCATATATTATTTTGACCACCAAACTGTATAGCTGTTAGGAGAAATTATTATTGGCAAGTGATAATTTTTTTTATTATCAGTCATTTTAAATTTTACGACTATTTCACCCACAATTTTTTTCTTTTTAAAGTATCTTTTAATATCACAAATCATTTCATAATCGCATTTACAATCTTTTTTGCTAAGATTGAAATGCTGATTAATCCTACCATTTCCATCAGTCTTTGTATTCAAAAAAAGCTTTTTTAATTTTGAGGATTGTATTTGATAAATCTTTACTTTGACGTTACTTGCATGAGTTCCATCAGAACCATTCAATAAATGTGAGCTAAATTTTGCCATTTTACTCTATTGAAGATTTCTCTCTCTTGCTGGCCACAGCAGCAACAATTGGACTTAATACTGGTTTAGCTTTTACATTTACACAAGCAGTTTTACCGCTCGCAATAGCTCTTTTTAATGCTGGACCCAATTCTTCTCTTTTCGTTACTAATTCTCCATGACCCCCAAAACCTTCAAATATACTGTGGAAAGGTATATCTCTAAAATCTGTTGCAACTCTTTTTCCGCTTTCAAATAGCCTTTCTTGTTGTTGACCAATTGATGCTAAGCCACCATTATTGTCAATAACAACAACGATTGGTTTCTTTTCAAAAAATGCAGTTTCTATAGACATTCCTCCAGATAAAAAGGCACCATCTCCACTAATTAAAATCACATTCGATTTAGGATTATTATTTTTTGCAGATAATGCAAATGATACACCAACACCCAGCATACTAAATGTACCAGGATGTAAAATTCCACCCAATTTTTTTCCTTGAGCTCCAGCTAAATTTATTGCGATCTCCGACCAGAAATGAGTATTTCCTCCATCAATTACAAGCCAATCTTTCTCATCCATTGCGTCTTGAACATCTAACGCTAATTGTAGCGGATGAATTTTTCCACCATTTTTTTTGGCTTTATCCGCTTCAATTTTTAAATCATTTAAAGATTTATCCACCCAATCTTTTTTTCTATTTTTATTATCTTGAAACCAACTATTTCCTAAATTCCATTTATTATTTTTCTTTAAATTACATAGAGTATCTAAAAATACTCCTGGATCACATAAAAGGTTATGATCAGCAGCTCTATTAAACTCAATTTCTTCATGGGAACCATTAATACAAACTAAAGTTGTTGTTTTTGGAATGAAAGGAGGGTTACCAAAATTCATTTGGTTATCTAATCTTGCACCAATCATCAAAACTAAGTCTGAATTTTGTAATGCAAATTCCGAGGGTGGATATTGGTGAATATCTGCTAAACCCATATATGCATTTGCCTCTTCTCCCAAAAGTTTTTGATGGTATGGCACATTAAAAACTGGAATATTTAAACTTTCACCCGCAGTCTCTAAATTTTTTTCTGAGTTTGACCACCAAACACCATGTCCTCCAATTATTACAGGTTTTTTTGCATTACATGTTAGCTCCAGTATTTTTGATAGAGCATTTGGATCTGGCCATGCTTTAGCAACTGGCTTTGCTTTATGTGAAAATGGTCTTTCTTCCAGTCCAACATTTTCTTCAAATGAAGAAAACATTATATCTACTGGTAAACTTAGATGAACAGCTCCAGGATATCCATTCGTTGCAATTCTGTAAGCTTTATCAACAAATTCTCTAATTCTTGTTCCATCTGTAATGCTTGCACTATATTTTGTAAGAGGAGCAGCTATTGAAACATCATCAATTTCTTTAAAGCCACCAGAACCTTGTCTTTTTAAACTACTTGATCCAGTTATATAAATTATCGGTGTTCTTTCTCCCCATGCTTCCATCATGGATGGTACTGCATTTGCAAAACCTTCTGGCCCAACTAAACATACAGATGGTTTTCTTGTAATTCTTGTGTGTCCGTCTGCTAAGTGTCCAGCTATTTGTTCATGAGGACAGTTAACTACATCAATTTGACATTCCATGAAACCTTCAATTGCGGGATTACAAAACCCACCAGATAGAGTAAAAACTTTATTAATACCTTTATCTTTTAATGCTCTTGCAATTAATGCTCCGCCTCTTATTTTTTTTTCCATATCAGTATGTTGTATTCATAAAAAGTTTCTGTTCAATTATATCAGAAGAAACTTCATTAATATCATTTAATCCAACCAAACCTAGTGTTGTGCTAGTTTCTTCTTTAATTATGTCTATAATTCTTCTTAGCCCACTAGCTCCGTCAGCACCCATCGCATACATTACAGGTCTTCCAATCATTGAAAAATCTGCTCCTAAAGCTAATGATCTTACAATATCGCTTCCACTTCTTATTCCACTATCAAAAATAATTGGAAAATTATTTCCTACTGCCTCTCTAATAAAAGGTAGAATATTTATTGCTGCTGAGGCACTATCTAATTGTCTACCTCCATGATTTGAAACTTGAATAGCATCAGCGCCCATTTCTTTAATTTTAACTGCATCATCAGATGACATCACACCTTTTACAATTAATTTGCCTTTCCATTTATTTCTTACTCTTTTTAAAGTTTCCCAATCTGTTTTTCCTCTACTTTCTTTTCTTTTAAAAATACCTTTTCCACTTTTTGAAGTTTCGTAGTTCATTGGCTTTGGTATTCCATTAAGTAATGTAGATATTGACCAAACTGGATGAGTTGCAAAATCAAAAAATTGTTTAGGTCCAATTTTAAATGGATATGAAAATCCATTTTTATCATCTCTAGTTCTCCTAGATAAAACTGGAACATCAACAGTAAGTATAGCAACTTCATAACCAGTTTTTTCTGCTCTATCGAGCAATTCCATGACAAAATCTTCATCCTGAAAAATATAAAGTTGAAGCCATGAATGACCTTCTGAAAGCTCATACATTTTTTCTAAGGTAGTTGTGGAAGCCATCGATACACAAGTTGGTATATTATTTCTTGCACTCTCTTTTGCCAGCATTGAGTCTGCACCTGGCCATGAAAGATTTGTCATACCCATTGGGGCAAAACCAAAAGGATAGTCATAGTTAAATCCAAGAATATTTTTTTTTAGTTTTCTTTCCTCTACATTTCTTAGAACTCTTGGCTCAAGACGTATTTGATCTAAAGCAAAACTATTAATTTCTGATAACTTTTCATCTCCAGACGCACCGTCAATAAAATCATAAACTAGCTTTGGTAATCTTTTCTTCGATAGTTTTTTTGCATCTTCAATGCTAAAAATTTTGTTACTGGCTTTAATATTATCCATTTAAATTTTTTATATATGTTTTTAAACTTATCTTATCATGTCTAGTCACATAATAAGCGTCATGATTTATTCTTGAAGAATAAACCTCTGAAGGAACTCCGTCAATAAAAAGCACAGCTACACCATCATCAATAGCTATTCCTTCTGGCAAATTTCCATCTTTAATTTCTGAAATAAATTGTAGAAGTCGATTATTATCTGATGAATGTGGTGTGCAACTTCCATCTAAAAGATTTATTCCTTTTAATGGACTCAACTCTTTATTGACTGAATCTGATAATATCCAATCAAACCAACAAACAGCTCCTGCACTTATTCCACTCAGAATTATTCCTTTTTCATATGCATCTTTAAAGACTTTGATAAGATTATGTCTTTTCCAAATATTAATCATCTCAGAGGTATTGCCACCTCCCACATAAATTATATCTTTGTTTAACAACCATTCATTAAAACCTTCCACACTTGAACAGAGATTAAAATGAGATAATTCAAACTTTTTTGATTTAAATCTTTTATAAAAAAGATCGGTTTTTTCTTGATTATCATTGCTTGCTGTAGGTAGAAAACCAATATTGATTTTTGTTTTATTAACTTGATTTATAACATATTCATCCAAGTCTTCATCAGACGAATGTGTAAATCCACCACCACCAATTGCTATTATTATTTTTTTATTCCTGACCACGGAGAAGGACCTGTTGGAATATCGATTTTTAAACCTCTTACAATTTCATTTTTAAAGTCATACATTGGTAAGGCGCATATCTCACCTTTATGAATTTTATTATCATTGCAACTAACATCCACTATTAATCCTGGTTTATGTTTTGTAGAATTCATTAAAACTATTCCAACACCACATTTTTGAAAAGGAGACCAGGTACTTGATGTAATTTTTCCAATTACTTCATTATTAAATTTTATGTAAGTTCCTTTTAAACCTGTTCCATTTTCTACTCGTATTCCCCAACATCTTTTTTCTTTATCAGCAGTCATCAATGCTGATTTTCCAACAAAATAATTTTTTTTTAAATCGACGTACTTACCTAACCCGACATCATATGGATTTGTTTCATGGTTAAAGTCTTGCCCAGCTGATAATAATCCAGATTCTATTCTTTTACATCTGAAACCAGGGGTCCCTGTAAGTATCATTCCCATTTTTTTTCCTTCCTCAAGTATGTAATCCCCAACTTTTTCAGTATTATTATTTTTTCTAAAATAAATTTCCCAACCAAGTTCATTACTAAAACCCGATCTACTTATGATTACCTTTTCATTTAGTATAGTTATTTCTTTCCAATCAAAATATTTCCAATTCTCAGGAAAAGTTTCTTTACTTAAAACTTTTAAAAGATCCATAGATTTTGGTCCTTGAATTTGACTTACCCAAACGTCAGGGTCAGATATTTTTACATTAAGATTATCAGTGTGCGCTTTATACCACGAAAAAAGATCGCCATCAGCTTGAACAAACCAGAATTTATTTTCTTCAAGTTTTAGTAAAACTCCATCTGTAAGCATGCCTCCATCGTTGTAACAAGCGAATTGGTAAGAGCACCTTCCTACTTTTACTTTTGAGATATCTCTTGTGAAAATTTTTTGTAAAAGTTTTTCTGCATCAGGACCAGATATTTCATACGGATGTTCTCCAGTATGACGAAATATTACTTCTTGTCTTACTTTCCAATACATTTCATCAGCTGTTGCATGTGAAAGCACTTCTGGGTTTAATCTTCCAGCATAAAAAGAATACTCTGGATCGTAAGGAAGTTCTTGATACGCTAGAGGATGTATTCCGACAGTTCGTGCAAGTTCAACAACTTTATTATCATTGGATTTTAAAGGTTTTACTGAAAATCTGACTTTGTTTAATTCGTTTTGCATTTATAAATTTAGAAAAAGTGTATATTAATTAAAATATCTATTCAATTAGTAGATGAATCACTACATTTTGCATGTTGTTATCTAGTTCCGGAATTGTTATCTTTTTGATTATTTAAACAACTAAAGAAAAAGAGGGAACTTATGAAATACATACTTAAAGTTTTTTCAGTGACTTTTATGTCTCTGATATTATCTTTTTCTATTGCCAATGCATCAAGTGGAGTATTTAAAGTATCACATGATCTTGGATTTGGAAAAGATACTAACTTAGATGCCATAACTAAAGGGCGTTTATTTCAAGTTGTCATCAAAACACAAAATAGATTAGTAAGACCTGATATGAACGGTGTGCCATCGCCTTCATTATCAACAGATTGGAGTGCTAATTCTGATGCAACTGAATGGACATTTAATTTAAGAAAAGGAATATATTTCCATGATGGATCAGCATTTGATGCTCCAGATGTAAAATATTCTCTAATGAGAGCTAAAGATCCTGATATTGGATCTCCTGTGAGAAAAAGTTTAAATGTAGTTGAAGATATTGAGGTAGTTGATCAGCATACAGTTAAAATGAAGTTATCAACTTCATTTGCTGACTTTCCATTATTGTTAACTGACTACAGATTAAGAATGATACCTGAAGGATCAGGAGATACTATAGGTCAAACTGGAGTTGGTACTGGACCATTTATGGTTGATAAATTTGATCCAGAAGGAACTACAATTCTAAAAGCTAACCCAGATTATTGGGAAGGTGCACCAGGAGTTGCAGAAGTTCATGTCATTGCGATACCAGATGCTCAAGCAAGAATTCAAGCTCTTTTAACAGGTCAAATTGATATGAACAGATATGTTCCTTTCAATCAAAAAAAGATATTTGATAGTAATTCTAAATTTACAACAACTGTAATTCCAACTGGAAACTGGAGAGGTGTGGTTATGAGAACTGATACTGCTCCGTTTGATAATCCTAAAGTGAGAAAAGCTTTTAGGTTAGCAGTTGATAGACAAGAACTTGTAGATCTAGTGATGGGTGGTGCAGCAACTGTATCTTGTGATACGCCTGTAATGCCATCTGATCAATATCGTTTACAAATGGATTGTCCTCAAAATATTAGTAAAGCAAAAAATTTATTAAGAGAAGCGGGATATCCAAATGGAATTGAATTGACTGTTTATCCAGCAACTTTAGAACCAACTTGGCCTACGATCGCAGAAGTTGTTCAGCAACAAGTTGCTAAAGCTGGAATTAAAGTTAACATCGAGATGGTACCATCTAAAGGTTATTGGAATGAAGTCTGGATGAAAAAACCAGTTTCAATGACTCGTTGGAACCAAAGACCAGCAGACACAATCTTGCATGAAGCATATCACAGTGGAGCCAAATGGAATGAATCTTATTTCAAAAATGCTGACTTTGATAAAAATTTAGCTGATGCTAGAAGTGAGTTGGATTTCAATAAAAGAAAGAAAGCATATCAAAATGCTCAAATGACTTTATGGGAACAAAGTGGAACAATGATCCCATACCACGTATCTAGACTTGTAGTTACTTCATCAAAAGTTAAAAACCTTGATGCAGTAGATCACTTTTCTATACAGTGGCACAAAGTTAAAGTTGACTAAAAGTATTTAGATAAAGGCCGCATATAAGCGGCCTTTATTTTATTTCTATTTAAATTATTTTTGTTAAAAAGTTCTAGTTAATCTTATGCTTTTATTAATTTTAAAAAGAATTGGACTAGGGCTCATCACTTTATTTATAGTATCATTAATTACATTTGTAGGTGTTGAAGTTTTACCTGGAGATGCATGCACAACATATCTAGAAAGAGAAGCTTATGGAGCAGCTCTTGATGCTTGCATAAAAAGACTTGGTCTAGATGTTCCTGCTTATGAAAGATACTTGGACTGGGCATCAAATGTTGTACGAGGTGATTTTGGTTACTCTTTAAGTGGAGAAATGCCAATTAATGAAGTACTAGGTCCAAGAGTTAAAAACTCATTAGTTTTAGCCTCTGTTTCAATACTTATAGGAATTCCTTTAGCAATCGTATTAGGAATAATAACTGCTCTTTGGAGAGATAAGCTTCCAGATATTATGATCTCAACTATCACAATTTTTTCAATGACTATTCCTGAGTTTATCAGTGCTACTTTACTTATTTTAATTGTTGCAATTTGGCTTGGTTGGCTACCAGGCATTGTGATTATACCATCGGACGCAACTTTTTATGAATTACTCTCAAATATAATTTTACCTGTTGTTGCAATTTCAATGATTATGACCGCACACATGGCAAGAATGGTACGTTCAAGTGTAATTCAAGTAATGGCTAGTGATTATGTGCAAATGGCAATTTTAAAAGGTGTTCCATATTGGAAAATGGTATTTAGACATGTATTGCCAAATGCATTATTACCAGCAATAAATGTTGTGGCGTTAACAATTGCTTGGTTGCTAGGTGGTGTTGTTGTTACAGAAGTTGTTTTTAATTATCCAGGTTTAGGCAGACTGGTAATTGAGTCTATATCAAATAGAGATTTACCTGTTGTTCAAGCATTAGCAATAATATTGGCATCAATCTATGTGGGAATAAATTTAATAGCAGATTTAATGACACTCATGCTTAATCCAAGATTAAAAAGTTTACAGATAAGAAAATAAAATGGAAAGTAATTTAATTACAGAAGATAAACAAAAAAATAAGCTAGAAAAAGCTTTTGAAATTTTAAAAACTATGGCCTCCAAGCCTTCTGGGTTGATTGGACTTACAATTGTATTATTTCATGTAATCTTAGCATTAATAAGCCCTTACATTGTACCATACGATTATAAAGCTATTAGCCCAAATACCATGTTACTTGCACCTTCAGCTGAACATTGGTTTGGAACAGATAGCTTGGGTAGAGATGTTTTTACAAGAACAATACTTGGAGGTCGAACAGCTCTTACGGTAACTTTCTTTGGATCACTTATAGCTCTTTTGTGGGGAGGTTTACTTGGAATTTTTTGTGGTTTAGTTGGAGGTAAAATTGACGATGTTGTAATGAGAGTTGTTGATGCGTTTCTTTCTATACCTTGGATACTTGCAATGTTATTAATTGTTTCTCTTTTAGGAACATCAACAGAGGTTTTAATTCCTGCACTAGGTTTTTTTTATGGTAAAGGAATAGTAAGAGTTGCTAGAGCTGCTACTCACGATGTTATTGCTAAAGACTTTATAGTTTCAGCCAGAGCTAGAGGTCATAGCAACATGTCTATTATTTGGAATGAAATTATTCCAAATGTTAGAGAT
The DNA here is from genome assembly GCA_902538525.1 of uncultured Pelagibacteraceae bacterium. Taxonomy (GTDB): domain Bacteria; phylum Pseudomonadota; class Alphaproteobacteria; order Pelagibacterales; family Pelagibacteraceae; genus Pelagibacter. Next base: position 4,924 of record CACBFA010000012.1, on the reverse strand, counting down.
GCTATATTAGTAGAAGGAGCAATGAGATGGTCTTGGATGTTATTAGGATTTAGTTCATTGTCATTTTTAGGTTTTGGTGTAAGTCCACCAACGCCTGATTGGGGTTTGATGATATCCAATGCTAGAGGATTGATGTCGTTTGCATACTGGTCTGTAATTGCTCCAATAGTAGGATTAAGTTCATTAATTATTGGAATAAATTTAACTGCTGATGCATTTGCAAAAGCTTTAGGAATTGATCGTTCAACCAAGGCACCTGTTTAAATGAATGATATAATTGAAAGTGTTAAAAATTTATCAATTGGATTTAACAGTCAGAAGGGCAAACAAATTTCAATACTTAGAAATGTTTCAACTAATATAAAAAAAGGAGAAACTGTAGGGATTGTAGGGGAGTCGGGTTCTGGAAAAAGCACATTAGCACTTGCTATGATGGGCTATATAAAACAAGGCTTATTTCCTCTTAAGGGTGAATGCCTCTTTAAATCTGAGGATTTATTGAAGATGAGCAGTAGACAGCTAGAAAAAATTAGAGGTAGAAAAATAGCCATGATACCTCAAAATGCAGGACAAGCATTAACACCGAATTTAAAAATTGGATACCAAATTGATGAAGCATTAAAATTACATACAGATCTAAACAAAACAGAGAGAGATAAAAAAATTTCAGAGTTACTAAATAAAGTTAGACTTCCTTCACCAGAAACTATGGCTTTTCGTTATCCACACGAGCTTTCTGGAGGGCAGCAACAAAGAGTGGCTGTTGCAATGGCATTGGCTGGCAAACCAGATTTACTTTTATTAGATGAGCCAACTACTGGATTAGACGTTACAACACAAGCGCATGTCTTAGAACTATTAAGATTTATAGCAAAAGATACTGGAACATCTATGATCTATGTTAGTCATGACCTTGGAGCCATAGCACAAGTTAGTGATAGAATAGTTGTAATGTATGCAGGAGAAATTGTTTTAGAAGGACCAGCAAGAAAAATATTAAAGGAACCTATTCATCCATATACTTATGGATTGTTAAAATCGATACCTAAACTTTCACTAGCTGGACTTCCAGCTTCTATGCCAGGAAGCCAACCTCAGCCTGGAAGCATAAATGAAGGTTGCAGTTTTTATGATAGATGTAACTTAGCAACTGATAATTGTAAAAAAAATTCACCAGATCTGGAACATATTAAAGAATTAGATACCAATGTCAGATGTTTTAATTATAAAGAATTAATAAACCAAAATAATAATTTACAAACTTCAATAACAAAAAAATCAAATAATAGTGAAGCAAATGAAGTTTTAAAATTAAAGGATGTTTCAATTAGTTATGCAAAGCAGAAATTTTTTGATCAATTATTAAATAAAATTTCTGATCAAAACCCAACAGTTAAAGATATAAATATAGATATAAAAAAAGGAGAGACTATTGCCCTGGTTGGTGAGTCTGGAAGTGGTAAATCTACTATCTTAAAATCAATTGCTGGCTTACTCAAAACAAAAGATGGTCAAATTAAATTTGAAAATGATCGTATTTTATCTTCAGATTTAAAAATGAGAAATCCAAATGATCTGCGAGCAATACAACTTATATTTCAAAATCCAGACGAGTCATTAAATCCAAACCATACAGTTGAGCAAATACTTTCTCAACCTCTAAAGTTGTATTTTAATTTATCAGGAGAAGAATTAAAAAAAAATATAATCGATCTACTAAAAAAAGTAAGGTTAGGAGAATTTTATATGTCAAGATATCCTAGGCAATTATCAGGTGGTGAGAAACAAAGAGTTGCAGTTGCAAGAGCATTTGCTGCTAAGCCAGATATAATTTTGTGTGATGAGGTTACGTCAGCTTTAGATGTTTCGGTACAAGCAGCTGTTTTAAACTTATTACAACAATTAAAAGAAGATCTAGGAACAACCTATGTATTTGTTTCTCATGATCTGGCTGTTGTTAGAGCAATTAGTGATAGAGTTGCAGTTTTATATCAAGGAAGGTTATGTGAAATTGGTCCTTCTCAAAATGTTTACAAATTTCCATCACATCCTTATACTGAAGTATTATTAGGTGCTGTTTTGGAACCAGATCCAGATATAAAACCAAAATTAGTAGCTGAGGATATTGTAGAGGAAAAACCCCCCGAGAAAGGCTGTTCTTTTCAAGGAAGATGCCCTAGGAAAATAGGTGATATTTGTAATTCAGAGGTTCCACCATGGCAAATAGGTGAAAATGGTAACGCTATTAGATGTCATATTAATATTGAAGAATTAGCAAGTTTACAGCAGTAGTTATGACATTTATTTTATTTCCTACTCAGTCTCAATTTAATATAAGAAACCTTCTTTATGAAAATAAATAATGTAGTTGTAATTGGTTCTGGAACAATGGGGAGCGGTATAGCTGCACATTTGTGTAACGCAAATGTTCCTGTCACTTTGTTGGATTTAACTACAGAAATTAGTCAAAAGGCTAAAGAGAGAATAGGAAAATCTAGACCTCCTTTATTAATAGATAAATCAAAATTAGATAATATCCACGTAGGAAACATTGAAGAAAACTTTGATGTGGTTTCGAATGCAGATTGGATTGTAGAAGCTGTTGTAGAAAGAATAGATATAAAACATAATATTTATGAAAAAATTTTTAAGCATAGAAAAAAAGAATCTGTTGTTTCATCTAATACTTCATCTATTCCAATAAGTGTTCTATCAGAAAAATTATCTGATCAAGACAAAAAGGATTTCTGCATAACTCACTTCTTTAATCCTGTTAGATACATGGATTTACTGGAAATAGTAAAAAGTAATGAAAGTGATTTAGATAAAGTTAAACTTTTAAAAGACTTTTGTGAAATAGACTTAGGTAAAGGTGCAATTATCTGTAATGACACTCCAGGGTTTTTAGGTAATAGAATTGGAGTTTATGCAATGCAAATTGCAATGACAGAAGCATTTAAAATGAAACTCAGTGTAGAAGAGGCTGACGCTGTCTTTGGTAGACCAATGGGAATACCTAAAACTGGAGTATTTGGATTGTATGACCTAATTGGTATTGATTTAATGGCAGATGTATTAAAAAGTTTTATTAAAGAATTACCTGAAAGCGATCCATTTCAACCTGTAGCAAGAGAAATGCCACTTGTAAAAAAATTAATAGAAACTGGATATACTGGTAGAAAAGGAAAAGGTGGATTTTATAGAATGAATAAGGAGGGTGGTAAGAAAATTTTAGAGGCCATCAATCTTGAAACTGGAGAATATTCTCCCTCAAAAAAAATAGATATTAAATCTGAAAAAGTTGATTTAAAAAAATTAATTAATCGTGGAGATAAATATGGAGATTATGCTTGGTCAGTAATTTCTAAAATAATAAAATATTCTTCTTCGTTAGTTCCAGGTATTACAGATAAGTTTAACGACATCGATGAAGCAATGAGACTTGGCTTCAATTGGTCTAGAGGGCCTTTTGAAATGTTAAAAGAAATTGGAGTAAATAATTTTTTTCAAAAAATTGATAATTTTGAAGGAAATAAATTTTTAGAAAATTTATCAAAATCTAAAGATGAAAATTTTTATGGTGAGAGACAACAATATACTGAAATTGAAACTTTAGGAAAAATTAAACCAAGAGCCCTTAAACTTGATAAAAATAATTCTGCTGAAATTTACAGATTTCCTGAATTTAACATTGTCGAATTTACAACTAAAGCAAACGCTTTGGATTATGATTCAATGGACTCTTTAAAAAACGCCACAGACAAACCATTGATAATTATTAATGAAAGTATGCAGTTTTCTGCTGGTGTTAATTTAACATATACTATGAATTTTGCAGATAAAGGTGACTTTAAATCAATAGAAAAATTTGTCGGTTATTTTCAAGAAACATGCAAACATTTAAAATACTCAAAATTTCCAGTAGTTTCAGCACCATCAGGTCTTACCCTTGGAGGGGGTTTTGAAGTTTTAGTTCAAAGTAACTTTGTTGCTTCGCATACAAATATTGTTGTTGGATTAGTTGAAACATTGGTTGGTTTAGTTCCAGCCGGAGGAGGATGTAAAGAAATGTTATGGAGATGGTCTCAAACAGAAGAGGCAAAAAATGATCCAGATTTTGCGCCTTTAAAAGTTTTTGATATCATTGGTTATGCAAAAACTGCAACTTCTCCAGTAGAAGCTGAACCTCTAAAGTACTTAATCCCTGAAAATAAAAAAATAATGAGCAGAAATAGTCTATTAAATGAAGCAAGAAAAATTTTGGATCAGAATAAAGAATTTACTCCTCCTAAAGAATGCACATTTAATTTATCTGGCAAATCTTTAAAAGACAAAATGGTTGGTATGTTAGAAAAACTGTATAACGATAAAATTATATTAGATCACGGAATGATGGTTGGAACAGAGCTAGCAAATGTTTTAAGTGGTGGTGATACAACTATAGAAAAAACTCTTACAGAGGATCAGTTGTTCAAATTAGAGTTAGATGCTTTCATGAAATTAATTGAGACAAGTAAAACCCAAGATAGAATTAAACACACATTATCTACTGGAAAACCTCTAGTTAACTAATAACTTTATATTTTTAATATAATCAGGTTTTAATACATAAGTTGATTTATTTCCCGCTTTAATTTTTTTTAAAGAGTCCATCCCTGCAATTACTCTTCCAATTGGAGTATATTCACCTTGATATATTGGTATATCTATTAAAGTAATAAAAAATTCACTATCTTCTGTGTCGAATTGATCTTTCCTAGCAAAAGCCACGGAGCCAGCATTAAATAAAAAATTATCACTGAGCTCAGATTTAATTGTTCCTAAACCAGACTTACCAGTTCCTACTTTAGAATAATTTATATTAGATATATTTCCATATTCAATATCTCCAGCTTGTATTAAAGTATTTTCTATTACTCGATAA
>CACBFA010000011.1 GCA_902538525.1 uncultured Pelagibacteraceae bacterium | reverse complement strand
TGTTGGTTCATGAACAAAATCCTCCTACAGAATTAACTTTATTTATTAAAAGAAATAATATTGTTGACTATAAAGAACATAGAATAATTCCAGATCCAATTTTTGATCCTCTAGACGAAAAAAATATTGCAAAACAATCAGCGATTTCTTTTGAAGTTAAAGAAGGAGATTATATTCAAATAATTTGTCCAACTGGTAGACAATGTTCAGATTTTGTTGCTTTTGATACAGCTAAATTAGGTAAAGGTATTGAAAAAGGTTTAGATTGGCAAACAACAAGGACCTTTATGGGAAATACATTTCCAGGACCAGGATTGTATTCAAAATTTTATGATACAGACCATGAGCCTTTGGTAGAAGTAATAAGAGATACCGTTGGTAGACATGACACTTTTAATCTTGCTTGTACATCGAAGTATTATGAAGATGCTGGTTATTTTGGGCATCCAAATTGCTCAGATAACTTAAGTGGTGCTATGGAAAATTTTGGGGTTAATAGACAAAAGGGATGGCACGCTATAAATTTATTTTTTAATACTTCAGCAGGAGGCTTAAATACCGTACTTTCTGATGAGTCATTTGCTAGACCTGGAGATTATGTAATATTAAGAGCTTTAAAAGATTTAACCTGCGGAACATCAGCCTGTCCAAGTGATATAGATCCATGTAATTCATGGAACCCTACAGATATTTTTGTTAGAACTTACGAAAAAAAAAGAGAATTTACAAAATCTTTTGCATTTAGAATGAAACCAGACTCAGAATTAAAACTAACAAAAAATACAGGATTTCATGAAAGAACTTCTAAGTTAACAAGAAACTTTGTTGATGCTAGAGGATATTGGCTGCCCAATGATTACACTAAACACGGAGTAATAAATGAATATACAGCGTGTAGAGAAAAAGCAGTTTTAATTGATTTATCTTCTTTAAGAAAATTTGAAATATTAGGTCCGGATGCAGAAGAATTAATGGACTATACTTTAACTAGAAATGTTAAAAAATTGTCAGTTGGACAAATTGTTTATTCTTCGATGTGTTATGAAAATGGTTCTATGTTTGATGATGGAACATTGTTAAAAATGAGTGATCATGGATTTAGATGGGTATGCGGTGATGAATACGCAGGTGAGTGGTTAAAAGAACAAGCAAAAAAGAAAAAATTTAATGTTTTAGTTAAAAACTCTACTGATCAAATAAATAATATTTCTCTACAAGGACCAAACAGTAGAAAAATTTTAGAAAAGTTTATTTTTACTCCACCAACACAACCTTCTATTTCAGAATTACAATGGTTTAGGTTTACAATCTGTAGAGTAAAAGAACTTAGTGGAATTCCATTAATGGTTTCTAGAACTGGATACACAGGCGAGTTAGGATACGAAATATGGTGTCACCCTTCAGATGCACCAGCGGTTTGGGATGTGCTTATGGAAGCTGGCAAAGATGAAGGAATAATACCTGCTGGTTTTGGAGCATTAGATTTATTAAGAATTGAAGCTGGACTAATATTATTTGGTAATGAATTTGACGGCCAAGTTGACCCTTTTGAAGCTGGTGTTGGATTTACGGTTCCTTTAAAAACAAAAACAGCAGATTTCATTGGTAAAGAAGCATTAATAAAGAGAAAAGAAAATCCGCAAAAGAAATTAGTTGGATTAGAACTTGTAGGCAAAGAAAAAGCTAATCACGGTGATTGCGTTCACATTGGAAGATCCCAAGTTGGCGTAGTTACAAGCGGATGTCTATCTCCTACTTTAAATAAAAATATTGCTTTGTGCAGAATTGATGTAGGTCATTCAGAAATAGGTATGAACGTTGAAGTTGGTAAAATTGATGGACATCAAAAAAGAATACCTGCTAAAATTGTTGGTTTCCCGCATTACGATCCTCAAAAAACACGTGTAAAATCTTAATGTCAAAATCATCAAAGGATTTACTGGAATTTTGGGAAGATCAAATGAAACTGTCCCATACATCCAGTAATTACTTTTTCAGAAAGTCTCCTTCACATTATCACATGATGTTGATTGTGATGAATTCCTATAAATTAAATGAAAACTTATCTGTCGAAGAACTTAAGACTAGACTTTTCAAAACCTCTAGACCCAAATCTGCACTCATGATCAAAGAAGCTTGTGACAAAGAATTTTTTTACCTCGAGAAAACCGGAAATGACCATAGAAAAAAGTACGTTTTACCCACACAGAATTTTGTTAATGAATTTAACGAATATTTGAAAACTCTCAAAAATTTGAGTTTTTAATTAAAAATCTAATAAATATTTAGAATTTATATAAATTATATATAAAAATTATTATATTCTTTCCTTTGCTAAAAATTTAAAGTTCGTACATGTCGTTACCGACAAAAGCAAAAGTTGTAATAATTGGTGGAGGAATTCACGGGTTAAGTACTGCTTGGAAACTTTCCGAAAAATATAAAAATCCAAACGATGTAGTTGTCCTAGAAAAAAAAGACACTGCTGCAGGTGCAAGTGGAATTGCATGTGGAGTTGTTAGAAATAATTATTTTCAACCAGCAATGAGAGAATTAATGGCTCATTCAGTTAGTGTTTGGGAAAGTGATCCAGAAGCATTTAAATATAATGCTGTTGGCTATATGCAAATTTCTCCGGAAGTAATGCATAAAGATGTTGCAAGTATTTATGAACAACAAAAAGCTATTGGATATGAATCAGAATTTATAGAAGGTGAAAAAGATTGCATAAAATATATGCAAGGAATTTTTAGTGATTGGCAAGCAAAAGGTATTACATCAGTCTTGCATGAAAAAAAAGGTGGATATGCATTTAATAAGGACTCAATTAAAGCACTAGAGAAAAAAGCAAATTCAAACGGTGTAAACGTTCATAAAGGAGTAAAGGTTACAGGTTTTAAAAGAGGGAGCAACAGTAATGCAATTACTGGCGTGGTTACAGATAAAGGTACAATTGATTGTGATCAGGTAGTTATTGGAGCAGGACCATGGGTAAGAGATTTTTGGAATATGTTGGAGTTACCAAAAACTACTAACATAAAAGATGCTAAAAATGGAAAAATGCATGAAGTTGAAATGTGGAAGTACTGGTTTTTACAAGAAGGTGTATTGGGTGTAGATGCAGATTATTTAAAAACTAATGAAGGTAAACCACCTCCAGTAATTCATGTTGATACAGATGCACCACTTTATTCTGACAAAGATGGTAAAATAATTACAGAAGACTTATGGGGTATATATTATAAACCTGATATTGAAGGATTGGGAGTTCAAGGTGGAACATCACCTTACATTGTTCAAAAACATTTTGATGAAGTTAATGTTGACCCATATGGAATTGACTCTCCTGAATATCAAACTACTGATAAATTTTCTGATATGTGGACTTCAGCACTTGCACATATTCAAAAACGTTTTGTTGGCAAATCTCATTTGTATAGAAAGGGACCATCAGGAGGATTGGGTTGTTTAACTCCAGATTCATTCCCGATATTCGATAGATTTTTTGAAAATGTTTACATGATTGCAGATGCAAATCATGGTTATAAAATGATAGGTGTTGGGCACCTTGTTGCACAAGAAATTTTAGGTCAAGAAAGTGAATTACTAAAACCGTTCAGGTTCGATAGATATGAAAAAGGCAAACTTCATCCGACATCGAACAGTCCGTTTCCTTGGAGTTAATTTATCTAAGTAGACAAACGTTTTTTTTTCAGTTACCTTTTTGATCTGAAAATTCAAAGGGGGAAGAATGACGGATCTTGAAAAACACGTAAACCAACCAGGTAGAGCTAAACTAGTCAAAAAGGTTAGAGAAAAAATAAACGAATTAGGAATTACTTATATCTATTATCAATTTATTTCAGTAACCGGAAGAGTTGTTGGAAAAGGAATACCAGCAGACCACTGGGAAAGAACTGCAGAAAAAGGTTTTCAATTGGTTTATGGAGCAACAGCAAATTTATTTTTAGATCGTCATAATAATTATATTGGATATGGTCCAGAAGCTATGGAATTGGTAGGAATACCTGATCCAGAAACTTTTGTTCAATTGCCTTGGGATAAGAGAGTTGGAAGAGTTTTTGTTACTTGTTTTAGAAATAGAGAAGAAAGAAAAAATCCAGGTGGTCATTTAACAAGTGACTGCAGAGGTAATCTTAGAATTTTCATGAATGAGTTCAAAAAGAAACATGGATTAGAATTAAGAGTTGGAACAGAGCCTGAAATGATGTGGTTAACAAAAAATCCTGACGGAACTCCAACTGGACAAGGTTTCTCAAAACCTTTCTGTTATCATATTGATCAATTTGAATCATTAAGACCTGTGTTTATGAAGGTTATTGAATACGCAAAAGCGATGGGTCTTGATATGATCCAAGGTGACCATGAAGATGCTCCTGGTCAATTAGAGCTTAACTGGACATTTGATAATGTTTTAAGAAATGCTGATAGATTATCTACGTATAGACAAATTTGTGCTCAAGTAGCAAGAGAACATAATCTTATAGCTTGCTTTATGACTAAACCATTTATGGGAGTTTCAGCAAGTGGATGTCACACCAACATGTCTTTGTGGAAGGGTGGAAAAGTATCAGTAAACAAATTGGGTAACAAAAAACTTCCAGGAGTAGAAGAAGTCTTTAGCTATGTATCCGGTGGAACTAATACTTTCATGCCAGATACTAAGGATATGCAATTGCCTGGAAAGATTGGATTACAATCAATTGCAGGGATAATGAAACACTTACCAGCTTTAACAGCAATTGGTTCTTCGACAGTGAACTCATATAGAAGATTATGGGATCAAGGTTTTTGGGCACCAGTATATGCTGACTGGGGTTATCAAAATAGAACATGTGGTCTAAGAGTATCTGCTCCAGGTAGATTTGAGTACAGATCAGTTGACTCTATGCATAATCCATATTTATTAGGTGCAGCATTACTTAAAGCTTGTGATGAAGGAATATCTAAAAAAATGAAACCAGCCAAACCTGAGTCTAGAAATATATATGAAGCTCAAAAAGCTGGTAAAGATGTTAAAAAACTTCCACTAAGTTTAGGTGAAGCTTTAGATAGATTGGCGGAAGATGAGGTAATAAAATCATCAATGCCAGATGAAATGTATAAAGTATTTAATTGGTACAAACGAGATGAGTGGGAAAAATTCTTGGGTGCAACAACACAATGGGATCTTGATACTTATCTGGATTGTTTACCATAATTTAATAAGGAAATTATATGTGCGGGATTGCAGGATTAATTCATAGAGGAAATACTTCAAACGTTGGTTTTGAACTTCAAGGTATGCTTCAAGCATTAAAGCATAGAGGAGAAGATTCAACTGGATACGCTCTATACGGAAAAACTGACGGTCAAAATTTCATCATGCGATTTAAGGTTGGTGAAAATGTTGCAGAGGGAAGTTCTTCAGTAAAAGAAGATGTATCAGTTTATGACGAAAGAAAAAAAATTGTTGATTCTTATCTTTCTGAGCTAGGCGCTAAAGTAATAAAAGAAGATAGAATTCTTCCTTATTCATTACGATATGAAATTCAGTATGACAAAGATTTAATGGAATTTTCTCAAAAAATAGAAAGTGTTGAAGGTGTAGAAATATTATCTATGGGAAAATCTCTAGAAGTAATTAAAGATCTAGGAAACGCTGAAGTTGTTTGTAACAGATATAATTTAGATAAAGTTGTCGGGACACATGCAATTGGTCATGCTAGGATGGCAACAGAGTCGGGAGTGGATATTAAATCTGCTCACCCATTTTGGGGTTATCCTTTTAGCGATGTGTCAGTCGTTCATAATGGACAATTAACAAACTATTGGAATAATAGAAGAGTATTGGAAAACAAAGGCATGAGATTTATGTCAGAATGTGACTCTGAATTAATCGCTGTATATCTTGCAGAAAAAATGAGAAATGGAGCTACATTAGAGGAGGGAATGAAAGAATCTCTCGTCGGTTTAGATGGGGTATTTACTTATTTTGTTGCTACAAAAGATAGCTTAGGAATGGCGAAAGATACAATGGCTGCAAAACCACTAGTATTGTATGAGTCAGATGATTTAGTTGCAATGGGGTCAGAGGAAATTGCAATAAGATCAATATTACCACAAGAAATTGAAACTTATGATCCTTTTGATGGAGAAGTTAAAGTATGGCAAATTTAAAAACATCAGAAAAAAAAAGTAAAGCTCAATCAATGGGACTTCATACAGAAGTCTTAACTGGAAAAACACAACAAAAATTTTTTAATCCAGATGAGGCAGAGAATTTTTATTACTTTGGGACATATGATGTAGATTTTAATAAAAGAACTGAGATTGACGTTAAGAACATGGATTGTCGTGAAGCAAATAAAAAAATTGATGAATTAATGAAAGATGGATACGGAACTATTGTAATAAAGAACCCACAGGGAAAACATAGCTTGGGAGTTGGAATTCTCAATAAATTAAATTTAATATTTGAAGGTAGTTTGGGTTACTTTGGGTGTGGATCAATGGATGGTCCTATTGTTAGAATTAATGGAAGAGTGGGATGGTCATGTGCAGAAAATATGATGGCAGGAAAAGTAGTAATTGAAAAAAATGCAGGGTCTTGTTTTGGTGCGGCAATTAGAGGTGGAGATCTTATATGCAAAGGAAGCGTAGGTGCCAGAACAGGAATTGATCAAAAAGGTGGGACAATAATTATTGGCGGAGATGCTGGTGCTTTTACAGGTTTTATGATGCAGAGAGGGCGAATTATTATTCTTGGAGATGTTGGAATAAATTTAGGAGATTCTATGTATGATGGGACAATTTTTGTAGGTGGAAAAATTGGATCATTTGGTAGTGATGCTGTCGAAGCTGAATTAACTGATTCAGATCAAGACTGGCTTAAAAGAAAATTAAAGGTTGCGGAGATCGGAGAAAACTTCGATGTTTCTAAGATGACCAAAGTTGTAGCAGGAAAAAAACTTTGGAATTACGATGCTCTTGAACCTACAGAAAAAAAAGGAGCAATTTAAATGGCAAAGAAAAAAAATGGTAATGGAAAATCAAACGGACATTCTAATGGTAATGGAATAGCTTCAAGAAACAAAAGTTTGTTGGGACACAACGCTATTTTTACTCCAGAAGTTATGGACGACATTCATATCAAAGCCGAATTAGGAAGATACAGAATGAGAGGAATGGCTTTGATGAAAAAGATACCTACTTTTGATGATCTAGTTTTCTTGCCAGGTACATTAACAAGATTTGTTATTGAAGGTTACAGAGAAAAATGTGAAACCAAAACTATTATTGGTCCAAGATGTGAAAATCCAATTGAGCTTGATATTCCAGTTTACATTACGGGAATGAGTTTTGGTGCTTTATCTTATGAAGCAAAGACTGCATTAGCTAGAGGTGCTACAATGGCTGGTAGCGCAACATGTTCTGGTGAAGGTGGAATGATACCAGATGAGAGAAGATATTCAGAAAAATGGTTTTATCAGTGCATACAATCAAGATACGGTTTTAACCCACATCATGCACAACTAGCTGATGGAATTGAGGTATTTATTGGACAAGGACAAAAAGTTGGAATGGGTGGTCATTTGATGGGTCAAAAAGTTACTGACCAAGTTGCAGAAATGAGATCACTACCTGCAGGTATTGATCAAAGATCTCCAGCAAGACATCCTGATTGGCTGGGTCCAGATGATTTAGCTTTAAAAGTTCAAGAGCTTAGAGAATTAACAAAAAACAAAGTGCCAATTCAATTAAAACTTGGAGCAGCTAAAGTGTATGATGATGTAAGGATGGCAGCAAAATGTGATCCAGATTCAATTTATCTTGATGGAATGGAGGGTTCAACAGGTGCTGGGCCACACATTGCAGCTGCAAACACAGGTATCCCAGGAATTGCTGGAATTAGAGAAGCAAGAAGAGCTTTGGATGATGTAGGTAAAACTGGAAAAGTAACTTTAATTTATGCAGGTGGTGTTAGAGATGGAGCAGATATGGCTAAAGCTTTAGCACTTGGTGCAGACGCAATTGCAATCGGAACAGGTGCAATGGTGGCTTTAAATTGCAATAAGGAAATACCAGAATCTAACTTTGAAAAAGAAATGGGTGTTCCCGCAGGTCATTGCTATCACTGTCACACGGGTAGATGTCCGGTAGGAGTTGCTACTCAAGATCCTAAATTAAGAAAAAGATTAAATCCTGATGATGCAGCATTAAGAGTGTATAATTACTTGCATGCGATGACCTTGGAGGCTCAATTGTTGGCTAGAGCATGTGGAAAAACAAATATTCACTCGCTAGAACCAGAAGATATGGCTGCATTAACAATGGAGGCTTCTGCTTTAGCTAAAGTGCCTCTTGCAGGAACAAATCATACAGTAGGAGTTAAAGATTTCCATAAAATCTAATAGCAAATATGCCAAAGAAAAAAGGTAAGAAAAAAGTCAAATCAAAAGAGATCAAAGGTCAATTAGGCAAGAAAAAAGAGACTGCTAGAGAAAAAATGATTGGCCAAACAATTGGCTATCGATATGACGTTAATCTTTTGCCTGACTATAGTCGACTCACTCCATTTTTAAAAAAATATATAGAAGCTATGGGTTGGGATGATCTTAATTGGTTAGAAGATGTACATATGGGATATGAAGAAAATAGACCTGCTGTATTCGATAGAAATGCTAACGGTTGGGTAACGATACCAAGTAAAATAAAATTACCTAATAATCAGCAGGATAGAGATATGATTGCTAGAGAATTATTGGTAAAGTTTCAAATGTCGCCGAATCATCCTCTGGTTGACCTTAAAAAAGCTTATTTAAAATTCTAATTTTCAATTTCAAGTTGATAAAATAATTATTAACTTCTACTTTTTATAAATAAAATAAAATTGTCAGCGTAAAAAAAATTTCATAGAATCCATTAACTATTAATAGGAGAGAGAAATATGACTGATCAATTAGGTGCTCTCACAACCTTATTTACAGAATTTTACTATTGGGTAACTGTGGTTCTTATGTTTTTGATCCACGTGGGTTTCTGTATGTATGAAGTTGGGGCATCTCGTTACAAACATCACCAACATACTCTTATGAAAAATACAATGCTGATACCACTGGTAACAGTCACATGGTTTTTCTTTGGTTGGTGGATATACTGGGCATTTCCAACAGGACCCGGATTAGCTCCTTCAATTATGACCGAAAGTACCGGTCTAGTTCTTGGAGGTGGATTTGGTGGAAATGATCTTGCTAACCCTACAAATGCATTGATGGCTGTAAATCTTAATGATCATATAATGGGTGTCTTCTGGGCAGCCTTTTTATTATTTTCATGGACTGCAGCTTCAATTGTATCTGGAGCGGTTATTGAAAGGATAACTACTTTTGCATTTGGAATACTTGCAATTGCAATTGGATCTGTTTTCTGGACAATAGATGCTTCATGGGGATGGCATTTTGATGGATGGATGTTAAAAATATTAGGATATCACGATGCTTATGCTTCTGGAGTAATTCATGCAATTGCCGGAGGTTTTGCCTTAGGTGTTCTAATTGTTTTAGGACCAAGAATTGGAAAATTTTCATCTAGCGGAGAACCAAGAAACATTGGACCAAGAAATCCTTGGTTAGTGACTGTTGGATTATTCTTAATCTATACAGGTTTTTGGGGCTTTTACGCTGCATGTAATGTTCCGATTTATGATCTTGGACCTGAATATGGTATGGAAGGTGTAACTTTCTTTACTGCAACGAACATCTACCTAACTCCCACCACACTTAGTGGAATAACGATGAACTTTTTAATGTCGTTATCTGGAGGGTTGTTAGCAGGGTATGTGGTCTCGAAGGGAGATCCTTTCTGGACTTATTCATCAGGACTTGCGGGAATAATATGTGCATCTGCAGGTAATGATTTATATCATCCAATACAATCAATGATAATCGGTATGATCGGAGTAGTTATAGCTTACAAAATGCATTACTGGGTCGAGAAAAAATATAAAATCGACGATGCGGTTGGAGCGGTAGCTGTTCATGGTTATGCTGGATTTGTTGGTCTTGTAATATGTGGTTTCGTTTTAAATGGTTATCCTTCATCTGGATACAGTGTTGGAGCTATGTGGGATGGAACTAATTATGCAGCAATTAATCCTCTTGGAATGTTTATCGGCGCAATAATAATGTTTTTTGTACTAGGTATGCTTCCTGGATATATAATTGCAAAAGTTCTTCACGGAATGGGTAAATTAAGAATACCAAGAGAAGTAGAACTTGCAGGACTTGACTATACAATTATGGAAGAGGCTAAAGAAGACGAAAAAGCTGTAGTCTCGGCCAGTAGATAAAGGAGGTATGTAAATGGCAACAGTATCAAATTGGATAGATCATTTAAGTGCCTCTGAGGTACAAGGATCTGTCTATCCAGGTGTTGGTTCGGAAGGAGTGCTAGTTATAATAGCAATTCTTATTTGGGTTGGCTGGCATGTTATTTCATCTAAACAAGAAGATGGTAAGATGAATGCAATTGTCAGAAAAAAACCAAGTGCTAACGACTGGAAAAGCAATATAACAGACGGTTAAAACTTTTAAGAGGGCGCATGAAATACTGTGCCCTCTTTTTTTTTAATGCAAAATTCTGAAGAAAATAATCAAAATGAAAATAAAACTCCTAGCAAAATGGCTCGTCTTGCATGGCCAAAAGCAAAGTATGGAGTAATTATAGCGATATTAATTATTATCGGTGTAAATTTAATTTATTACAAAGATTTCTTTTTATCATTTTTTAAATAATTGTGTTAACTTATTAGATGGCAAAAAATTTATTTAAAATTTCAAAACAAAAAAAAATTAAATATTTTTTGATAAGTTTTGTAGATTTATTTGGTGTCTTAAGATCAAAATTGGTTCCTGCTCATGCAATAAAAGATATGCAAGTAAATGGTGCTGGATTTGCTGGATTTGCTGCCTGGCTAGATATGACACCAGCTGATTCTGATATGTTTGCAATACCTGATCCTGATAGTTTAATTCAACTACCATGGAATAAAGAAGTTGGTTGGTTGGCTTCAGATTTATGGATGAATGGTAAACCAGTCGATGCTTCACCAAGGGTGATGTTAAAAAAACAAATAAAAAAATTATCTGAATTGGGATATAGCATGAAGTCAGGTGTGGAGTGTGAGTATTTTTTGATTTCTCCTGATGGGAACGCAATTGCAGATAACAGAGATACTCAACCTAAACCTTGTTATGACCAGTCTTCATTAATGAGAAGATATGAGCTTATAAAAGAAATATGTGATTGTATGATTGAAATGGGATGGGGTCCTTATCAAAATGACCACGAAGATGCTAACGGGCAATTTGAAATGAATTGGGATTATTCAGATTGTCTAAAAACTGCTGATAGACATACTTTTTTTAAATTTATGGTTAAAACTATTGCAGAAAAGCATGATTTGAGAGCAACATTTATGCCAAAACCTTTTGAAAATTTAACTGGTAATGGATGTCATGCACATATTTCTTTATGGAAAGGAAAGAAAAATATCTTTCTTGATAAACATGATAAGCTTGGGCTAAGCAAGACAGCTTATAACTTTTTAGGAGGTATCATGAAACATGCTTCATCCTTATCTACTTTTTTTAATCCAACAATAAATAGTTACAGACGAATAAATGCTGCACCAACAAAATCTGGTGCCACATGGTCTCCGAGCAGTATATCATATACAGGAAATAACCGTACACATATGATAAGGGTTCCTGATCCGGGAAGATTTGAATTAAGACTTATGGATGGATCCGCAAATCCTTATTTACTTCAAGCTAGTGTATTAGCTGCAGGAATAGAGGGATTAAGTAAAAGAATTAATCCTGGCAAACCTCTTTTTTGTAATATGTATGAGGATTATAAAAAATATCCAAACCTTTCTAAATTACCAAATGAACTAAAAGATTCTCTTGATAAAATTGAAAATAATAAAGAAATGAATAAAGCATTTGGAAAAGAAGTAATTAAAAGTTATGTCAAGTTAAGGACTTCGGAATTAAAAGATTTTAATGATAACGAAAAATTTGATAAGTCCAAACCAATTACAAAATGGGAAAGACAGAATACTCTAGACTGTTAAAGTGAAAAGCTTTGATAGTTATAGAAAATGGAAATATACAAAATTTTTATCAAATGAAAATTATAGTTTTAATCGAAATTATATTTTAAATATTATTTCGTCAAAAATAATCACTGATGCTTTTAATTCTATATCTAAGTGGAAATACTATAAAAAAACACCGTTATTAAAATTAGAGAAACTAAACAAAAATTTAAAACTTAATAATATTTTTTACAAAGATGAGTCGAAAAGATTTCATTTAAAATCATTTAAAGCTTTAGGTGGTGCATATGCCGTAGAAAAAATATCTAAAAAGAAAAAAAATATAATAATATCATCTGCAACAGCTGGAAATCATGGTAGATCAGTTGCTTGGGGTGCTCAAAGATTGGGTTTACAATGTAAAATTTTTGTTAGTCAATATGTAAGTGAAGAGAGAGTAAAAGAAATAGAAAAATTTGGAGCCGATGTAATTCGAGTAAAAGGTAATTACGAAAATTCATTAAAAGAGTGTAAAAAATTATCAAAAAAGAATAATTGGAATATTGTTCAGGATGTATCTACGAAGAATTATAGTTATGTTCCTTTGTTAACTATGGCTGGTTATTCAATTATGATTAAAGAAATTTCAAAACAAACTACGCATTATATTACGCATATATTCCTTCAAGCTGGCGTTGGTGGCATGGCAGCAGGTGTAGTTGCAGGAGTTGCAAAATATTTCAAGAGAATTCCTAAAATAATAATAGTTGAACCAGATGGAGCTGATTGTGTACTTCAAAGCATAAAAAGCAAAAGTTTAAAAAAAATTAAAATAAAAAAAGAAAGTATAATGGGTGGTATGTCATGCAATGAAATGTCTCTCATACCTTGGCATGTATTAAAAAAGGCTAGTGATTGTTGTGTCACTGTAAATGACTCAAAAGTTCCTAAAACTGTTGCAATGCTTAAAGACAAGAAACTTAGTAAAAGAACAATAGTTGGTGGTGAATGTGCTACACCAGGAATTATCAGTCTTATTAGTCTCTGTAATAATCCTAAAACAAAGAAATTAATAAATCTTAACGAAAAATCTAATGTTTTAGTTATTGGATGCGAAGGTAATGCAGATGTAAAACTTTACAAACAATTGCTATCTAAAGGCAGAAAGTAAATTATATGTCAAAAAAAGCTGTTGTTTGGATAAGAGACGATTTTAGAATAAAAAATAATTCTGCGTTATCTTATGCAACAAATAATTACGATACTGTCACGGCATTGTATATTTATAACAAGAAAAATTTTGATGATGTTAGAGAAGCACAAAAATGGTGGATAAGTAAATCATTAATAAATTTTAAAGATGAATTAATTAAATATAATATTGAATTAGAGTTAGTATTTTCTGATGAGATAACTTTTTTTAGTAAAATCAAAGACAAACAGAAAATTTCTATTTTTTGGAATAAAATATATGAGCCATCTCAATTAAAGTTAGATGATGAGCTCATTAAAATTTTTGAAAAAAACAAAATACTCTCAAAATGCTTTAAAGGAAATGTTCTTAATGAATATAAAAATGTTACAAAAGATGATGGAAGCCCTTATAAAGTTTATAGTCCATTTTGGAGAGTTGGAGAACAAATTTACTTAGATAGTATCCCAAGCAAATCATTAAATGTAAAAAGAGCTAAGAGCAAAATAAAATTATTCAAAAATAATAATAATCCAGATCAAATTTTGCCAAAGAAAAATTGGTATAAAAAATTTGAAAAATATTGGGACCCAACAGAAAAACAATCTGAAAAATATTTAAATGAGTTTGTTGAAAATAGAATGTTGAAATATGGAGTTGATAGAGATTATCCAGCTATAAATGGTTCGTCAAAACTTTCGCCATTCATTAGAAACGGACAAATACACGTAAGTAATATTTGGGACAAATGTTATAAATATAAATCAAAAAATATTAGTGTTAAAAAGTATCTAAATGAATTAGGCTGGAGAGAATTTTCACATAGTTTAATTAATTATTTCCCTGAAATGCTAAAAGGTAATTTAAGAAAAGAATTTGACAAATTTCCATGGGATAAAAATGCAAAAAATTTGAAAGCTTGGAAAACTGGTATGACTGGATACCCGATTGTTGATGCTGGGATGAGACAACTTTATGAAACAGGTTGGATGCATAATAGAATTAGAATGGTAGTTGGTTCTTTTCTTGTAAAACATTTAAGAATTAATTGGAAAGAGGGTGAAAAACATTTTAGAAATTGTTTGTTAGATTTTAACGAAGCTAACAATGTTGCACAATGGCAATGGGTTGCTGGCTGTGGTGCAGATGCAGCCCCTTATTTTAGAATTTTTAATCCTATATTGCAGGGTGAAAAATTTGATAAACAAGGTCTGTATGTAAAAAAATGGGTACCTGAATTAGAGAGAGTTCCAAATAAATTTATTCATAAACCATGGGAAATGGAAACTAAATATCAAGAAGCTATAAACACTAAAATTGGTTCTGATTACCCTTCCCCAATAGTCGTGCATGAAGAAGCTAGAAACGCAGCTCTAAAAGCATTTCAAACTTTAAAAAATTAATTAATCTCCAATAAAATGATGAATAATAAGCCTTTTCGTAGAAGCTAACCTATGTTCAAAAAGGTAAATTCCTTGCCAAGTTCCTAACAAAAGTTGTTTGTTTTTTATACTGAGGGATATTTGATTGTTAGTTAAAGCTGACTTTATATGAGCTGGCATATCGTCCTTACCTTCTATTGTATGAACATATAATTTATTATCCATTGGAGCAATTTTATCAAAATAATTAATTAAATCTGATTGAACATCTGGATCAGCATTTTCTTGAACAATTAAAGATGCACTAGTGTGCTGTATGCTTAAATTTAAAATACCATTATTAAAATTATTTTTATTTATCCAGTCTATCGTTTGATCTGTAAATTCATATAATTTTTGACCATTTGTTTTAAGTTCAAGATTAAAAAATTCTTGTCTCATAAATGCTTTTTAGATGTTAATTCATATAATCGGCTAATGGTACGCCTGAATGGTTTTTCCAATAATCTTGATGATGTGAGTTTATCAATATTTTGTTCTGCACTTATGGCCATAGGTATATTTTGATCATACACGATATCTAAAAAAGTAATAAATCTTTGTTGTTGATTTGAATTTAAATCATTAAATGCTGGCACATTTTCCATAACTATAAAAAAACAATTTTTTACTATTTTAATATAATCTTCTGGTCCTAAATTTTTATCACATACTTCTTTAAAAGTTAATCGAACAATTCCATCATAAAAATTTTTTAAAATAAATTTTCTCCCTTTGATGTTTAAAATCTTTTCTTTTAAAATCTTATCTTTAGTCATCACTCTAAATAATTTGTTTATTTTAAAATTGTTTTCTTGATTTAAAGGTGAGTAATATCTTTGAGTTTTATTGCCTTTGGACTTTCTATAATCATCATCTATATTTAATTGATATTCAAATGATTGATTTTGCATTATTTTTATAAAAGGTTTGAATTGATCTCTTTGCAACCCATCTTTATACAAATTTTCGATTTTTATATTAGAGGTTACAATAATTTTTAAATCTTCTTTAAATATTTCATCAAATAATTTTCCAAGTATCATTGCATCTACTATATTTGTAACTTGAAACTCGTCAAAATATATTAATTTTGCTTTCGATTTTAATTTTTTAACAAATTTACTTATTTTATTTTCATCATTTTTACCTTTGTATTTGTGTACAAAATCGTGAAAGTTAAGCATAAACTCATTGAAGTGAAGTTTTAATTTTTTACCCTCAACTAGGTTGAAAAAAAAATCCAATATCATGGTTTTACCAACACCAACATCTCCATAAAGATAAAAGCCTTTTTTATAATTTTTTTTTGATAAAATTTTTGAGATAAATGATTTGTAATTTAATTTATAATATTCTTCTAATATTTTTATGAGTTTTATCTGATGCGAATTAACATCTAAATTTTTCTTTTTGCAGTAAAGTTTAAACTCTTTAACAAAACTTTTTTGCATTAATTCTTTTTTGAATTAAAATCGATACCATATTCTGATCTTGGTCCTTTTCTTAATCCAAAAGGTCCAGAGATAAAAATTGTCATTGGTCTTGTTCCTGGCTCAAGGTCTACTCTATGATATGCATTGGCTGATCTAAATCCAATATATCCAGGTTTTCTCCAGAACTTGCCTTTTTTAGTAGTTTCCCAATAACCACCTCTCAAAATTATTGTAATATAAGGGAATAGATGATTATGAACTCCATCCCCATGGTCATCATCCAACATTTCATGAATTAATATATTAAATGGAAACCATTTTGGTCTATTCCTAAATAATAAATAATATCTATTCATCCATGGTTTAGCTTCATTATATTTTGGATGAGACGGCCCCCTATCTAAAACTACCTTTTTTCTTCCAATTTTTTCTAAAAATTTTAATAACATTAATTTGATCTTATAATTCCATTATTTTTAATTAAAAAAATATTAGCATTATTAACAAATGGTCTAGATATCTTTTCGTTGTTAAATTTAATTACATTCTCTATTTCTGAATTAGTAAGGTTTATTATTAAAATTCTTCCATTATCTGTAGATAAATATATTTTATTCTTAGCAATAACAAAACCTACTGGTTTTATTTTTTCTCTTTTTTTGAAAGTTGAGAAAATATCTGTGATCCTAATTATATTTCCGGTCTTATTGTCAATGACAAATAAATAACCTTCCTCTGAAATATTAAAAATATAATCTTCAGAAATTGTGGGTTTTAAGCTGGAATTTAAAGTTTGTTTCCAATTCAATATTCCAGTTCTTGAGTCAATTGAAAATAATTCATTTTTATTATTTGAAAAAAATATTGTCTCATTAACTAAAATCATTTCTGAATTTTTTAGACTAAATGCACTTAAAATTATTTCGTTACTTTGTGTTGGTGTTTGCCAAACTAAACTTCCATCATCAACATTTAATGCTGTTAAATCACCCAAACTATTAAGTGAATAAACAATATCATCCTTAGTGATCACAGATAATTTTTTTTGTGATTTAACAAATGTATTTTCTGTTTTAAAATTCCATAATTCATTTCCATCAATTGCCGAGAAGCATCTAATTACATTATCAAAATCAATAGAAATTAGTTTACCTGCATTAATAGCAACATTTGAGTTGAAAGGTGAAAGACTATCTTTCTTCCAAAATAGATCTCCATTATCCAAATTTATTGAAAAAATATTAGATAACGTATCAATAACCAAAAGTCTGTTATCTATGTAATTAAAATATAAAATAGGATTAAGTTTTCTTTCTTTCTTTGTATAATGATTGACTTTCCATAATGTTTCAAAATTTTCATTAATTCTGAATATTGTTCCTTTGTTATCAAAATAAATAAAATCGTTATTGTTTATGAATAAAATTTCTGTATCGATTGAATTAAACTGCTCAATCTTTGAAAATTTAAATATCTTCTTTTTTTCAAAAGTTGGTTCAAAATTTATATTTCCATTATTATTTGTAAAATTATTTATAAAACTATTATCTTTAACAAATTTAGATAGATTTATTTGTATATTGGGATTTAGTTGTTGTTGAATTGGTTTAATTTCTTCAAATAAAATTTTAGCATTGGGATTTTCTAAAGATTTATCATTTTGACCACAGCTTGATAATAAAAGAAGAATGACAAAATATAATATTATTCTACTCACTGAAACTAGATCTTAGCCTTTTTTGAGCTTTGGTTTTTATTTTAGAGTTATTATTTTCAAGACTAACTATTTGCTCAAAAAATTCTTTTGATTTTTGCATTTGATTTTTTGACAAATAATATTCCGCCATAATATAAAGGCTATGTGGTTTCCATATGCTATCTTCTTTAATTAAAGGATTAAAAATAGCTAACAATTCATTTTCGCTCGAAAAGTCAGAATTATACAGGCCTTTTTTAAAAATGGTTAACTCTTTAAACTTTTTATCCAAACCAATATCATTAATTAAAATATCAAAATAATTATTAATTTCTTCTTTTGAATTGATCAAATCGTTATCCAGCAAAAAATAAAAGGCTAGAGGAGAATATGTTTTGTCTTTAGCATTAATCACCTCTTTAAGATCTGGGATCACATTATATTTATTATCAGCTTCATATCTTATTACAGCTAAGTCGTACTTATCAGCTAATTTTTCTCTTTTGCTAGATTGATATTCTTCAAAAGAAAAGTAGCCAATTAAAGCCAAAATAATTATTACTAATATCGAAATTAAAGAATTTTTATTATTTATGAAAAAGTTTTTAATTTTTTCATTACGTGTTTGAGTATTTATTATTTCAATATCTTCATCCATTAAATCATGTTCCTAAGTACATATTGTAAAATTCCACCATTTTTGTAATACTCTAATTCGTTCTTAGTATCTATTCTACTTAACATTTTAATTCTCTTGATGTCACCAGAGACATATTTGATTTCAACATCAACTTCATCTCTAGGATCTATACCTTTTTCTAAGTCAATAATAGAAAATAGTTCTGAGCCATCTAATTTTAGATTAGTTCTATTTATTCCATCTTTAAACTGTAATGGTAGTATACCCATTCCAATAAGATTTGATCTATGAATTCTCTCAAAACTTTCTGCAAAAACAGCTTTTATACCTAAAAGTTTAGTTCCTTTGGCCGCCCAATCTCTTGAAGAACCAGTTCCATACTCTT
>CACBFA010000010.1 GCA_902538525.1 uncultured Pelagibacteraceae bacterium | reverse complement strand
GGTTTAGTTTTTATAAGAAAAAATTTGCAAATTAATTCTATTGGCAAAATATATTATTGTAAAATAAGCTATGCTAATGGAACTGCAAAATCCAATACTAACAATGTTGGAAGTATATTTGATATGGCTTCTCATTCTATAAATTTACTAATGTGGTTATTTAATTCTAAAGATATAAAAGTTATAAGCTCTTGTAATCAAAAAAATGAATTTAATGAGACTCACTTTGATAATGGCTTCGCCATTTTAAAAATTAAAAATATCTTAATAAATTTACATCATGGCTTTTGTAATTGGAAAAACATATTTTCTTTAGAAATTTATGGAAAAAAGGGATCTTTAAAAGTGTATTCTTTACCCAAGTGGGGGAAACAATCTGTTACCATTGAAAAAAGAACTTTCCCAAGCGGAAAACCAAAAATAGACACAAAAAAATTTAAAAATGATTTAAGTTTTGAAAATGAAATGCATTCTTTAATAGATATAATAAGAAAAATCAATTATATGAAATACGAAAGTATTAAAAAAGTTAACTACGAAAGTTACTACACTTTAAAAAATTCAATTCTTTTGAAATAATTATGAATTATAAAGAAAAAATTATTGATTTTGATGAGGCGGGTAAATTTTTTAAGAAAATTAAATTAAATAAAAAAATCATACATTGCCATGGAGTTTTCGATTTAGTACATCCAGGTCATATACGTCATCTTTCATTTTGTAAAAGTAAAGCTGATATATTGGTTGTGTCAATTACCCCGGATAAATTTATAAAAAAAGGTATTTATAGACCTTTAGTTCCAGAAAAAATAAGGGCAAATAATCTATCTGTATTAGAATTAGTTGATTATGTAATAATAGATAAATTTAAATATCCATATAATATTATAAAGAAGATAAAGCCAGATTATTTTGCCAAAGGAAACGAATATTTTAATAATCCAAACACACATACAGAAAAAGAAAAACAAACGTTAAAAAAAATTGGTGGTAAAATGCTTTTTACGCCGGGAGATGTCGTTTTTTCATCAACTAAAATTATAAATGAAAATGAGATAAGTCTAAAATATGACAAATTAAAAAATTTAATGGATGTTAATAAATATACTTTTGAGAAAGTAATTGATGTAATTAGAAAGTTCAAAAATATTAGAATACATGTTGTTGGAGACTTAATAATAGACACCCAAAATGAGTGTGAGGCAGTTGCAGGTTTACATAAGACACCAACTTTAAGTTTGATAAAAAAAAGTTCCAGATCATATTTGGGTGGTGCAGGAATAGTTGCGGCACATTTTGCCTCATTTTCAAATAAAGTAACTTTAACGACGGTATTGAATAATGATCGCTTAGGTAAATTAGCAAAAAAATTTCTTAAGAAATATAACGTTAATTTAAATCCGATTTATGAAACTGATAGACCCACAACTGAGAAAAATATTTTTATTTCAAAAAATCATAATTTATTAAAAGTAAATAATGTAAGTAACCATCCAATAAATAATACAAGTTTAGATAAAATTAAAAAAAATTTAAAAAAAAATAATTACGACATAGTAGTTGTATCTGATTATAGACACGGAATTTTTAATAATCAGTCTTGTAAAGAAATTATAAAATCAATTAATAATAAAGCATTTAAAGTTGCTGATAGCCAAGTTGCAAGTAGGTGGGGTAATATTCTA
Source organism: uncultured Pelagibacteraceae bacterium (assembly GCA_902538525.1). Taxonomy (GTDB): domain Bacteria; phylum Pseudomonadota; class Alphaproteobacteria; order Pelagibacterales; family Pelagibacteraceae; genus Pelagibacter. The sequence continues at coordinate 27,459 of CACBFA010000010.1, read as the reverse complement.
GATTTTAAGAAATTTGATTTGATAACTCCAACGGAACAAGAAGCTAGGTATTCTTTGTTTGAGCAAGATTTAACAATAAGAGCATTAGCTGATAAATTAATCAAGGTTTCTAAATCAAAAAATCTCATCTTAAAAATAGGTGAAAGAGGTTTAATTGCTTTAGGGAAAAATAGACCAGATTATATTACTCTTGACCCATTTGTAGACAATTTAAAAGATGCTAACGGTGCTGGGGATGCACTATTGGCATATTCCTCAGCTGCATTGTTTAAGGAGAAATCTTTGATAATGGCTTCAATAATCGGTATTTTAGTAGCTTCATGTAAATGTGAAAAAAAAGGCAATTTACCTCTGAAAATTTCTGAAATAGTAAGTAAGATTAATAAAATAAAAGACCTTATGGTCTGATAAAATTAGACAAGAAATAATTTTGAAAATCTTAGGTTTAATTTAAATTGTAAAATCTAAAATAAGGTTAATTTCATTATGATACAAAATAATAGACTAATCATATTGGGCTCAGGAGGATTCATTTCTGGAAATGTGGAAAAAAAACTAAATGAGACTAATATTACGATTTTAAAAATTCCAAGAAAAAAAATTGATTTAAAAAAACATAGCTCGATACAAAAACTTCTAAATATTATCAAAAAAGGTGATGCAATTTTTTTTGCAGCAGCAGAAGCACCTGTGAAAAATGAGAACATGCTATTAAATAATTTGTTAATGGCAAAAAATGTATGTGAGGTTATAAAAAAAAAATTACCAAGTTTCTTATTATACTTAAGCTCAGATGCTGTATACTCTGATAAAAATAAAAAAATAGATGAAAACAGTTTAACAATTCCAAATTCTCTTCACGGCACAATGCATTTGATAAGAGAAATTATGCTAGAAAATGTATGTAACAAAAATTTATGTATTGTCCGACCAACTCTTGTTTATGGAGAAGGTGATCCACATAATGGTTATGGTCCAAACCGTTTCATTAAATTAATTAAAAAAAAAAAGCCGATTGAATTATTTGGAAGAGGGGAAGAGTTACGAGACCATGTATGGATAGATGATGTAAGTGAAGCTATTTCAAAATTAATAATTTCTAGAAAAGTTGGAAAATATAATATTGTTACTGGAAAAGTCATATCTTTTAATGAAATATCAAAAAAATTGACAAATTTTTTTGGTTTAAAAAACAAGATTATTTATAAAAAAAGGAATGGTCCAATGCCACATAACGGTTATAGAGCTTTTAAGAAATCAGCACTTAGTAAGATTTACCCAAATTTTAAATTCAAATCATTTGACGAAGTATTGAATAATTTTTTAAAATAAATGTTAAAAGATAATAAAAGATGAAGATCGAAGTAATAGATTTAAAAAAAAGGTTTGAAGATGAAAAATTAGAGCTGTTAAGCAGAATTAAAAAAGTATTGAAAAAAGGTAATTTAGTTTTAACTGAGGAGTTAAAAAATTTTGAGAATTCAATTTGTAAATTTACAGGTTCTAAATTTTGTTTGGGATTGAACTCTGGCACTGATGCATTAATGATGTCTTTGTGGGCCCTAGGAATTAAAAAGGGAGACGAAGTAATAACGTCACCAATTTCTTTTATTGCATCTATAAGTTCAATAATTCATGTTGGAGCAAAACCTGTCTTGGTCGATGTAAATGATGATTTAAATTTAAATACAGATTTAATTGAAAAAGCTATAACAAAAAAAACAAAAGCAATTATGCCAGTGCATTGGACTGGGAGAATGTGCGATATGGATAGAGTAGTAAAAATTGCAAAGCAATATAACTTAAAAATAATTGAAGATGCAGCACAAGGAATGGGATCATATTACAAAAAAAAACATGCAGGAAGATTTAGTGATATAGCAGCTTTTTCAACTCACCCTTTAAAAAATTTAAATGGTCTTGGTGATGGTGGCTTTATAATAACAGATAAAAAATTTTTATATAAAAAAATAAAACTTTTAAGAAATCACGGTCTGAAAAGTAGAGATAATGTGGAAATTTTTGGAGTTAATTCCAGGTTAGATAGTTTGAATGCAGAAGTTCTGAAATTTAGATTAAGTAAATTAAATAAAGTTATTTCAAAAAGACAGTCAAATATAGACTTGTACAAAAAATATATAAAAACTAAAAAAATAAAAATTATTGGTGAAAATAAGTTTAAAATAAATTCAAATGTTATGTTTATTGTATTATCCGAAAAAAGAGAATCACTTCAAAAATATCTTCAAAAATTTAATATTCAAACTCTCGTGTATTATAAAAATCCACTCTATGCACATAAGGCTTCGAAATTTTTGAATGTTGATAAAAAAAAATTCCCTGTTGCAAATAAATTAGCCAAAAAAGTTTTAGCTTTACCTCACCATCAATATCTTAAAAAAAATGAAATAATTTTTGTTTGTAAAAAGATAAATCAATTTTTTAAGAGTTAGTCAAAAACAATGAAAGTCCCCTTCAACTATTTACCATTTCAATTTTCAAAAGTAGGTCCATATTTTTCAGAATGGAAAAAATTAATTAAATCTACAGAATTTACATTGGGTAAATATGTTGAAGAATTTGAAAAAAATTTTGCAAAATATATTGGTATTAAACATTGTATATCAACAAATAACGGAACTGATGCTCTAATATTATCTTTAAAAGCGCTAAATATAAAAGAAGGAGATGAAGTAATAACAGTTTGTAATTCATTTTATGCAACCACTGGAGCCATAGTGGAATGTGGTGCGAAACCAGTCTTTGTCGATTGTGATGATAGATTTCAAATTAATGTAAAACAGATTGAAAAAGCAATTACAAAAAAAACGAAGGCAATTTTACCAGTTCATTGGGGCGGAGCATCTCCAGATATCAACGATATAGTCAAAATTGCAAAAAAAAATAATTTAAAAATTATAGAAGATGCGTGTATGGGCATAGGGGCAAAAATTGGAAATAAATATCCAGGTACTTTTGGAGAAGTAAATGCATTCAGCATGCATCCTTTAAAATCCTTAAATGTGATGGGTGATGGCGGAATGGTAGTTACTGATAATAATAATTTGGCAAGTTGGCTAAGAAAATATAGGAACCATGGCATGATTAACAGAGATAATATAGCTATATGGGGAACAAATAATAGATTGCAGCCTTTGCAAGCAGTCGTTGCCAACATTGAATTAAAAAAAATAAATCAAATAATTATTCAAAGAAATAGAAATGCGAAAATACTAGACGATGGTTTAAAAAATATTACTGGAGTTAAAATTCCAAACAGAAAAAAGGGATACAAAGAAACTTTTGCACTTTATATGGCACAATTTAAAAAACGTGATCAACTTAAAAAATTTTTAATTAAAAATAATATTGAAGTAAAAATACATTATCCCAAACCTCTACATCTTCAAAATCCATCTAAGAAATTAGGTTATAAAACAAAAGATTTTCCTATAGCAGAAAAGCAAGCCAAAGAGTTGCTCACACTTCCTGTTCATCAATACTTAAGTAGAAAACAATTAAATTATATGGTAAGTAAAATTCAACAATTTTACTCTAATAAATAAATGAAAGTCTCAGATTTAATAGCAAATAAACTGGAAAAAATTACTAATCATGTTTTTAGTGGCCAAGGGGGTTTCGTTATTCATTTAATGGATAGTTTGAGTAAAAAAAAAAAAATAACCATAGTCCCATCTCAAAATGAACAAGGAGCTTCTTTAGCTGCTGATGCATATTACAGAGTTTCAGGCAAACTTGGAGTGGTTGTGGTTACAAGTGGCCCAGGTGCTATAAATTCTTTACAAGGTTTAGCATGTTCTTATTACGACTCAATACCATCATTATATTTTACAGGAGCTCCAGTAACAAAAGCTTTAAAAAAAAATAAAAACCTAAGACAACTTGGTTTTCAAGAAATGGAAGTAAAAGATATTGTTTCTTCATTTACAAAATATGCAGTTAGAATTTCTGATGTAAAAAATATTTCATATGAGATAGACAAATGTATTCATATAGCCACAAGCGGTAGACCAGGTCCATGCTTAATTGATTTACCTGATGATATTCAGAGGATGGACGCAAAGTTATCTGAGCAGAAAAAGTTTTTTTTTAAGAAACATAGCATACCAAACTTAAAAATTAGAGACAAAATTAAAAGATTGACAAAAATGATTAAAAAATCAAGAAAACCTATATTTGTTATAGGTCAAGGAGTTAGAATATCAAAAACAATATCAAAAACTAAACAGATATTAAAAAAAACCAATATCCCTTATGCACCTACATGGGCAATGGTAGATGCATTCAATGCTAACGACCCAAAAAATGTTGGATCATTCGGTGTATACGCCACAAGATATGGAAATTTTTCAATACAATCATCAGATCTAATTGTTGTTTTAGGTTCAAGAATGAGTGCACCCCTTATTGGAGGAAATGCAGCATTATTTGCTCCGAGAGCAAAAAAAGTACAAGTTGACATTGATAACGCTGAATTAAAAGGGGAAAGCGGTTTAAAATTAGATTTAAAAATTAATTGTGATTTGAAATTAATCATGGACAAACTTGAAAAAAAAATTTCTTGGAAAAAAAATAAAATATGGCTTGAGAAAATTGTGAGACTTAAGAAAAATTATCCAATTGTAAAAGATGAATATTATAGACAGGCAAATAAAGTAAATCCATACGTATTTTTTAAAAAACTTTCTGAACTTACTTCTTCAAATGAGATTATAATTCCAGATGCAAGTGCAAACTTAGTCTGGACCTATCAAGCTTTTGATCCTAAAAAAAAACAAAAAATTTTTACTTCTTTAAATCATTCTCCAATGGGTTACTCAGTAGCTGCAGCCATTGGAGCTTCCATGGGTTCAAACAACTCACAAATTATCTCAATAATTGGTGATGGCTCAATGCAGATGAATATTCAGGAACTGGAAAATATTAAATTTCATAATTTACCTATAAAGATATTTGTGATTAATAATAATGGCTATGGAATGATTAAACAAACAATAAATACTTGGATGAAAGGTAAATACGTTGGATGTGATTTAAATAGTGGTTTGAGTATGCCAGATTTTAAAAAGGTATCCATTGCCTATGGTATTAAAGCAACCGAAATAAATAATCATAATGATTTGTCTGAAAAAATTGACTACGTATTAAAACATAAGGGACCCATAGTCTGCGATGTGCAACTAGAACAAAATCAACAAATAATTCCTAAAGTAAAATCTGGATCACCTATTCACGATATGTTGCCATCAATTACTCAAGATGAAATAAGCTCAAGTTTAAAGGATTAATTTTTTAATTATGGAAAAATTCTTAAGCTATAAATTGCTTCAAAATTATCAAGATAATAAAATTGAAAAAAGAAAATCTGTAGCATTGGTAACAGGTGGAGTTGGCAGAATCGGGAGCATATTTACTGGTAGCCTTTTGCTAAAAAAAAATAAAGTTATTGTTTTATCAAGAGATAAAAAGAAATTTGACTCGTATGAAAAAGGGTTACCTAAAAATATAAAAAAAAATCTATTCTGGTATAAAGTTGATTTTAACAATCCAAATGAACTTAATACAAAAATTAACGAAATTTTGAAAAAATTTAAAAATATAGATATTTTAGTTAATAACGTTTGTGATGGCAAAAGAGGTAAATTTTTGAAATACAACGTTGAGACAATAAATGAGGAATTTTGGGGTACTTTTGGCAGTACAATGTTATTAACTGAAAAAATTTTACATTTAATGAGAAAAAAAAAATTTGGAAAAATTATAAACATTGGATCGATTTGGGGTTTTAGAGCACCAAAATTTAAAACTTATCTAAATTTAAATAACGGACCTTCACCTATGATTTCCTCTAGCAAGGGTGCTCTTAGTCAATATTCTAAGCATTTGGCTTCAAGGGAAGCACAATTTAATATAACTGTTAATACCTTAATCCCTGGTTTTTTTCCAAGAAAAGGCAAAACTGAGAATAAAGAATATTTAAAATCTATTAATTCGAATATTCCTTTGGGTCGTATAGGTAAACTAAAAGACTTAGTTAATGCAGTAGATTTTCTACTTCAAAACGATAATTCTTATTTTACAGGTCAATCAATTATAATAGATGGCGGATATTCTGCTTGGTAATTAATAAAAATGTATTTTAAAGAGATAACTCCAAAAAATTTTATTAAAAGTTTAGAAAATAATGGAATAGCAGTTATTAAAAATTTTTTATCCAAATCTTTTATAGATCAAATAAAAAAAAAGGTGCCAAAATTTTTGAACAAGCCTAGATTTATTAAAACACCTTCTAACGTTGCTGCAATTAAACAAAATAATATAAAAAATAATAATCTTTACTGGTTACCTAAAAAATATCATAAATCTTATGTTGGTAATCAATACAAGCAACCCACGGGAGAAATTAAGCAGAAACTAAAAAAAAATATATTAAAATCTGGTTATAAAACTTACAGTAAATATACTAACTCTGTTGAATTTAAAGATCCATTAATAAATTTTCCTGAAATTCAAAAAATAGTATTTGAAGAAAAATTGCTGGATACTGCCAAAAAATTTCTTAAATCAGAGCCATATCTTGGATACGTTGCTATTAGATGTCATTTTAAGAATAACTTACCGAATATTGATTTTAATTTATTTCACACTGATGGTCGAAACAAAATTACAAAAAAAGAAAATAAATTAGTAAAAGTTTTAGTCCCTTTTCATTTGAAAAATAAAGAGAAAATTGAATTTAATATAATTGGTTTAAGAAGAAATAAAATAAAAAATAAAGATTATTATAAATATCAGTATTCAAAAAAATCTGAACTCCCTGCGTACTTAAAAAAAAAAATTATAATTCCAAAAGTTCAAAGTCAAGATATCCTATTTTTTGATCCTGATAATTTTTTACATAAAGCAAAAAAACCAAATAAATTAAGAATTATGCTCTATATAGTTTATATAAAAAAAAATAACTACATGATTCCAAAAACAAGAAAAATTAAAATAAAGAAAAAACATTTTAGTCAGTTACCAAACAAGCAAAAAAAATTTGCAAAGTTTTTATGTCAAATAAGGTAAATTTTGATTTCTTTAGAAAAATTAATTCTTTCACAAAAATTATATTTTATGAATTTTTTAGTTTATTTTTCTTAATAATAAGAGTTTTTTTATTAATCATAAAGCCATTCATTATAGTTAGAATCGTATTTATTCAAAGCTCCAGAATAGGAGGTTTTGTAAGGATGTTAGATAGACTAATTCATTTTCAAACTATTAGAAAAGGCGATAAAGAATACTATTTTATCTTCCACGAAAATTATATCTCTAATTATTTTCTTCTTAATTTGTTTAAAAAAAAGATTAAAAAATTTAAAAATTCATTCTTCTTTAATGAAAGTATTTTTTCTAAACTTTTGATGTACAGCTATAAGAAATATACTTTTGGTAAAAGTTTGTTTTCGTTTGAAACAGACCTTAAATATAATGATGCCATTTATTCTAGATATGGGAAAATTATTAATTTGGCTTTTAGTTTTGAAGACAAAACTAAAGGTGAAAGTTTTTTTGAAAAATTAAACATACCAAAGGATAAAAAATGGATCTGTATACATAATAGAGACTCACTTTATCTAGAGAAATTCAAACTGAATATTAATACCAATCTCACAAAAAGTGACTATTTTAGTTACCACTCTTATAGAGATTTTGATGTAAATAACTTTTCAAAAGCTGCAGAATTATTCAATAATGAAGGATACCATGTTTTTCGGGTAGGAAGTATGCAAAAAGAAAAAATGGATTATAAAAACTCCAGTTTTACTGACTATTCTTTTAATTCTGAAAGGTCTGATTTTAATGATGTTTATCTTCTTTCTAATTGTTCTGCATATTTAGGTAGCGACTCTGGTGTAGCTGACATTCCTTTAATATTTGGAAAACCTAGATACTTAATAAATTTTTCATTATCTTTAATTTATGTTTTCCATCAAGATGGAGACACCGCTAGTTTTAAGAATAATTATTCATTTATTTTCAAGCATTTATTTGACACGAAAAATAAAAGAAAATTATCACTTAAAGATTTATTTAAATATGATCTTTTTAGAGCAAGTAGAACTGATACTTTTAAAAAAGTTGGTGTAGATTTAATTGAGAATACAAAAGAAGAAATTTACGATATTTCTAAAGAATTATTAAGTGATTTTAATAACGAAGACAAAAATATAACTGATTATGAACAGCAAAAAAAATTTTGGGATATTTACTATAGCAATACAAATTTCAAAAGATATGAGGACATTCCTGTAAAAATTTGTAGTAAGTTTTTATCTAAAAATCCATATATTTTAGAATAGCAAAAATGAAATTTTATAGTTACATAAAATTTATTACCAAAAATAATTTTTCATTGGTATTACTTAGCTACTTGATATTACTTATATCAGGATTAATAGAAACAGCATCTCTATTGATAATTGCGCCAATCGTAGATACAATAATCAATAATAATCAGGAAAGTCAAATAACAAAAGTTGTAACTGATATTTTTAACAATTTTGGAATTAAATTTGATATTTGGTATTTATTTCTAATATATTTTTTAGTTATATTGGCTAAATCGCTATTTGATGTTTTTACAGGAAGACTAATGATTAAGATGAAGTATAGTGTCATCTTAAAAACAATATCTAATACTTATAATTCTATTTTTAAAGCAGGATGGGAATATATTAGTTCAGAAAAACAAGGAAAGTTATTAAATTCATTTACTAGAGAAATAGACAGGTTAGGCGATAGTCTAGCTGCAACTGGAAGATTAATTTCATCTTCAACAAAATTTATAATTTTTTTATTTGTTCCCCTTTTTATTTCATGGGAAATTACTTTAGTAACTTTCGTTTTTATTTTAATAATTGGTTTACCATTTTTTTTAATGGGTAAATTTTCAAGAAATTTAGGCAAATTGAGTACCCAAACATCAAATGAATATCTATCAACACTTCAAGAGAATTTTGGTCTAGCAAAAATAATTATCAGTTTTGCAAAACAGGCATATTCTTTAAAAATTATGTTGAAAAATTTCTCAGAACATATAGATGCAAGTGTCAAATCGCAAACTTTTGCGCTTTTACTTTCAAACTTGTATATTCCTTTTGGAATTTTAGGTATAATTTTAATCTATTATTTGGGACAAGTATATTTGATTCCAATATCAAGTTTGGCAGTATTATTTGCGGCGTACTACAAAATAATTCCTGTAATGTCAGAAATGATAACTTCAAAAAATTCTTTTGATGCTTCGTATACAAGTTTTGAACAAATTAATTCGATACAAAACAAAACAAAAGAAATTATAAAACCGAACGGTAATATTAAATTTAATTCTCTTAAAGACTCTCTTGTGTTTAAAAATGTATCATTTTCGTACAATAAAGAACAAAAAACAATTGATAATCTGTCTTTTAAAATTAAAAGTGGTGAATTTATAGCTCTAGTTGGAAAATCGGGGGGTGGAAAAACCACTATAATTGATTTAATTTTAGGATTAAATACCCTTCAAAAAGGGGAAATATTGTTTGATAACATTAAACAATCTAAGTACGACATCAATACAATTAGAGCAAAAACTGGATATGTGCCTCAAGGTGCAGCTCTATTCAATGATACCATAGAAAATAACATTAAATGGTCTAACAATAATGCTTCAGAAAACACTTTGAAGAGGATATGCTTAGAAACATACTCAAGTGAATTCATTGAAAAGCTCCCTGAAAAATATAATACCATTGTTGGCGAAAGAGGTTTAAAATTATCTGGAGGCCAATTACAGAGAATTTCTTTGGCTAGAGCACTAGTAAAAGATCCAGATATAATAATTTTAGATGAAGCAACAAGTTCTTTAGATACTCAGTCAGAAAAAAAAATACAAAAATCCTTAGACAGTATTTATAGAATAAAAACTATAATTGTAATTGCTCATAGATTATCAACGATTATTAAAGCAGATAAAATTTTCGTGATAGATTCTGGGAAAATTTTAGAACAAGGAAATTATAAAGAATTGATAGAAAAAAATGGAAAATTTAAAAATATGTTAGATGATCAAAAATTTATTGAAATTGAGTAATAGAAAATTAAACTTAAATACCAAGTAATAATTACTTAAAAAGTATTATTTCATTTGAAAAAGCCAAAATTACTGTATAATTAAAAATATCTATGATAAGTAGTCATGTAAACAAATATTTTAAATTAATCCCAAAATTAATTGATAAAATCGATCTTTCTCAAATTGAAAAAGCTATCTCGCACCTAAAAAAGGTCAAAAAAAACAAAGGTAGAATTTTTTTTATCGGTGTTGGAGGTAGTGCTGGTAATTGTTCTCATGCTGTTAATGATTTTAGAAAAATTTGTAATATTGAAAGTTATACACCAACAGATAATGTTTCAGAATTAACTGCACGAATAAATGATGATGGTTGGAATAGCTCATTTAAAAAATGGCTTGAAATAAGCAAGCTAAATTCCAAGGATATTTTATTTATTTTTTCCGTTGGCGGTGGAAATTTAAAAAAAAAAATAAGTGTTAATTTAATTGAAGCTATTAAATTGGCTAAAAAAAAAAAATGCAAAATATTAGGAATTGTTGGAAGAGATGGTGGATATGCTGCTAAAAATAGTGATACAATAATAATTATACCTAATATAGACAATAAATTGGTTACACCATATTCTGAATCTTTTCAATCAGTAGTCTGGCATTGTTTAGTTACACACCCAACTCTTCAATCAAATAAAATGAAATGGTGAAAATTGAAATATGAAAATATTAAATTCTTTAAAAATTAAAATTTTCGCAGATGGAGCTAATTTCGAAGACATAATAAATTTGAATAAAAAAGAATTTATTAAAGGTTTTACAACAAATCCCTCTTTAATGAAAAAGGCAAAGATACAAAATTATGAGTCATTTGCCAAAGATCTATTAAACCAAATTAAAGATAAACCAGTTTCTTTTGAAGTTTTTTCCGATGAATTAGATGAAATGGAAAAACAAGCTGAAAAAATTGCAACTTGGGGTAAAAATGTAAATGTAAAAATCCCAATAACAAATACAAAAAATATAAGTACTAAAGAATTAATTCACAAACTTTCACAAAAAGGAATTATATGCAATATTACTGCAATATTTACTCTTGAACAAATTAAGGAAGTAGTTGAAGTTTTACATAATGAAACTCCAGCAATATTATCTGTTTTTGCAGGAAGAATTGCTGATACTGGTGTAAACCCAAAGGAAACAATAATCTCTTCAGTAAATTATGCGAAAAAAAAACCACTAAGTGAAATTTTATGGGCTAGCACAAGAGAAACCCAAAATATATTTCAAGCTGAAGATATGGGATGTCAAATTATAACAGTTCCACATAGCATGCTAAAGAAACTTGATTTAATTGGTAAAAATTTAAATCAATATTCAATAGAAACAGTAAAAGATTTCTATAATGATGCTAAATCAGCAGGCTACAATTTATAATAACAATTAAATGAAGTTAAAAAGAGCAATTGTTACTGGTGGTGCTGGATTTATAGGCAGTCATATGGTTGACTTACTAATTAAAAAAAATTTCCATGTAACCGTAATTGACAATTTTATTGGTGGTAACAAAAAAAATATTAAACACCACATAAAAAATAAAAATTTTAAATTTGTGAAATTAGACATCTGCAAAATAAATAATAATAAATATAATCTTTTTAAAAATGTAGATTATGTTTATCATTTTGCTGGAATAAGTGCTATTTTACCATCAATAGAGAAACCTTCTAAATATATGAATGTTAACATACAAGGAACTGTGAAAGTATTAGAAGCATCAAGAAAAGCAAAAGTAAAAAAATTCGTTTATGCTGGATCCGCGTCTTGTTATGGTCTGAATAATTCAGAAATAGACGAGAAAACTAAAATAAGCACAGAGCACCCTTATGCATTAAGCAAATATTTAGGAGAAAATGCTGTGTTACACTGGGGAAAAGTTTATAATATTCCAGTCAATGTTATAAGGATATTTAATGCATATGGAACGAGAGTTAGAACAAATGAGGATTATGGATCAGTTTTTGGTGTTTTCTTTAATCAAAAAATTAAAAATAAGCCCTTGACGGTTGTTGGTGATGGTAAACAAGAAAGAGATTTTGTCTATGTTACTGATGTTGCAAATGCATTTTACTTAGCTTCAATTACAAAAAAAAATTGCAATATTTATAATGTTGGAACTGGAAGTCCACAAAAAATAATCACTTTAGCAAAATTGATAGGAGGAAAAATTAATTTTGTTCCAATTAGACGCGGTGAAACAAAAAAGTCAAAAGCCAATGTTAGAAAAATAAAAAGAGAATTAAAGTGGAAACCGCAAGTATCATTTAAAGAGGGTATAAAAAAAATGATGAATGAAATTTACAAATGAAAAAAATACTTGTTGTAGCAGCTCATCCTGATGATGAAATTCTTGGTTGTGGAGGGACAATTGCTAAACATTTTGCAAATGGAGATAATGTCGATGTAATATTTTTAACAAATGGTGTATCTGCCAGAAATTTAAAAAAAAAAAGTTTAAAAAAAAATATTAATAAAAGAAGAAATGCAGCAATTAAAGCGGCAAAAATTGTGGGAGCAAATATTCCATACTTTTTGAATTTCTCAGATAATCAATTAGATAAACACCCACTTTTAAAAATAATCAAGTCTTTAGAAAAAATTATAAATAAAATCAAACCCGAAAAAATATACACTCATTTCGACAATGATCTAAATATTGATCATCAAATTACTAACCAAGCCGTTATAACAATTTGCAGACCACAAAAGAAAAATAAAGTAAAAGAAATCTTATTTTTTGAAGTCCCCTCCAGTACAGAGTGGCAAATAAGTAGAAATACTAAAAATTTTGCTCCAAACTGGTTTGAAGATATAAGTAAATATTTAAATAAAAAAATTTTAGCAATAAAAGCTTATAAAGAAGAATTAAATGAATGGCCACATCCTAGATCTGTGAAGGGAATTAAGTCACTAGCGAATTGGAGAGGTGCAACTGTTGGTTATAAAGCTGCTGAGGGATTTATTTTAGGAAGGAAGATATGAATTCATGAAAAATTTAATAAATGGTAAAACAATATTTATTACTGGTGGAACTGGCTCTTTTGGATCAGCAATGACAAACACTCTTTTAACAAAATATAAACCAAAAAAAATAATAATTTTTAGTAGAGACGAATTAAAGCAATATGAAATGAAAAATTCTATCCATAGTAAGTTTTTAAAAATTATGAGATTTTTTGTAGGAGATATTAGAGATTTAGCGAGACTTAAGACAGCAATGAGTAATGTTGATTATGTTATACACGCTGCAGCTTTAAAACATGTGCCTATTGCTGAATATAATCCAGTTGAGTTCGTTAAGACAAACATTCTTGGATCTCAAAATATAATTGACGCTGCAATAGAATCAAATGTATCAAAAGTAGTAGCTCTAAGCACTGACAAAGCCGCCGCCCCAATAAATTTATATGGCGCAACTAAACTTACAGCAGATAAATTATTTGTTGCAGCCAATAATGTTTCAGGTGACAAAAATATTAACTTTTCAGTTGTAAGATATGGAAATGTAATGAATAGCAGAGGGTCTGTACTACCTCTTTTTTTAAGTCAATCTAGTAAAAAATTTTTTACTGTTACTGATAAAGAGATGACAAGATTTATAATTACTTTAGAGCAAGGAGTAGAACTAGTATTAAAGACACTTAAATCTATGATTGGTGGTGAAATTTTAGTTCCAAAAATTCCATCATTTAAGATTGTAGATCTTACAAAAGCAATTAATAGTAACAAAAAAATTCTAATTACCGGTATTAGACCTGGAGAAAAAATACATGAAGAAATGATCACAACTTCAGACGCCCTTAATACATACGAATTTAAATCTTATTATATAATAATGCCAAATAGTGATTTTATTTCAGCAAAAAAACTTAATGAATTTAAAAAATTTATAAAAAAAAATAAAGGAAAAAAAGTTAAAAAAAGTTTTTGCTATAACAGCTTAAATAACAATCATTACTTATCAATAAATGAATTACAAAATTTAATTTCTAAAACAATCAAATGATTTCATATGGTAAACACTTTATCGATAATCAGGATATTAGAGAAGCGATTAAATCATTAAAGTCTGACTATATAACACAAGGGCCTAATGTTTCACTTTTTGAAAAAAAATTAAAAAAAAAATTCTCTGCTCATGCTGCGGTTGTGTCTAGTGGTACAGCTGCTCTACACTTAAGTGGAAAAGCTCTAAACTGGAATTCTAGAGATATTGTTCTTACGGTCCCTATAACTTTTGTAGCAACTGCAAATACAGTTTTGTACTCCGGTGCCAAGTTAGGATTAGTTGACATTGATCCTAGAACATTAAATATAGACTTAAATATCTTAGAAAAAAAACTTAAATTAATGCAAAAAAAGGGAAAAAAAGTTAAAAGCTTAATTGCGGTTGACTATGCTGGAAACCCTTGTGACTGGGAAAATATTAAATATTTATCAAAAAAGTATAATTTCTCCGTTATAAATGATAATTGCCACGCTATAGGTAGTAAATATAAAAATTCATTTGATTATGCAGCTAAATACGCCGACATCGTTACTCATAGTTATCATGCTGTAAAAAATATTACAACTGGAGAAGGAGGATCTGTTTTAAGTAAAAACTTGAAAATAATTGATCGTATAAAAAATCTTAGAACTCATGGATTAAATTATTTTAAAAATAATAAAAAAAAATCTTTTTATGATATGGAAAATTTAGGATTTAATTATAGACTTACAGATTTCCAGTCTGCAATAGGTATTTCACAATTAAAAAAAATTAATATTTTTGTAAAAAAAAGAAAAGAAATTGCAAATTTTTATGACAAAGCATTTAAAAAAATTAACAATATAATAATTCCTCCAGTTTCGAAATATAATTCTCATTCATACCATTTATATCCAATACAAATTGATTTCGAAAAAATAAATTCAAATAAAAAATCTTTTTTTGAATATATGAAAAAAGAAAAAGTTTTATTGCAAAGTCATTATTTGCCAATTTATAGACATTCGTTTTATAAAAAAAAATTTAACTTAAAGGAATATCCAGCTTCAGAAAATTTTTATAAGAAACAAGTATCCATACCGATTTATTATAGTCTAAAAAAAAAAGAAATCGCAAAAGTAATAAGGTTGATCAAAAATTTTGTTAAATAAAAATGAATGTAGCTATAATACTCGCCAGATCAGGCAGTAAAAGAATTAAAAGAAAAAATATTAAGTTATTTAAAAATAGACCAATTATTTATTGGTCTATTCAGAATATAATCAACTCAAAAAAATTTTCAAAAATCATTGTCTCCACCGATGACAAGAAAATAGCAAAATTAGTAAATAAAATGGGCATAGAAACTCCTTTTTTAAGACCTAGTTATATCTCAGGAGATAATTCAGGTACAAAAGAAGTTATTGATCACTCAATTAAATATTTGGAAAAGAAATATTCAAATATTAAAAATTTGGCATGTTTCTATGCTACATCAATTTTTGCAAGACCAAATTTAATTAAAAAAAGTTTTAAGATATTGGGAAATACTAACAAATTTGTATTTGTAGTAAAAAAAATTGATCCACAATCAAGAAGATATTTGATATTAAACGATAAATTTATCGCAAAAAAATTTTCTAATAATATCCATCTTAAAACGCAAGATTTAGAAAAAAATTTCTATCAAGATTTGGGACAATTTTACTTAGCTAAAATTAATACATGGAAAAAAGAAAAAAATATTCTTGTTAAAAACTCCCTTGCTATAGTCTTAAAAAAATGGCAAGCAACTGACATCGATGACATTGATGATTGGAAATTAGCTGAAAGACTTTTTTAGTTTAATTTTATTGATGAAATTTTTTTTCAAAACAAATGCAAATCAAAACATAGGTAGCGGTCATTTACAAAGATGCTTGAACCTTGCGAGAGTATTAAAGGGTAAAAATCAAATATATTTCCTATTGACTAAGACATCTACTTCAATAGTAAAAAAATTAAGAAACGAATTTAAAATAATAAACTTCAAAGATGATAAAGATATATTAAAAAAGGCTAAGACAATATTTAAACATAAAAAAGATAGTTTTTTAATTATAGATGATTATTCTATCAATTATAAATGGGAAAAAATTATTTCAGGTTTTTTTTATAAAACATTAGTTATTTGCGATGATATTTCCAAAAAACATTATTGTAACTTATACTTGAATCAAAACATCTTAGATATTCAATCAAATATAAAAATACAAAAAAAATATAAAGAAAATTACTTAGTTGGACCCAAGTATGCTCTTTTAGACAAAAATTATTCCCTACTGTTAAAGAAAAAAGCTAAAAAAAGAAACAAATTAAAAAATATTCTTATTAGCTTCGGTGGCTCAGATAAAGAGAATTTAACTGAAAGAGTGCTAGAACTTTTAGCTGCAAAAAAATATAATTTTAATGTAATAGTTATTTTAGGAAATAGTTACCAGTATTCTTTTAAATTAAAAAAAAAATTTAAAAATTATAAAAATATAACTTTTCATAAAAATTTAAAATCATTAGCAAAAATTTATTATAATACCGACCTTTCTATTGGAGCAGGTGGTATATCTTCATGGGAAAGAATTTGTTTTTCGATACCCTCTCTTGTTTTTCAAGTTTCAAAAAATCAAAAGTTTACAATAGATAATTTAAAAAAAAAAAAGATGATTATTTACGCTGGAAAAGAAACCAATTTTAATAAACATAAATTTAAACAACAAATTCTACATATTAAAAATAATTTTATAAAAATAAAAAATCAGTCACAAGATAGTGACATTTTTGTTGATGGATATGGAGCTAGTAGAGTTGCAGAAATATTAATGCCATCTACAACTGCAGAGACTAGTCTAAAAAAGGCGAGCAAAAGTGATGTCTATAGTTATTATAATTGGGCTAATGATAAAGACGTGAGAGCAAGTTCCTTTAATCAAAAGAAAATTCTACTTCAAGATCACAAAAAGTGGTTTTATAAACAATTAAGATATCCAAAAAAAAATTTACTATATATTTTTAAGACAAATAAAGTTTACTTAGGTCAAACTAGATTAAATATTTCACATAAAACTGCAAAAATCGACTACTCAATAGACAGAGATTTTAGAAAAAAAGGTTTAGGTTCACACATGTTAAAACTGGTATTAAAAAAAAATAAGTCAAAAAAACTCAGATTTTATGCTGAAGTAAAAAAGGATAATGTTAAATCAATAAATATTTTTAAAAATTTAAAATTTAAAAGTATTTCAAAAAAAAACAAAATTATTTTTGAAAAATTTAATTAAACATGGCTAAAGCTTTTTTTCTAGATAGAGATGGTATTTTAAATAAAGCTATAGTTAAAAATGGTAAACCCTACGCCCCGACAAAGGAAAATCAGTTTAAAATTAATTTTAAGTTTTTGCCTATTATAAAATATCTAAAATCACTTAAATATATTCTTATAATTATAACTAATCAACCAGATGTAAAAAAAAAAATTATAAAGAAAAGTCAAGTAAATAAGTTCAATTTAAAATTAAAAAATTATTTTAAGTTAGATGACATATTTGTTTGTTTTAGTAATAATAATAAAAATTATAGACGCAAACCTAATCCCGGAATGCTATTAGAAGCAAAAAATAAATGGAATATAAATTTTAAAAAAAGTTATTTTGTCGGGGACAGAAAATCAGATATAGATGCTGGAATAAAAGTTGGGGTAAAAACAATTTTTGTTGATAGAAATTATAAAGAAAAAAAACCAGTAAATTACAACTATAAAATTAAAAATCTAAATAAAATTAAATCACTTGTAAAAAAATAATATATTATATTAGTTTATTATGAAGATAAGAAAATATAAAAATAAAGATGAAATTCAAATTCTTAAACTTGATAGACTTGTTGAAGAACATCCTTGGAATAGAAGAAATCTAAAAAATTGGTATTGGAAATATAAAGGGAAAAATCCATTTGGTCGTTCATTAGTTTGGGTAGCTGAAAAAGAAAAAAAAATTGTTGCTACTTTTTCTGTAATTCCACTGGAATATATTTTAGATAAAAAAACTGTGCTAGGCGGATGTTCAATTGCTATGATTGTTCATCCAGACTATCAAAACAAAGGGTTAATAAAATTTGTAGCAGATAAATTATTTAATGATGCGGCTCTCAATAGAATTAGTTTTATATATGGCTATCCCAATGAAAAAGCTTACCAAATACACAAACAATTTTTTTCTTACGAAGATATTTCAATGCAAAATTTATTTCACAAAAAATTAGATAATAAATTAATTATTAACAGAACTAATAGTTTTACAGTTGAGAAGGCAAATAATTTTTCAAAAGCTTTTGATAGTTTTTTAAATAATGTAAAAAAACAAAGAAAGATTTGTTTAAACAGAAATATAAATTTTTTAAAATGGAGATACTTACAAAGACCAGATTATAGTTATGATTTTTTTTTATTTAAAAATAACAAAAATAAAATATGTGCTTATGTAGTCCTTAAAATTTATAAAGAGAATAAAATCAAGAGAGGTCATATTATTGATTGTTTTTACGACAAAAAAGAAAATGTATTTAGTGATATAATTAAGTTTTCGGAAGAATATTTTTATAAAGCAAAATGTAGCGAGATTACGTTATGGCTTCAAGGAGACCAAATCGCTAAAAATAAATTAATTAATGCTAAATATAAAATTAAAAATAAAAGACCAATGATATGTAAATTTTTAAAAGAAGGAAAAAAGTTTAAAAAAAAACTAAATAGCAAAGATTGGTTTTTTACTATGGGTGATACTTTAGAGATATATTAAATGAAATTTAAAATTGATCATATTGGATATGTTGTAAAAGATTTATTAAAATCAAAAAATTATTTTACTAAAAACTATAATTTTAAACCCCTTACAAAAATTATTTATGAAAAACCTCATGGTGTCAAACTTATGTTTTTGGACATGGGTACTAAAACTGTCCCTGCATTGGAAATAATTCAACCTTTGAATAAAAAATCTAAAGTTTATAATTTTTTAATGAATAAAGGTGAAAACTATCATCACATTGCTTATGAAGTAAATAACATTGAAAAAAGTTTAAATTATTTAAAAAAAAAAAAATTTCTACAAATTAGTGGAGTCGTTCCTGGCGCGGGACATAATTTTTCTAAAACAATTTGGCTTTTAGGGAAAAAAATGGAATTAGTAGAATTAGTTGAAAAACAGAAAAATAAAAAACCGTCTTCTAGGTTCACCAAATAATTATATAATATAAATGAATAAAAATTATGATTTATTAAATAAAGCATTAAAAAAAAAAAATTTAAGTGAAATAATTGAATTTTATTCTAGCAAACTTCCAAAAAAAGAAATTTTTGTTTGTGAAGACATAAGTATTACTTACCAAGATTTAGATAATAAAATAAACAAAGTTTGTAACTATTTTGAAAAATTAAAATTAAAAAAAAAAGATGTAGTTTCTTTGTATTTACAAAACTCAATTGAGTATATAATATTTTATTTTGCTGTTATTCGATATGGAGCCATTGTTAGTCCAATCCCATATGGTCTAAACGAAAATAGATTGAGGTATTATTTAAAAATATCAAATTCTAAACTATTAATTTCAAATATTAATTATTCTTTAAAAAAAATCAAAAATATAATCATTTTAAATTATCAAGATTTTGAAAAACAAATAGAAAATTTTAAAATAAATTTTATTTCTCCAAAATTAAAACCCGAGGATACGTGTATTTATTATTTTTCGTCTGGAACTACAGCTAATCCTAAACTTATAAAATATTCAAATTTAGCAATGATAAATTGTCAAAAAATATTATTTAATTCAAACTTTCTAAAAATAAACTCAACACACTTATGTATTCTTCCTTTGGGACATACAGCATCCCTAAGATACTCTATAAAAAATGCAATTCTAGGTCAGGGCAAAGTCTACATATATAAAAATTTTTGGCAAATTAAGCATAAAATATGGAAAATAATTGAGACAAAAAAAATTAACTTTGTGGGTGTCGTTCCATCAATAATTGAAACGATTAGTCAAATATATAAAAAAAGAAAGAAAATTAGACATTTAAAATTTATAGGATGTGGATCCTCAATATTAAGTGAAGAATTGCAAAAAAAATTCAAAAAAAAGTACAATGTTACAGTAAAAAATATTTATGGCATGTCTGAAATAGGTGTAGCTACCATAGATGATCCCAGTAGTAATAAAATTTATGGAACAATTGGCAAAAAGTTAAAAGGAGTTGAAGTAAATTTATTCAATGAAAAAGGAGTTAAAATAATAAAAGAAAATTCAATAGGTGAAATTTGTGTTAAAACACCTGCATTATTTAGCGGTTATAAATCAAAAATTATCAAAAACGATAAAAAATATTTTTTTAAGAAATATTTTAGGACAGGAGATTTAGCTAAATTGGAAAGAGGTAATTTAAAATTCATAGACAGATCAAAAGATATAATCATAAAAGGAGGAGTTAATATTTCACCTCAAGAAATTGATAACTGTATAAGCCAAAATTTAAATATACAAGAGTCAGCATCAATTGGAATTAAGGATATTTTTTTTGGTGAGAAAATTGCCAGTTATGTAGTGCTAAAAAAAAATCGTAAAATTTCACAAGAAAAATTGATTGAATTTTGTAGAGAGAAAATTGGTGATTTCAGATCTCCATCTACTATATTTTTTGTAAAAAATTTACCAAAAACTTCTTCTGGAAAAATAATAAAAAGATATTTAAAAAAGTGAAAAAGAAAATTTTGATATTTGGTGCAGGCGCAATAGGCAGAGGTTTTATTGCACCATTATTTTATAATAAAAAATATGAAATATATTTTGCAGATATTGATGAAAAGCTTATAAATAGTCTAAATTCAGCAAAAAAATACTTAGTTGGTGTTACTGAAAAAAATAATTATTTAAAAAAAGAAATTATTTTTGAAAAAGCTTTTAATTTAAAAAAAGATAAAATAAATTTTTCTAATTTTGATATAGCCTTTAGTTGTGTTGGTCCTTCAAATTGTTACAAAAACATTGATTATTACAAAAAATGTAAAATTCTGATATCATGCGAGAATGATATTGACACTGTAGATAAAATAAAAGAATTAACAAGCAACAAGAATATTTTTTTTGGAATACCAGATGTAATTACATCTAATACTGCTCCAAGGGATTTTTTAAAGTTAGATAAATTATCTCTAATAAGTGAAAAAGGAATTTTAGTAGTTGAAAAAAATAAATTTAATTTTCCATTCCCAATAAAAGCAGTTAGCAAAGAATTTTTATTAAAACACTGGATATGTAAATTATATATTCATAATGCTCCACACGCAGTAGCAGCCTATCTTGGCAATTTAAAGAAATTAAAGTTTATACACGATGCTATGGAAAATAAAAAAATAAATAAAATTGTGAAAGGATGCATTAATGAAATTACTGAGGGTTTAATAATTACTAATACAGTAGATAAAAGTTTTGCTAAATATTATATGAATAAAGAATTAATTAGATTTTCAAATAAAAAATTGTTCGATCCAATTTCTCGAGTTGCAAGAGAACCTCTTAGAAAATTAGGAAAAAAAAATAGACTAGTTCGAGCTATTAGTGTTGGGATGTTTTGCAAAAAAAAACCTATCAATTGCGCGAAGGGTATTATGGCAGCAATTAATTACTATGATATTAATGATGAAGAATCCAAACATATGAGACTTTTAATTAATAATTTTGGAAAAAGATATATTTTGGAAAAAGTTTGTGGTTTTGAAGACAATGAACCATTAATTAAATTTTGTTTAAACCAAAAAATATAATATTATGAATAATAACAAATATCTTGAGACAGCGATTAAATCAGCAAAAATTGCTGGTGAAAAAGTACTCAGTTTATATAAAAAAATTGATAAAATTTCACAAAAAAACAAAAATTTGAGAGACATAGTAAGTGAAGTAGACAATATTTGTGATAGAAAAATAAAAAATCTTATTCTTTCAAAATTTCCAAATCATAGTTTTTTGTCCGAAGAGAGTGGTCTATACAACAAAAATTCAAATTATTTGTGGATAATTGATCCTTTAGATGGGACGGTAAATTACACAAAAGGTATTAAAATTTGCTCTATTTCTATTTCGCTTAAGTATAAAAATGACTTTATTTTAGGCGTAATTTATAATCCATTTGCCAATGATATTTATTATGCTTCAAAAAACGATGGCGCATTTTTAAATGGTGATAAAATTTTAGTATCGAATAATAAAAAATTAAATAATAGTTTATTTATTGCTGCATTTTCCTCAGAAAAAAAAGATAATGATATAAAAGAATATAAAAAATTTAGAAAAATAAATACTAATTCTCTTGGAGTTTTAAGATTAGGTTCTGCAGCTTATAGTTTAGGATTATTAAGTGAAGGATCTATCGACGGTTTTTGGGCAGAGAAAGCAAAAATATGGGATATTGCTGCTGGAATTTGCATTGTGGAAGAAGCTGGTGGAACAGTAATTTCTAAGCATTTTTCTAAAAATAAAATAAGTATAATTGCTGGAAACAAAAATATAACCAATAAACTTAACAAAGAATTGAAACTAATATGATCAAAACCCTTGCGGCAGTGTATAGAAAAAAAAATAAATTAATTAATTTAGAAGAAATTAAATTGAGCAATCCCAATAATAATGAAGTTGTTGTTGAAAATAAATATTCAGGTTTATGTGGTTCAATTTTAACAAATTTGAAAAGAGATCCTAAAGATCCAGAATTATTAGGCCATGAAGGAACTGGTATAATCATTAAAAAGGGAAAATCTGTAAAACACGTCAAGATAGGAGATAATGTATTAATTAGTTGGATGCCTTATCAATCAAATCAAAAAACAAAATATCTTAAATATACTAATTTTATCTTAAATAATAAAAAATATAATTCTGTTATTTACACATTATCTAAGCATTCTAAATTGCATTCTCAATTTGTTTCTAAGCTGCCACCAAATTTAAATCTAAGATATTCTTCAATAATTGGATGTGCTGGGATTTCGGGCTACAGTGCAATCTTAAATAATAGCGAAATTACTAGAAAAAGCAAAATATGCATATTCGGTGTTGGAGGTCTTGGTATCCTAGCTGTAAATGCTGCAAAATCTTTAGGCATTAATGATATAACTGCTATCGATATTAATGATGAAAAATTAGAATTTTCAAAAAAATTTGGTGCTAAAAATATACTTAATTTCAATGATAAAAATTTGAATACTAAAATCTATAAGTTGACTAATAATCAAGGTTTTGACTTTATTTATGATTTTGTAGGACACAAAAAAATTCAGGAACAATCTTTAGATTATTTAAAAAAATGTGTCCCTGGTTTCAGTAGAGGTGGAACACTAATTATAGTTGGCTTAAATTATGAAGAGATGAATTTTTCTCCAAGAAGTTTGCTTTTGAACGAACAAAGTATTGTAGGTTTAAGAGGAGGAAGTGTAAAAATGAAAAAAGATTTAAAAACTATATATAATCATATGAAAAATAATCAGTTGAAAATAAAAAAATATGTCAAAAAAAATTATAAAATTTCACAAATTAATGAAGCTTTGCAAGAACTGAAAAGTGGTAAAATATTAGGTAGAGCTTCAGTAGAAATTGATATCCAAAATTAGCCAAATGAATAAATTTTGTTTTTCTCAAATCTTTACAAAAAATTTATATTAGTATAATACAATCTTATTTAACAATTAATTTATCTACCTAATGTCTCATAAATGTTTAAGTTGTAGTGACAAGAAATTCCACGATATTCTGAATGTAAAAAAATTCCCTATTTACTGGGGGGTTTTAGACAAAAAATTTATAAATCGAGTAAAATATCATCCTCTCAAAATAAGCCAATGTATTTCCTGTGGCCTTGTTCAGCAAACGAAATTGCTTAAAAAAAAGGTTATGGATCAAATTTACGAAACAGAAAATTATCTATGTCCTTCTCCTGTTAAAAGCGGGATGGGTAAAAGAGAAATTCTTAAATTTTATGATTTTTTTAAAAAACAGAATTTATCTAGAAAAAAAATTTTAGAAATAGCATGTTATGACTGTTATCTTTTAAAAATTTTGCAGAATCAAGAACATGATGTCTATGGTTGCGATCCATCTCTTGATACAGTGCAACAGAAAAAAAATTTTTCTAAAAATAAAATTAAAAACGTATTCTATAAATCAGGGTCATATCCAAAAAAAAACTTTGATATAATAATTTTTAGAAATCTTTTAGAACATGTTGAGGATCTAAATTCATTTTTAAAAAGTGTAAAATATTCTTTAAAAGATAACGGATCTATATTTATTGATGTTCCAAATATGAATGAAATTTACAAAATTGGAGGTTTAGGGCTTTTTTTTCATCAACACCTGTCTTATTTTACGTATAAATCATTAAAGCATCTACTTATTAATAATGGTTTTGAAATCAAAGATTATCATGAAGGTAAACCAAATTTATTTATTCATGCAATAAATAAAAATAAAGTCTTAGAAAATAAAAAAATAAATATTAAACTTGTAAACAGAGATTTGATTTCAAATAAATCTACAAATAAGATAAATAAAATCTACTCTATTTTTAAAAATAAAAATAATTCAAATATTGTGCTTTTTGGGGCAAGTGCTTTGTGTACTACGATTGTTACCTTATTAAATAATAAACAATTATCTAAAATTAAATATATCTCTGATAACGATAAATTTAAGTCAGGTAAAATTTTATGTGGTTCAAATTATGTTGTACAAAACCCAAAAAAGTTAATAAATAAAAAAATTGATAAAATTATTATATGTTCTTACTTTTTTGT
The DNA here is from genome assembly GCA_902538525.1 of uncultured Pelagibacteraceae bacterium. GTDB lineage: Bacteria > Pseudomonadota > Alphaproteobacteria > Pelagibacterales > Pelagibacteraceae > Pelagibacter. The sequence goes on along the minus strand of CACBFA010000010.1, from coordinate 2,441 downwards.
TGAAGAAATAATTAAATCACTAATCAAACTAGGTATTCCAAAAAACAAAATAGTCACTCTTGATTAATTATTATGCCCAGTAATGTCGAAGAAAAAGTTTTAAAAATTTTTCAAAAAATTTTTAAAATAAATAAAACAGTTAATAATAAAGCCTCTCCGGAAAATATTAATACCTGGGACTCTTTAGGTCATTTGAGATTAATATCTGAATTAAATAAAAAACTAAAGATTGAAATATCATTTGAGGATACAATTAAAATAAGAAATCTTGGAGATGTTATTAAAACATGTATCAAATATAAAAAAAAAAAATGAAAAATATTATTCAAATTGGAAATAAGAAAGTTGGCATAGGATATCCTACATTCACTATCGCTGAAATTGGATCTAATCATAATAGATCAAAAGGAACTGTTAAAAAGCTTATTGATGCTAGCGCCTTAGCAGGATTTGATGCTGTTAAATTTCAAATTTATGATGCCGAAGAAGCTTTTTCAAAAAAAGAAACAACTCGTGATGTTAAGCTTGAAAAATTATATGGTTTTAAACCGTGGTGGAAAATTGCTAGAGATAAAATTTTAATGCCGAGGTCATGGTTCAAAGAAATGTTTGCATATGTAAGAAAGAAAAAAATGATACCATTGAGTGCAATACATAGATTAGAGGATTTGAAATTTTTAAAAGAATTTGGTTTACCTGCAATAAAAATAGCTTCTATAGATTTAAATTACTTTCAACTTCATGAAAAAATAATTAAATATAAAATGCCAACAATTATTTCAACTGGTATGGGATTAGAAAAAGAAATTAAAGACATCGTTTCATTTTACAAAAAAAATAGAAACCCAAATATAGTGTTACTTCACTGCAATTCATTATATCCACCAAAAGAACCCCAAGTAAATTTGAGAAATATTTCTTACTTAAAAAAACTAACTAGTATTGTTGGTTATTCGGATCACACAATTGATAATTACAGTGCATTTGCTGCAGTTAGTCTTGGAGCGAATGTTATTGAAAAGCATATAACATTAGATAAAAAATTTAAAGGTCCAGATCATCCTTTTGCTATTGAGCCTGACGAAATGAAAGATCTTATTTTTGGAATTAGGAAAATTGAAAAAAGCCTCGGTAATTTCAAAAGAATTCTCTCAAATCAAGAATTAAAAAACAGAAAAATGATTAGGAGAAGTATTGTAAGTAAAAGAAAAATTATTAAAGGTGAAATAATACAAGAAAAGGACATAAAATATGCCCGTCCAGGTACAGGAATTCCAACCACAGAATATAAAAAAGTTATTAACAAAATTGCTAAAAAAAATATTGAGTCCGAAACTATTATAAAAGTTTCAATGGTAAAATAAGTACAAAATATGAAATTTATTAAATCAAAAAAAATTTATAAAAAAAACTTTAATTTTTTAGCCGGTCCATCAACTTTTAGCAAAGGACTTGATTTATTTTTAAACGATATTTCTCCATACGCTATAAGTAAATCAAAAGGATGTTATGCATTTGATGTTGATGGTAACAAATACATTGACAATATAATGTCTCTTGGAGCAGTTGTAGTAGGGCATGCAAACAAAGAAATTAATAATGAAATAAAAAAACAACTTAACAAGGGTTCTTTGTTTTCATTAGCATCCACTCTTGAAGGAGAACTCGCAGAAATGTTATGTGATAGAATACCTTCAGCTGAAGTTGTAAGATTTGGCAAAAATGGCAATGATGCAACTACTGCAGCAATAAGACTGGCTAGACATTTCACAAATAAAAATCATGTATTATTTTGTGGTTATCACGCTTGGCAAGACTGGTATATTTGCAAAACCTCAATGAACAATGGAATCCCTAGTGATGTTGGGAATTATTCACACAGATTTAATTATAATGACATTAATAGTTTAAAAAAACTTTTTAGCACTTATAAAAATAAAGTTGCTTGTGTCATTATGGAACCAACTTCAAAAGAAAGTCCCAAAAATAATTTCTTGCAAGAAGTAAAAAAAATTACAAAAAAAAATAATTCATTGTTAATATTTGATGAAGTAGTTACAGGATTTAGAGTTGATAGAGGGGGATATCAAAAAATTTGTGGCGTAACACCAGATTTATCTTGCTTTTCCAAGGCCATGGGTAACGGTTTACCTATTTCAGCATTAGTAGGTTCTAAAGAAGTAATGTCAAAGTCACAAGAAATCTTTTACTCTTTAACTTTTGGAGGCGAGACACTTTCCTTAAGTGGATCAATAGCAACTTTAAAATTAATTGATAAATATAAAATTTGCCAAAAAATAAAAAAAAATGGATCTAAAATAATTAATGAAATAGAAAAAAAGATTAAAAGTCTCAATTTAAACGATTATATAAATTTAAGTGGTTATTCAGGTAAAGTTATTTTTAATTTTAAAAATCAAGAAAACGCTAAAGCAGAAGCT
>CACBFA010000009.1 GCA_902538525.1 uncultured Pelagibacteraceae bacterium | reverse complement strand
TATAACAGCTGTACCAATCTTTTTTTTTGTAACAAAACTTATATTGAAATATCTATTACTTTTGTTTTCTAATCTCCTGTAAAAAATTGTTGAGTATCTATTTGAAATTTTTTTACCATTTAAAATAAATTTAAAATCTTCATTTTTGGATAAACTTTTTAATTTAACCTGCATTAAACAGTGAGTTTTTTTCTACCTTTACTTCTTCTTCTTCTAATTAGTTTTCTTCCACCTTTAGTCTTCATTTTAGACCTAAAACCATGCCTTCTTTTTCTCACTTTTTTACTAGGTTGATATGTACGTTTCATATTAAGGCTTCTTTTTTGTTAAATTTCGGTAGTTATACAATTAAATGTATATAAGTACAGCGATTTTTAATAAATTAGAACAAAATGGAAAATGAAAATAAATTAAAAATTATTCTCGGTATTATATATCTTTCCATAGTTACTGGCTTTTTGTTGCTTTTTTTTAGCCATTTCTCATTTGATGACTTTTCAAGTTTTGAACTTATAAAAAATAATAGAGATAAGTTAAATGAAATCAAAAATTCCAATCTTTTAATTGCAAGCATATTATTTTTTATTGGAGTGATCATATGGGTTTTGCTCTTAGGATTTGGATCGCCCGTTTTTTTAATTGGAGGATTTCTGTTTGGAAAATGGATAGGGACAATCCTTATAGTATTTGGTTTATCTATTGGTGCAACAATTTTATATATTTGTGCAAATTATTTTTTCAAAGATTTAATTAAAAAAAAATTTTCATCAAAATTTTCTAACCTTACTGAAAAATTCAAAAAAAATGAATTTATTTATTTTCTGATATATAGATTTGTTGGTGGAATACCTTTTTTTATTTCAAACATTTTGCCAACATTATTTAATATTAAGATTAGAACTTTCTTTTTAGGATCTGTTATTGGAATGACACCCCAGTTATTTGTTGGAGCCTCACTTGGCGCAGGTCTAAATAAAGTAATTGAAAACAATCAACAACTTCCAAGTATAATTGATATAATTTTAACTCCAGATATTTATGTGCCAATAATTGGCATGATAATTCTGGTTTTAATTGGATTTATAATCAAAAAAAAATTCTTCAAATAACTGGTGCCCTCACCCAGAATTGAACTGGAAACTCATCCTTACCATGGATGTGTTATACCATTTAACTATGAGGGCATTTTTTAATTATAATTAGTGTATAAAATTGTTTTTTTCAAATAATTGCCTTAATTTTTCTCAAAAATCGGGTATATCTAAATTAGGTAAATGATATGGGAATTCACTACGATTATAAATCGACAAGAGGAGCTAAGGCTATGGAGAAGCAAGCTAAAAGAGAAAAAAAGCTTGCTGAAAAAAGAGCAAAAAAAATAGCTAAACAGGGTGATCCCAAAAGTCCAGAGGATAAAACAATACCAATCGATCAAGTAATAACCTTGGATCACCTCACCAATCCAGACAAAAAGTAGTCAAGATGGACAGGAAGAAGGATAGAAAGGCAAAACTCGAGGAAGCTTTGCGTAAAAACTTAAGAAAAAGAAAAATTTTTCTAAGAAAAAATAAAAAAAATAAATAAATGTCAGTGCAATCAGATAAATGGATAATCAAAATGGCGAAAGATCATGCAATGATTTCACCATTTGAAGATAAACAAATAAGGGAGGGAAAAATTTCATTTGGTGTTTCTTCCTATGGGTATGATGCAAGAGTATCTAATGAGTTTAAAATATTTACCAATGTTAACTCCGAAATTGTAGATCCAAAAAATTTTAAACCAACAAATTTTGTAACAAAAGAATCTGACGAATGTATTATTCCGCCAAATTCTTTTGTTTTAGCTAGAACAGTCGAATATTTTAAAATTCCTAGTGATGTCTTAGTTATTTGTTTAGGTAAGTCCACTTATGCTAGGTGTGGAATAATTGTTAACGTAACACCTTTAGAACCAGGATGGGAAGGCCATGTAACACTTGAATTTTCTAACACAACTCCATTACCAGCCAAAATATATGCAAATGAGGGTGTGGCTCAATTTATATTTTTAAAAGGGAATGAGAAACCCGATGTTTCATATGCCGATAGAAATGGAAAATATATGGGTCAAAAAGGGGTAACGCTTCCCAAAATTTAAAATGGATAAATTTAAAATTAATGGTCCCTCTAAGATCAGAGGAGAGGTATCAATTTCTGGAAGTAAAAATGCTGCTCTACCAATACTTGCTGCGACTTTACTTTTTGATAAAAATGTAACAATTAAAAATCTTCCAAGAGTTAAAGACATTGATACAATGCTTAATTTGCTAAAATCACTAGGAAGAAAAATTAGCTTTAAAAATAATCAAAAAATCGCGACAATCTCAAAAGGAAAAAAAAATAATTTTTTTGCGCCTTATTCTCTAGTTAAAACAATGAGAGCAGGAATTTTAGTTCTTGGTCCTTTATTGGCAAAAAATAAAAAAGCAAAAGTAAGTAGCCCCGGCGGTTGCAGTATAGGAGTAAGACCAATAGATATACATTTAAAAGCTATATCAAAGTTAGGAGTTAAAATTCAAATTGAAAAAGGATATGTTAATGCAAAAGCCCAGGAAGGGTTAGTTGGTTCAGAAATAAGATTTTCAAAAATATCTGTTGGAGCTACCGAAAATTGTATTCTTGCTGCTTGTCTTGCAAAAGGAACAACAACAATAAAGAATTGTGCTATAGAGCCTGAGATCAAGGATCTGACAAATTTTCTTAAAACAGCTGGTGCCAAGATCAAATGGATTGGTAAAAGAACATTAAAAATACAAGGTGTTAAAACTTTAAAAAGCATAACTTATTCAATCATGAATGATAGAATTGAAGCGGGAACTTTTTGTGTTGCTGCATGTTTGAATGGTGGAAGATTAAAAATTAAAAATTTCGAGCCAAAAATTATTAATACGGAGATAGATTTACTCAAGAAAGTTGGTGCGAACATAAAAACTACAAAAAATACAATTGAAATTAAGGGGCCAAAAAAAATTAAAAGTGTAGATTTTTTAAAAACTGGAGAATATCCAAATTTCCCTACTGATTTACAGGCTCAGATTATGGTACTATTAACTAGAGCAAATGGAAAAAGCACAATAGAAGAAAATATATTTGAAAATAGATTTATGCATGTTCCAGAATTAAAAAGATTAGGTGCAAAAATAAATATTAAGGGAAACAAGGCAATTATTGAGGGAACTAATAATTTAGAAGGAGCTGAATTAATGTCGAGTGATTTAAGGGCATCTGTAGCTTTAGTTTTAGCAGCTTTTATTTCGAGAGGAACATCTATTATAAACAGAGTATATCATTTAGACCGAGGTTATGAAAAAATTGAAAATAAATTAAAAAAGATCGGGGTAAAAATTAAAAGAATATCTTAGTGAACAGTTTTTTTAAGAAAGTAATCGCTCAATCACCAGATGACTTACAAATCATATCGGCAATATGCGCAGAGTCTAAAGTCAAAATTTCTGATATAAAATATTTGCCATCAACAAAAATTTTTTTACTTTCTGTTTTAAGAATGGATAAGGAGACAGATAGTGCCAAACCTATTAATAGTGTTGTAAAATTTGAATATATCGAAAGTTCTAAATCTAAAAATATTGACCAGTCCAATTCAGATTTAACTTTAGAGTTATTCGCAATTGATATTTTTAAAAAGAAAGAAAATTTTGAAATAGTTCTGTTATTTTCAAAAAATAGAATTATAACACTGTCCACAGAAGTTATTGATGTAACATTAGAAGACCAAAAAATTGAAAATGATAAAAGTAATTAATTGTAAGAAAAAAAATTATAAAAGAGAATTAGTATCTTTTTTGGATAAAAGAAGATCTGGAAAAGCAGTAGACACTTCGATAGTTCCAAAAATTTTAAAAGACATCAAAATTAATGGAAGAAAAGCACTTTTAAAGTATGAGAAAAAATTTAGTAAAAATATAGAGATAGTTCCTTCAAAAGATAAAGTAAACAAAGCAATTAATACATTAGAACCAAAGATTAAAAAAAGTATCGATTTAGCCTATAATAGAATTTTTAAATTTCATTCACTACAAAAACCAAAAAACATTAAGTATGTAGATAATTTTAAAAATAAACTTGAATATAAGCATGTACCACTACAGTCTGTAGGTATTTATGTTCCAGCTAATTTACCATCCACATTATTAATGAATGCAGTGCCTGCAAAAATTTCAGGTGTAAAAAGAATTGTTTTGGCCAATCCAAAACTTAAGGGGAAACTAAATCCTGCTGTCCTTTATGCGGCTAAAAAAGTTGGAATTAAGGAAATTTATTCAATGGGGGGAGCCCAAGCTATAGCAAGTTTAGCATATATTCAAAAAGTAAATAAAATTGTTGGGCCTGGAAATATTTATGTTGCAAGAAGTAAGCGTGAAGTCTTTGGTGATGTTGGGACAGAAGGGATGGTTGCTGGGCCTAGTGAAATTTGCGTTTTAGCAGATGGCAAAACTGATCTAAATCAAGTTATAACATCTATGATTGGACAAGCAGAACATGATGTAAATTCGCAATGTATTTTAATTACAAAAGATAAAAAATTAGTAAATAAATTTAATTTAGAAATAAAAGAAAGTATCAAAAAAGTTCAAAGAAAAAGAGTTGTTTTAAAAAGTTTAAAAAATAATGGATTAATTGTGCTAGCTCAAAGCGATAAGCAAATAATAGATGCAATTGATGAAGTTGCCCCAGAACACTTAGAAATTAATGTATCTAATTACAAAAAGTATTTAAATCAAATTCATAATGCAGGAAGTATTATGATTGGAAAGTATTCTCCAATGGCTGTCTCAGATTATAATGTTGGTTCAAACCATGTATTGCCAACTTTAGGATCTGCAAAATTTTCATCAGGACTAAATCTTAGTGAATTTTATAAAAAAATTAGCCTTATAACACTTACAAAAAAAGGTATTGAGAAATTAGGAGAATCCGCTACACATCTCGCTGAGTATGAAGAACTAGACAATCATGCTCAAAGTATTAAATCTAGAATGAGGAGACAATAATTTGGGTAAACAGGATACGTTGGAGTTTGAAGGTGTAGTAACAGATCTTCTTCCTAATGCTATGTTTAGAGTTAAGCTAGACAATGGTCATAACATTACAGCTCATACAGCAGGAAAACTTAGAAAAAATCGTATTCGTGTTTTACAAGGAGATAGAGTAAAATTGGAAGTTTCTCCATACGATCTATCAAAAGGTCGTATAATTTTTAGATCATAATATGGCTTCGTAGCTCAGTTGGTAGAGCAGAGCCCTGAAAAGGCTTGTGTCGCTGGTTCGAGTCCCGCCGAAGCCACCACTCCCATGTGGTATTAATATCCATCATTATGCTTGCATTCAAAATTAAAATCTAATACCTATCCATCAGCTGTTTATAGCTAATTATATAATAACAAAGAAAGAGTAACTAAAGTATGAGTACATTAAAAGGCAAAGTAAAGTGGTTCAACGGTAAGAAGGGCTACGGTTTTATTGAAAGAGAAGACGGAGAAAAAGATTGTTTCGTTCATGCGAGTGCAGTTAGAGAAGCTGGGCTGAGATTTTTGAATGAAAACGATGCTATAGAATTCGAAATTCAAGATGGCGAAAAAGGTCCAAGCGCTGTAAATTTGAAAAAATTAGGTTAATAAAATTTAATTCATCAAAAATATTTGTATAGGAATAGGATATGTTAAAAAACACAGCTATTCCTGTGCAAACACTTTTCTTGCTTGCATTTAAAAAAAAAAATGCTACTTAAACAGCAATGAATAAATTCGTTATTATTAAAAGAGAAACTCACAGACATCATTTTCATGCTGGCTGCAAGCTAGCTATTTAATTATTTAAAAATTTAATTTTATCCACATTTAGTATAAAACAATAGAAGGAGCACGGGTAGCTCAGTTGGTTAGAGCAGCGGTTTGTGGAACCGAAGGTCGACAGTTCGAATCTGTCCCCGTGTACCAAAAAATGAATAAAGAAAAAAAATTGTCTGCAAATACCCCTTCGGGTTTTGTTGATAGATACGGAAAAGAATTAGCTTTAAAAGAAAATTTAATTGCTAAGATTGAGGAAAATTTTTTAAAATTTGGTTTTTCTAAGCTAGAAACCCCAAGTTTTGAAATATCAGAAAATATAGGAAAATTTTTACCAGATGAAGATAGGCCAAGCTCTGGTGTATTTGGTTTTCAAGAGGAAAATAATAGTTGGATATCATTACGTTATGATTTAACTGCGCCATTAGCAAGATACGTATCTCAAAATTATTTAAATATCTCAAATCCTTTTAAAAGATATCAGATCGGTAATGTATGGCGAAATGAGAAACCTGGCCCTGGTAGATTTAGAGAGTTTACCCAAGCTGATTGCGATATTGTTGGATCTAATAATCCTTTAGCTGATGCTGAGATGTGCAGTCTTTTAGCTGACACATTATATTTCTGTGGCTTAGAAAAAAACCAGTATCAAATCAAATTGAGTAATAGAAAATTAATTCAAGGACTTATTGAAAATTTAAAAATTTCAGAAAGCAAACAACAACTTACTGTTTTGAGAGCTATAGATAAACTTGATAGAGTTGGAACTGAGGGTGTTAAACAATTGCTAACAACAGGACGTGAAGACAAATCTGGAGATAAAACTATTGGAGCAAACCTCTCTGACAATCAAGCTGAAGAAATAGTCAGTTTTATAAATATGAAATCTTTAGATGAAATTAAGTCAGCTATACCAAACAAATTAGTTGAAGATGGTGTTGATGAATTAAATAAAGTATTAGATGGAATAAGTTATTCATCTAATTTTGATCAAATAATTTTTTCTCCTGAAGTTATTAGAGGACTTGAATATTATGATGGCCCAATATTTGAGGCAAATTTAACATTTAAAGTTAAAAATCAAAAAAGCCAAGAGGTGGAGTTTGGATCAGTTGGTGGAGGTGGAAGATATAATTCTTTAGTTTCAAGGTTTAAAAAAGTAGACCTATCTGCAACAGGTGTATCTATAGGTCTTGATCGTTTGTTATATGCCTTAGTTCAGTTAAACAAAATTGAAGTAAAAAATAATTCACCAATAATAATATGTGTTTTAGATGAAAAATATCTCTCTAATTATTATGAATTGTTATCACAACTTAGAAATCAAAATATAAGATCTGAAGTTTATCTGGGAGACGCAAGTTTGAAATCTCAATTAAAATATGCTGATAAAAGGAGTTCACCAGCTGTAATTCTTTGTGGGGAAAATGAATTTAAAGATAATAAAATTACTATAAAAAAATTAAACTCAAACTTAGACGAAACATCAAGAAATTTATCTAGAGAAGAATGGAAAAAATCTGAAAATACTCAAATTACATTTGATAAGGAGAACTTGATCGATGAAATCAAAAAACTTATCTGAAAATATTTTAAAAGTAATTAAGTCAAATGGATATAAATATATTGATCTTGATACAGTTATTGACACCAATTTAATATTGGAAAGATCAGGAGAAAATTTCAAAAGATTTATATTTTCTTTCAATGATCAATTAGGAAATGAACTTTGTTTAAGACCTGATTTAACAATTGCATCTTGCGTTAGATATTTAAATCATAATAAGAAAACTAGTGAAAAAATTTTCTATAGTGGTCAAGCATTTAGAAAAGGATTAAATAAAAAAGATTCTGTTATCAGAAATCAAATTGGATTTGAAATATTGGGATCTTTTACTGAAAAAAAAGATGATAAAAAAATAATAGAAACTTCACTAAAAGCATTATCAAAAATTAAATATAATAGTGGAAATTTAGTAATAGGTAACATAGAAATTTTTAGGCTTTTGTTAGATAAATTGGATTGTCCGGCAAGATGGAAATTAAGATTACAACGTCATTTTTGGAGAGAAACATATTTTAATGATTTACTAAAAAGATTAGAGACTAATTCTGACATAGACCCAACAATAGTTGAGGTAGATAAGATAAAATATTCTAGAATGATTAATGGAAATCAAAAAAAAGAAGTTGCGGGAAGATCAATAGAAGAAATTTTATTAAGATTTGACGCAAAAATTAAAGATCCACGAAGAACCAAAAAAGGCAGCAATGTCGTAAAAATCTTAAACGAGTACTTAAAAATTGAGTGTCCTATTAATCAAGCATCTAAAAAGTTAAATTTATTTTTTAAAAAAAATAAAATTAATCTTAGAGTTCAGGATGATTATTTTCCAATAACTAAAAATAAAATTAAAAAATTAAACGTTAGATTTAATTCTTCTTTTGGAAGACATCTCGAATATTACACTGGTTTGGTTTTTAAGATTGATATTAAATCAAAGTCTGGCAAGTTAAATATTAGAGGTGGTAGATACGATTCTTTAATTAAAGATCTTGGATTTAAAAAAAATATACCAGCTGTTGGAGCTGCTATTAACTTAGAAAAAATATGATAATTTGGTTAGCTTCATATCCCAAAAGTGGAAATACTTGGTTGAGATCTTTAATAGCAAATTATTATTTCTCAGAAAAAGGTGAGTTTAATTTTGGCCTTTTAGAAAAAATAGACTCTTTTCCAAGCAACAAATATTTTAGAAAGTATTTAGATAAATTCAGCCAGCCTCACGATACTTCAAAGTATTGGATAAAGGAGCAAGAAAAAATTAATCAATCCAAAGGGTTGAAATTTTTTAAAACTCATAATGCACTTTGTAAAATAGAAGGTAATCAATTTACTAACAAAGAAAATACGTTAGGCGTTATTTATATAATAAGAGATCCAAGAAATGTAATCTCTTCATTATCAAACCATTATCAAATTTCTATTGATGAGGCATTTCAATTTATGACAGATGAAAAAAGAGGAATTGTCTCTAAAGAAAAAGATCGATTTTTAGGTTTTCAGGCACTTTTTTCCTGGAAATTAAATCAGAAATCATGGGTAGATAATAAATTATACCCAGTTTTGACTGTAAGATATGAAGATCTACAAACCGATGCATTAAACACACTTAAACAAGTCATTAATTTTATTAATAAACTTTCTAAATCAGATGAAAAATTTGAAAAAGAAAAAGCATTAAAATGCGTAGATAATTGCAATTTTAATAATTTAAAAAAACTAGAGGATGAAAATGGTTTTTCAGAAGCTATTACAAAAAAAGGTTCTGTCGAAAAAATAAAATTTTTTAATTTAGGAAAAGACAATGATTACAGGAAACTACTTAATGAAAATTTAATAAGTAAAATGAATAATATATTTCAAGAAGAGCTGGTAAAATTTAAATATGAGTAACAACATCATAAAAATTGGAATTCCAAGTAAAGGTCGTTTACGGTCTGGTGTATTAAATATTTTTAAAAAAAAGAAATTAAAAATTCTCTCTGAGAGAGGTGAGAGAGACTTATTTGGATTTATCAAAGGAAAAAAAAATATAGTTATTAATTATCTCCATGCCAGAGAGATAATAGAACGTCTTGCAGATGGATCTTTAGATATTGGTTTTTCTGGATATGATTTATTAAAGGAAAGCGAAATTAATATTCAAAAAAAGGTGATCGTAAAAAAAAAGTATGATTTCGGAAAGGCTACATTGGTAGTTGCAATCCCAGATGATTGGATAGATGTACAGACAATGCCTGATTTAGAAGAAATAGCTTTTGAATTTAAAGACAAAAAAAGAAATAGATTGCGTATAGCTACAAAATATCCAAATCTAACTACGGAGTTTATGTTCTCTAGGGGAGTCACGCAATTTAAACTAGTAAAGAGTCTTGGTGCTACTGAGATATATCCATTTACCGGATCATCAGAAATTATAACTGATATAACTTCAACAGGAGCAACCTTAAAAGCTAATAAATTAAGGATATTAAAAGACGGAATAATTCTTAATTCTCAGGCATGCTTACTATTATCGAAGGCATCAAGTAGTAGATCTGGTACAAAGAGTTTAACTAAAACCCTATCTAATTAATAATGTTAATTTATTAAAATCGATCATCTTGGTTTTGATATATATTTATAAAAATCTATTACATTATTTTGTTCTTTACCAAGCTTATCACTAATACTTTTTTTATCCTTCTTTATAGCTTTTAATCCCATTTTAAAAGTTTGGCTTGGTTTGGAAGTCGCTTGTTGAACTAGGCCCCTTGCAATGGTTGTGCACAGTTCTTCTTCAGCAGAATTTAAATTATTTTTATTTTTAATATCAATTACACAATTAAATCCATTTTTACTTGGACTTATTAAAACTTTAATAGCTTTTTCTTCTTTAATTTCTATTGTTTCCACTTTTCTTTAATTTCTTTTTATTTGACTTTTTCATAATATCTTTCTCAAGTTTACTTACAGGCATTTCCCAAATTAGTTGAATGATTTAGACATAATATCTTTCAAAACATCTTTGGAATTTGTAACTATGGTGCCGTTATTCATTAAGAATCTTGTATAAGGTTTGTTATTTAATTTAATCATCAAAACATTTTTTTCCTTTTGTCCTTTTCTAGCCCTAACATATACACACCATCTGCAATCATGATTTTCACTTTGCTTTTCGAAGATTATTTCTAGGTCATCAACAACTAGTAATTTCCCCATTAGTGTACAGTTCCTCTAAATTCTTCATCTAATAAATTTTTTTCATTTTTGTATGTTTTGCAGAAATTACATTTTTCCATTACTTCCTTTCCTAGATGAAACGGACCTATTTGAGCTATGTTTTTAATTACTTTTATTTCTCCAATCCCATTACATGCTGGACAATTATAGTTTTTATTTTTTTTCATTACTTTTCTTCTTCTCTTTCTCTAATTCTTTAAACATCTCGTATCTTGAAATTAAATAATGAGCATCGATAAGTGCGTGAATTATCAATATAAAAATTCCACCTTTTATGAGAAAAAAATTACTAGTTATAAGGCCTCCAGCCAAAAATAAACAACCGCCATTTCCTATTACAAATATAGTCTGTCTTGCTGAGTAAGGAATTTTTTCAAATTTTCCAAATAAGTAAAAGACAAAAACACCATAAAAAATCAAAGTTATTTTAAGAGCTAATTCCATTATTTCGGTTAAGTTTAAAACTTCGATCAATTTGCTCTCCTACTATCTATTTCATTTATATCTGCAAAATCTTTTGCAAACTTTTTTCTCAGTTTTACAGATTCCTTATCATCCCAATTTTCAACAGTATCAATGAAGTTTTCATTTCCGATATCATCATTGATTAATTTTTCATCAAATTTTATTTGAACGGGTAAAGAATAATTTACAATTTGTCCGCTGATTATACCTTGGCCATTTGCTAAGTTAGGTAATTGTTTTGCATCATCATTGCTTAAAGTTTCAGAGTCTCTTGTTGTTGCTCTTTGGTCTCTTTGATTAACAATTCTAAATACAACTTGACTATTACATTGTGAGGCAATTGTTTCGTCTACTCTAGATGGTCTTTGAGAGATTATCATAACCCCAGTTCCAAATTTTCTACCCTCTGAGATTACTTTCCTAATTGTATCTACAGATGGAATATCATCTTTGTTTTCAGATCTTGAGGGGATGAAATTATGAGCTTCTTCAATTACAGTAAAGAATGGTGCAATTTCTTCGCTTGCTTCTTGTCTGTGCCTGAATAAATTTTCTAATACGATTGAAACGATCGCGCTTGCTGGTAAATTTTCATAACCTCTTAAATACAATATACTCATTTGGCCTTTAGAAATAATTTTTTCTGGTTCAGTAGCTGAGTCTGGTAATTCTTCAAATTTAAGGTGGCTCATCTTTCTTCTGTGCCTTGCATTTGTTTGTTCCATATTTTCAAGTTTTTTAGATACAATTCTTAAGCTTCTAGCCACAACAAACATGGAAGCAGGTTTAACATTTTTGAATGAAGTAGAACCTGATGATGCAAACTCTCTTGCTTTTACATTTAATAATTTAATATATTGAAGAAGACTTCCACCTTCGTATTTAATTTTTTCTAATAGAGAGTTTAAGAAATCTCTTTGTGGATCCGTTAGTGTATTTCCTAGTTTATCTATTAAAGTATAAACTATTTCTTTATCTTCAGCTCTAACACTTAAATTAGGGTAAAATAATTTAACTTTATTATCTGGGAAATATTTTTTTTGTTTTTGAACGAACCCTAAATAATCTCCATGTATATCTAAGACAAAACTTGGATATTTTAATTTTAATAATTCAGTAAGTATTCTTCTAACAAAAACAGTCTTACCAGATCCAGACATTCCCCATACCGAGATATGTCGAGATATTAAATTATCCCCGTCAATCTTGATTTCTACGTCTTTTCTAGCAAGCAAATTACCAATTGAGATTGGATGAGATGAGTCTAAATCTGAGATAAATAGAGCCTCTACGTCTTTACTTGAAGGATATTTCACTATTGCAGCAGGCATTACTGGATAATTTAATGGCAAAAGTTTAGATATTTTTTCTTTCCCATCTTCTGTATAGCCTAGGATGATAACTTTACATCTTAGCTCATCTTTTGTTGTAGGAAGTATAGTGTCTCTTATATCTATATCTTCGTTTGTAAGTTCTTGAGCAGCCTCTGCAGGAAAGAATGCATTAAATCTTTCAATACTTGATATTTTTCCCCAAACTGTAACTGGTATTACAGTACCATCTGTAGACGGAAGCCTTGAGGCAGTAGTCACTATGTCTCCTTTTTTAGCCTTATAATTTTTTAAACTAAAGTGATACTCATTGATATCAGTTTCACCTAATACAGTTCCAATTGCTTTCCAATTATTAAATTTACTCATTTTGATATACCTCCTATTGGTCTATTTTTCCAAGACCTTGATTTTTTTGATAAAATTTTTACTGCAAGACTAACAGTGTTTTGGTCTTTATTTTTTATAGCTTGTCTTAACAAATGGGTTGCGTAATATTTCCTAGAAGTTTTACTCATCCAGTTCGGAATTTTTGCAAATTTATCGACAACATTTAAACCAACTGGAAATCCATAATTAGGTAATAACCTTGAAGTTCCTAAAATATATTCATAATCTTTGATCAAATATTTTGGATAATTTAGTGATTCAATTCTTACTGGTGCTTGATTATCTGATGTCTTAATATATCCGATAAATACTTTAGGAAAGCTATCCATTTTTTCTTCCCAAGCAGAACCACTTGTTACTGTAAAGCCTGCAAGTTGTTTTTTTACTTCAAGAGGTTTTAAGGCCTGACCACTTGATAAAATGATCTCAAGAATATGAGAGTCGGTAATTTTATATTTTTTAATCGTTTTGATTACTGAATTATAATCTTTATCAGAAATAGTACCTTTGATTTTATAATTAAATAATAAATTTTTAATATATGGTGCTGAATTAGATGTCTCAACAATACCATATATTGGAAATTTACTTTTTTTTATATAATTAAGTGCCTCCAAATAAGCATTAATAAAATGTCTAGCCTCTATACTTGAATTTTTATTTATAAATGGAAACATATTTTCAACCGCAAATTTTGTAAAGGTTGGAAAGCCCGCAACTGTAAATGGCATTACAGTTGCTTCTAGTGGGCCATGGAGAAAACAGTAATCAAATTTTTTATTTAATAAGATGTGTTTAACAATTGTAGCAGCTTCAAATATAATTCTTGCGCCATCTTTCTTTTTATTGAGCATTTGATCTTCTTCAAAATCATCGTCAACAAAATCATATAGTTCATTTTTTGGATCATATAAGTCGCCCAAGAAAACAGCGCTTTCTTCGAAAAATTCTCTTTTATCAGTTGCATTAGGTTTAACTATATAGCTTCCAGCTCTTATGCTTAATGGGGCAGAGCTAATTATTGATGTTCTGTCAACACCTCCATCTATAAAACATGAGGTTTTGCAACGATTTATTGACCAAAATTCTTTACCTTTATAATTTAGATCAACAATCAGGTCGGCATCTTTTATAATTTTCAAAACTGTTTCAGCAACTTTAGTTGTTACTTCCAAGAAATTATTTTGTACTTTTGGAGATGCAGTTATTGCGTTTTTTATAAAGTTAACGAACATTGACGAGTTTTGTTTAATTTTGTCTTTAATATCCATTTTTAATGTCATGCATTTGCTCCACAATAATATTGAATTTTAGTTCCTCTAATATTGGTTCTTATTTTTAATTTTTTGTTTGAGAAATTGTAAAACTTTTCTTTTAATTTTTTTTTGAAAACGAAGCATGATTTTCTGCTAGAAAAACTTCTAAAATGAATTTTTATACTCTTTCTGGCCTTGGAAGAGTTGCTGCAGAAAGACACTTGGTTATGATAGAAAGGAATGAAAGGAGAACCAAGTGATCGAGGCGTTACCGCTACTCGACAGCTACTCTTACCAAAGCTAGAAAAGTTATGTGAAGATAACCTCCTTTGTTTAGTTTTGTTAAAGTTAAATTTATTAAATTGCATATTTAGTTAAATATTCCTGAGGATCTATTAGTAAATACCCATTTGAAATTTTTTTATTTTTTTTGTTATATTATTTTTTAAAAACGAAAATCTTTGTTTAGATATTTTCAATCTTTTAAAAATATCTTCCTTAGTCTCACCTGAATTTAACAAATCCAAAAATTTGTATTCTGTTGTACTAAGTATTTTCTTGTATTGTATTATGTTTCTAGGCTCATTTTTTACTAACAACTCTTCAGGATTAGCAATAGAAACTATATCTTCAGAGATCCAATTATTGCAAATTGCATAATCAATGTAATTTTGTTTTTCCTCATCATTGCCATCAACATTTTTAAAACTTGATAGCCTGTCCTCTTGACTTTTAATTACTGAGACTTGTTTATGCACAAACTGTACTTCTCTTAGAGTTTCAATATTTGTCTCTAATTTACTACAAAGTAGTTTTTCGCAAACTCTTTGAGAATTCTTGTTTTCGTTTATTAAATTTTTCAGTACTTTAAAATATTTATAAAATACTTTTTTAAATTCAGCACCCTTATTAAACTGTATTAATGGGTCATAATTTATTTTTTTTCTATTTAAATACTTAATTATGTAAAAACTTGCGATATATGTAAAAAATGCCTCAGACTGCTGATCTTTTTCTTTTTTTAAAAAGTCTTGAATTGCGTATAGCAATGCTTTGATACCAGTTTGAATAACATCTTCTCTACTCCAACAGTCTAATTGGTGATTATTGAAAATTTTTCTAGATTCTTTTAAAATTTTTGGAATGAACCTGTAAATAAGTAAAGTTTTTGCTTTTTCACTTTCCGAATTACGAATTTTAATAATGTCTAAAAGTTCACTATTAGATTTTTGAATTAAGTATTTGTCAAAGGCTCTAACGAAGTGCTTTAGCACTAAAAGTGTTGATTTATGTGTGTTTTTGTAGGGCATTCATAAGGTTTTGCCCAGTCTTTTGATGATTAAATATATATTCCTAAATTCTAAAAAGTCAATACAGATTATATATAAATTTCAAAAAAAATATTTAACAATATCAATGATTTATTTTGATTTTAGCATTAAATCAATTTGTTGAGATAAATCTTTTGATTGCAAATTTTCTTTGTCTGATACAATTACAAATTTATTTATATCATTAATCTTTTCTTCATCATACTCGTTTACAAATTCAATACCAAATTCAGAGTCAACAATTAACGACGAGTCTTCACCAAAAACAAAATGTCTCTTATGTTTCCACCATTGTTTACGAAGATCGAACGGATCTAAAAATATTAATTCTGCTTTAAATCCATCTTCTTTACAATTTTCAAATAAATATTTTGACATTTTTTTTCTTTTATCAATATTATATCTGTGTGATTTATAAACATTTATTGGTGTGTCTGATAAAAAAACGAAATTTTTTGGTCTAAAAACTTTAGGTATTTGCACCCACCAATTAACAAGCACATTTAGACCAGATTTTATTTTCATAACATTTGTTTTGTAAAAATGATTTTCTTTTGGATCTTTCAATCTATCTTTAATATCCTTATCAGAAATAGGAAAATTAGGTTTTTTTCCGCTGTATCCTTCCAAATATTTTGAGGCTTCCTTGTGAAATACAAACAAATAGTTGATTTTTCTTTTTTCAGAGTTTTTTGAAATTATATACGTTTTAATTTTATTCAAAAATTCTTCTTCAAATATTTTAACAGAAAATTTAAATAACGAAGGAGGAAATACATCATTATTAAATTTATTAAACAAATTTTTATCTATTTCATTCTTTATATTTTTCTCAAAATCTATTTTAGTACCACTATCTCCAAATTTGTTTTTATATTGAATACTGTCATTAAGTATTCTTACCAAGCTCTGTATTTTTTCACTAAATATATGCTCATCAATTGAGGATATTTTTCCAATTGTATCAAAATATTTTTTTGACAAATTTTCTAATACTTTATTATTTTTATCAACAAGTATAGCTCTTTTTTTGTTATTTAATAAATCTATGTAAGTAAGAAATTTTTCAATATTTTTAGCATTAGTTTGATCAAAGTTTTCAGCTAGCTCAGGTTCAATACTGTAAGTTAGAAAAGGCATTAAGAGGTTAATATTTCCATTCTTTCTGTGAAAAATCCACCTGGCCATTGCTTTTCAAATCCTCCTTGATCATTAAGAGGAAGATGATGTATTTCAGAATTTCCACTTTCATTCCTTCTTACATAATTAATAGAAACATCTTGTGGTTTCAGAATTCCTTTTTGAACTAATTTTTTTAATTGTAGAACAAATAGTTCGCTATGAGTTTCTAGTAAAAAATTGGAACCAAAATCTTTATGATTTTTTTGTGACTCTTTCATTCTTTCTGCTAAAAATTTTATTACTTTAGACTGATACTTTGGATGCCAATTATTTTCTAATTCTTGTATAATATATGTAAGAAAAGGTTGTGTTGATAAAACTTGAGCGATAAATGGAAGAATATTGCTAGGTCCCTTTCCAATCTCGTCACCATGAATTTCAAATGATTTTTTAAATTTTAAATCTCTAATTAACAGAAACTTTGTTTTAGATAATCTACCAACTCCAATAGGGTACATTGCTCCATATCTTTGTGCATTTCTGTACATGTTGTATTTATCTTTATTTCTTAAAATTTCTTTTAAAAACTTTGGTGTAATAACTTTAACTTCCAGGTTAAGCAATTTCTTTAAATTTTTATTGAGTTTTCTCCTCAAGGAATTGTTATTTGCAACAATACTCACAAAATTTCTTCCATTAGAGGCAATATTAGATGGATCAGTCTCAACTTTGTCTCTTAATTTATTATTCGCTTGTTTTCTTGTCTCTTCATCCTGTTTTGCTAAAATTGATCTTCCTTTAAAAATATCCTCCTTTCTCTCTTTTTCTGAGGCACTTTGTATCTTTTTAATAATATCTCTTGGTAAGTCATTTTTTCTGGCAACGAACCAATCAACATTTGTTTTGCTTGGGTTGCAAATTATAAAATTATTTACTGTTCTTCTAATTTCTGAGAAGCATTGCCTGACTAAATCCGAAGTGTATTCTGTTGTAAAAACTTGAACTATAGAATTTTCTAATTTTATCTCTTCATATAAATAATCTATTCCGTTTCCTATGAATTCTGAAATAAAAAATAGAAACTCAATACTTGTATCTGAAGCTTTGCCATTTTCTCTTATAATACTATGACTCAAATTAGGTCCTTTTTTGTAGAATCTTAGATAAAATAGTGACTGGTCTCGTTTAGCTTTTTCTAAAAAAATTTTTTTAGATAACTTTTTTTTAAATAAATTTTTTAATAAAATATGGTTTATATGTTCACTTCTTGAAATTCGATTTAAAAATAAATTTTCTCTCAAAAATTTTCTTTCTTTTGTGATTAATTTTTTTTTAAAAGATAATTGAAATGTAAGTTTATTAAATTTTTTATTCTCTGATAAAACAAATTTATCAATTTGTTTGGCTAATTTTGTATTATCAATATTTTTAATAATATCCTTTATTTTGAATTTTTTTTCATCAAATAGAATAATTTTAGAAACTATGTAAGCAAAATTCTTATATTCAATTTGTATGTTTGATTTTAAATTTAAACAAATATCTCTATATTCATTTAAAAGATTTATGATTTTCGATATTTTATCGAATCTTTCATTAATAGTTTTATCATTTGTGAAATTTGATTCATAATTTTTATAAATATTGTCCCAAGTTGCACTATCTTTAATGTTAATTTCGTAATCAGCATATAATGATTCATCAACAAAATAATCTTCTTCTGCTACAGCTCTTCCACGATTGTAAACTGGAGAATACCTTCCAGGCCTTGTCAACATCTTATTAAAGCTTGGTGATAAATAACCCACTAAATCTTTATCGTAAAATTGGTCAATTTTAGGATTTTCTTTTCTAACTTTTTTAAGAGAAATAATATCATTCCCTTTATCATCCTCAATATTGATATTTGTTACCTTGCTTATTTCTTTATCTTTTAAATAAGAAATTTCCAATTTTACTTTCATTGGGAATACTATTGCTCCACGTTTCTTTTTGATTTTATAAGTTTTAGTAAACACATCAAAAATAAAAGAAATTTCTATTTTTTTCTTATTAATTTGGTTTGAGTAATAATGAATATTTTTGGCTGAAATATTTTGAATGTTATCATTTCTATAAAAAGGAGTATCTTTTTGACCAATACTTTTACCTCTCTTAACTTCTCCTTCTGAAAATATGTTATGAATTATATCAAAAGTTTTTAACACACTTGTTTTGCCAGAGCTATTTTCTCCATATAGGAGAGTTATGGGAGCAATTTTTAATTTTTGTTCCTCTTTAAAAACTTTTAAATTTTTTATTGAAATTTGCTTGTACATATCATTTGTTAAATATAACTCTAAAATAATATATTTATAAATATATATATATTCCTAATAAATGTTTTTTTACTTGTTTACTTTATTTAAAAGAGGAATATGTAAGCTACTATGCAAGATTCGTTACTCTACATACTGTTAGCTCTAATAATAGTTGTTATTTATCTTCTTATCAAAAATAACAAGAAAAACATTGAACTTAATGCAAAACAGGAAAATGATGAAATTATCAAATTAAATCAAGAAATAGTAAATCTTAAAGAGTCATTAAATTCCACAATAAATACGACTATGAGCTCCATGTCTTCATCATTTAACAATCTTTCATCTGGTGTTACAAAAGATATGACAAATGCTTTAACAAAAGTAGATGAGAAAGTTGCTGCATTTAATACTCAAGTAGAGACTTTAAATGAGAGTCAAAAAGGAATTAATCAAATTTTAGCAGGTGTAAAAAAATATGGAACTTTGGCGGAATTTAGCTTGGGTTCTTTATTGAAAGATTTATTACCTGCATCGCAGTATTCATCAAACGTAAAGATGAAAGAAGACACAAGTGAAAATGTTGAATTTGCAATCAAACTTCAAGATGGTGTATTAGTTCCAGTAGATAGCCATTTTCCTGTTGAGAGATATAAGGCCATCCAAGATGCACATCAACAAGATGATAAGAAAGCTATGGCTGAAGCTAGAACTAAACTTGCAAGAGCTTTTAAAGAAAAGGCAAAAAGTGTTAACGAAAAATATATAGTTCCTCCAAAGACTGTTGATTTTGCAATAGTTTATGCTCCTACTGAAAGTTTATTTTTAGAGTTAGCTAACTATCAAGATCCCTCAACAAAAGAATTATTAACTCAAGAATTAATGAAGAAATATAAAGTAACTATTATGGGCCCGAACAATTTATCTGGTTATTTACAATCTCTACATATGGGTTTTCAAAGTTTAAGAATTAAAAAACATGCATCAGAAATATATGATCATCTAAAGAAAATAAGTACTAGATTTAATATGCATTTTAATAATGTTTTGGTTTTAAGAAAAAAACTAGAGGAAGCTATGTCAGTTGTTGATAGTTTTGGTAAAGATGCTAGAGCAATTAATAGAAGTATCGATTCTATAAAAAATCCAAATGATGATGATGATCCAGATCCAGACACACCATCACCAATAAGCAGCTACGGTCAAGTTGAAAAAAGAAAAGTTTCATAAAAAATGAATGAAGTGGAGCAACAAATTTAATTATCCAAAATCTTCTAGATCTTTAGAAGATGGTTACAGAAAGTACTTATTGGGAGATAATAAGCTACCAAGTGTAACAACAATTTTAAGTGCAACAAAATCTGAAGAGGAAAAAGCTGCACTGGCTAATTGGATCTCAAGAGTTGGTGTAAAAGAAAGTAACAAAATTAAAACAGAGGCCTCAAGCAGGGGAACTTCTATGCATACTTATATAGAAGAATTCTTAAGAGGAAGAATTAATGAAAGTTTTTTTGAAAGTAATGAACAATATAAAAATATGGCCAAAGAAATAATAGAAAAGGGAATTAATGGAAAATTAGAGGAAATATATGGTATGGAAGAAACTCTATATTATCCAGAACAGTACGCTGGAACAGCAGATCTTATTGGTGTTTATCAAGGAAAAAATGTAATTATTGATTTTAAGCAAGCCAATAAACCAAAAAAAACAGATTATATTCAGGATTATTTTTTGCAATTAGGAGCATACACTTTAGCTCATGATGTTGTTCATGGAACCAAGATGAAAGCAGGAATAATATTATTATGTACTAAAGATATTTTATTCCAAGAATTTAAAATTGAAGGAGCAGAATTAGAAATGTATCAAAATTTATTTTTAGGAAGGGTTAAAAAGTTTTACGAATTGAATAATATATCTTGACTTTATTTAACCTATCCATAAAAGAGTTATTAATACCTGAGCTAATCGTTTATATGCTAATGGTTAAGTCTTTAAAAAACTTTCCAAAAACCCATAAAATATTAGCTAATTTGAGGATAAAATTATGAATATAGCAATTTGGGACATAGAATCATCGAGTGCAAGCACTGACTTCGGGAGCATCATTGAAATTGGTGGAGTCTTAGTTGATGAGAACTTTAACGAGAAAGACAGATTTAACTTAAGATGCAGTTTACCTGAAGGAGAAATCTTTCAGGCCATGGCACTTATTGTAAATAAAACATCTATAAAGCAATTAACACAAACTAATCTTTCTCACTATCAAATGTTATCAGAAGTTGAAAAAATATTTAAAAAGTGGAGTCCCGCAGTATTTCTTGGTTGGTCTAATATTGGATTTGATGATGAAATGATAAGAAAAGAATTTTTTAAAGGAATTAGATATCCATATTTAACAAATGCCGCCCCCAATAAAAGACATGATGGTATTAATATTGCTCGTGCAGCTTATGCAATAGACCCTTCAATTTTAGAAGTAGAATTTAATGAAAAAAATAATGCAGTATTTAAATTAGAGTCGTTAGCTAGAATGCAAGGTATAGATTCAACTGACGCTCATAGCGCATTAAGTGATAGTATAATGACAGCTAAAGTTTTAAATATTGTCAAAAAAAAACAGCCAGAGACTTGGGAGTCTTTTTTTAAAACTGCGAATAAATCTGATACTGAAACTATAATTAAAAAAGGGGAAATTATTACCTTAAATGAATATTATTATGGTAAATCCAGACTTCATTTAGTTGCGCCTCTTCATCAAAAATATTGTATGCATCCAATATATGCTGGCTGGTATTATGCATTTGACTTGAGGATCGATATTGAGCCTTTATTAAATTTATCAATAAATGAACTTAAAGTTGAAATGAAAAAGTCCCCTAAGTTTTTAAGAACTATTAGATCTAATAAGGCCCCAATTATTGTTGATGCAAAATACGGCATGAAGGCAGAACCTTATTGTGCCATGGACAAGTCTTTAATTAATAAACGGGCAGATATTGTTAAAACTAATGAAAAATTTTCTCAAAATATACTTCATGCATTACGTGAAGTAGCTGAAGAAAAAGAGCAATCTAAATCGCAGGAAATCTTATATGCAGAAGAAAGTATATACTCTCGGTTTACATCTAATAAAGATACTGCTTTATTTCCTGCATGGCACGCAGCATCATGGAAAGATAAATTGAAGTTACTTGATAAGTTTGATGATGATCGATTAGTGGGATTTGGAAAAAAAATTATCTTTCAAGAAGCCCCTGAAGTTCTTCCTGATAATATGCTTAAGTCTATTAAAAGAGAGATAGCAAAACGTATTTTAAGTGAAAATAAGGAAAAATGGTGGACAATTCCAACTCTTTATACAGAAATTGATACATTAAGAGAAAAATATACCAATGAGAATGATAATGAAAAGCTCGCATTGCTCGATGAATTTAATGAATATGCAATGTCAATACAAAAAAAATATGAAAATGTTTGATGTGGATAAATGAAATATTCCTTTTTTATATATTGATAAAAAATTTTTAAATAATATAAAAATAATATGCCAACAATTAAAGTAACTGACGAGAATTTTGAGACGGAAGTCATTAAAGCTGCTAAGCCAGTCATAGTTGACTTTTGGGCCGAATGGTGTCGATAACCCCCTGATCTTTGTATCAGGGGGTTATCGACATAAACCAAGAGGACCTTGTAAAATGGTCGGACCAATTTTAGAGGAGATTTCCGATGAAATGTCTGATCAAGTAATTATTGCAAAACTAGATATAGATAAAGAAGTAAACACAGGAACAAAGTATTCGATCAGGGGTATACCTACAATGCTTTTATTTTCAAATGGCGAAGTTAAATCTACAAAAGTAGGAGCAACGCCAAAAAGTGATATAGTTTCTTGGATTAAAGAAAATATTTAATTTAAATTAAGTAGCTCACCAGCAAGATATAAAGAACCAGTTATCATTATCAAATCGTCTTTCTCTGGATTTACTGATATAAGAGCTTCTTCAATAGATTTTTTGTAACTAACATTAGGATATTTATTTAATTTTTCCTTTAAATCTATTCCTCTAATAGCATTCGGTTGGTTAGGAATATCAATTGTTGTTATGGAAGATATATTCTTAAATTTGCTTAAATATTCTTCGTGATCTTTATTGGACATCATTCCAAGAATTAAGTGCTTTTTACAATCTTGAGTGTTTAAATATTCATTAAGAGCTTTTGCTCCTAAAGGATTATGTGAGCCGTCTATATATAATTTATTGTCTTTACAAATATTTTTAAGTTTTCCAGATTTAATTTCTTGAAGTCTTGCAATACTTTTTATCTTAGTAATACCTTCTTTAATATTTTCATCTTTTACTCCAAGTTGTATATTTCTTATTGTTGCAATTGCTGTTGCGCAATTGTCAATTTGAAAATTACCTAATAGGTTTGGTTTTGGTAATTTTAAACCACCATATTCATCTTCATAAAAAATAAAACCATTCTCAATCGATGAATAATTAAAATCATCTTTATAAATGATTTTTTTTGATTGATTATTATTAATCGTTTTTTTTATTAAATTTAACGTTTTATCTGAGCTTTGTTTGCTTACTACAATAGTAGAATTTAGAAGGGATGAAGTTTTTTCATAAACAATTTTTTCAATATTTTGCTCGTTTTTCGGTAACCAATCTAAATGATCTAAACCTATTGAAGTCACAATACTAGATAAATTATTATCTATAATATTTGTTGCATCAAATCTATGAAATAGACCACTTTCTATAATATTAATTTTGTCTTTGAATTTACTTGCATAATAAAAATATGCTGCAGTTAATATTTCGAAGTAAGTTATTTGTTCTCCATTATTAACATTTTCAACTTCTATTAATAACTTAGACAAGTTATCATCAGATATTTCTTCGTCATTAAAAATAAATCTTTCATTAATTTTTTGAATATGTGGACTAGTATAAATATTACAATTTATATTGGCTGTCTTTAAAATTGATCTTACTGCCTGTATAGTTGAATACTTTCCATTTGTTCCAACTACAGATATGTATTTTAATTTTTTTTGAGGATCGCCTAATTTTTTACAAAGATTTTTAACTCTATTTAGACTTAGGTCAATTTCTTTAGGATGCAGCTTTTGCAAGCGGTTCAATATTGTCTGAAGTTTCATTTATTTGCTTTTCATTTACCGCGTTATCTTTTTTTAACAATATTGATAATAGTAAGCTTATTTCCGTTTTTAAATCTTTTCGTTCAACAATTCTGTCGACAAATCCATGCTTTTCGACAAACTCAGATGTTTGAAAGTCAGAACTAAGTTCTTCTTTAACTGTTGCTTGTATAACTCTTTTTCCTGCAAAGGCTATTAAACAACCAGGTTCAGCAAAATGAATATCCCCTAACATCGCAAAAGATGCAGTAATTCCACCAGCTGTTGGATCTGTAAAACAAACTAAATAAGGAAGATTATTTTTTTTAAGTTCATTAATAGCAAGGGTGGTTCTTGTCATATTTGCAAGGGCAATAGGAGACTCAAACATTCTTTGTCCCCCACCACAAGGAAAGAAAACAAATGGTGTTTGATTGTCAATAGCGTGTTGAACACCATAAATAATTGCTTCACCCTCAGCTGCACCAACAGAGCCACCAATAAACTCAAAATTAATAGCTCCCGCTGTTACTTCTACTCCATTTATTTTTCCTTTAGCAATCATCACAGCTGAATTCTGATTAGTTTTCTTTCGTGCAGATTTTAATCTATCTTTATATGATTTAGTATCGATCCATTGAAGGGGGTCTTCAGCTGGAATTGGTGTATCAAGTATTTCATAAGCATTTTTTCCAAAAATAATATCAAATCTTTGTCGACAATTAATTCTATGATGTTTACCACACGAGTTACAAACCCATAAATTTTCTTCAAGATCTTTCTTTAATATTGGGCCTTTGCAACAACTGGTCCAGTCAGAGTTTGCTATGTCTTCTTTTGATGGTCTTTTTTTTAAAACTCTTTTAATTTTTTCACCAAAACTTAAAGCTTTTGTTATCCAGTTCATATAGTTTTACTTTTTAATTTTTTTACTAGTTTACTTACATTTGTGACAGGATTTTGTCTATACTTTAAACTCCTGCTAATTTCTTTACAAATGGCACTTCCAACAACTAATCCGTCTGCAGATTTAAGTTTGCCAATTGTTTTTCCTGTGATTCCAAAGCCTATAACTACTTTTTTTTTTGGATTGATTTTTTTTATTTTGGTGTAGTTTTTAATTATCTCTTTAGGTGATACTTTTAGTTTGCCACCAGTTGTGCTTAACATTGAAATAAAATAACTCATTGGATGAGCATCTTTTATAATTTTTTTTAGCCTAATTTTTGTTGTAGTTGGTGATAAAAGTTGAATAAAATAGATAGATTTTTTTTTACATTTTTTTGCGAAATTCTTATTTTCTGGCCAAGGTAAATCCACAACTATCAATCCATTTACTCCAGATAACTTACAATTATTTAAGAATTTATTTTCACCATATTGAAAGATCATATTATAATAGCCCATTAAGATAACAGGTTTATTTTTATCAATCTTTTTGAAGTCTTTTACAATTTTAAAAATATCATTTACTTTAATTCCATTTTTGATTGCTCTATACGCACTCGTTTGAATCTGACTTCCATCTGCTACAGGGGTGTTGTGAGGTATGCCTAATTCTAAAATATCAGCATTTTTAGAAATTGATTTTAATATATCTAAAGATTCTTTTTTTGAGCTATCACCAGCAACTGTATAAGTTAGTAAAGCAGGCCTATTTTCCTGTTTTGCTTTTATAAATGCTACACTAATTGGATTTAACATATTTTTTTCCTAATCTTTTCTCTAAAATTTCTCGGTCCTTGTAAGCATCACCACAACTGTTAACTACTACAACTGTATCTTTGCTCAATTTTTTAGATTCAGATATTGCAACAGCGAATGCATGGCTAGGTTCAAGAGATGGTCTTAATTTTTCAAATCTTGTAACAAGTTTGTAAGCTTCTAATGCTTGTTCATCGCTAGCTGCAGTATATCTAGCTCTCTTTGTGTCTTTTAAAAAACAATGAAGCGGAGAAATTCCAGGGTAATCCAAACCTGCTGAAATAGATTCTGTCTCTTCTATTTGTCCATCTGAGTTTTGATTAACATACTGGGCTGCACCATGTAGAATTCCAATTTTAGAACCATAAGTTAAAGGTGCTGCATGCTTTTTACTTTTTGCAGGTCCTCCAGCTTCTACGCCAATAAATTCACACTGCTTTTTATCATAATCTATAAACTCATTCCAAAACCCAAAACTCGAACTTCCACCACCCACACAATTGTAAAGTTTAAGTTTTTTTGGAATTGATCCAAACTCATCAATTAATTGAACTTTTAACTCTCTTGAAATTTGACTAGTACTCCATCCACAAATACGAACAAAAACAGCTGGCCCTACTGTGCTTCCAACGCACATAGCTGTAGTATCACAATTAGCAACCCAGAACCTCATACACTCTGAAACAGCATCCACAAGGGTTTGACTTCCTGAATAAACCGGAATTACTTCGGCACCATTTTTTTTCATCGCTTTTACATTTGGTTGTTGTCTTGCAATATCTTTTGCACCCATGAAAATTTTACACTTAAGACCAAATTTTTTTGCAGCCATACTTAACATTTTACCTGCATACCCGGCACCTGTGTCCCCACATATAACTTTCTTACCAGATCGTTTTGCAAGTAAACAATGGACTGTTGCGTTATATACCTTGTGTGCCCCACCATTTGCATCTGAAACAACTTTAGACCAAATTTGAGCTCCACCTACATGTTTCGATAAATTCTCTAATTTAATAAATCGAGTAGGTACACCAATCCAATTATTAAAATATTTATCTCTTTCTTGTATAAATTTTTTATCTTTTTTAAGTTTATTAAATAGTGCTTCTAAATCTTCGATAGGTTTTTTTAATGTTTCGGGAACAAAGTTTCCTCCAAATTTACCTCCCCAAAATCCAAGTTTGTTTCCTTGATCTATTAGAGGAATTCCTTTTTTAATTTTCATATTTTTGCAGATAAGTTTAACAATTTATCAATTTTACTTATATCTTTTTTTCCATCAATATTTTCAATTGATCCACTTAAGTCTATTATGAAATCTTTATATTTAAAATTAGGAATATCGTCCACTTGGATGTTTCCTGCAATCATTTTGTTCAATTTATCAGGTACTTGATCTAGTAGACTGTGATCAAAACTTTCAGATTTATGGTACCCTTTAGAGTCAAATAAAAATATATCAGATATTTTTAAATAATTTTTGTATTTAATTACGTCTTTTTCTCCAGAAACTGTTATTGCAGTTATTATTTTTATTTTATATTTTAATTTAATTTCTTCAGTTCTTTCAGGATCTACATCGTAAAGTTGATAATAGTCAAAATTTAAATTTTTAATCTTTTCTAAAATTTCATCGTCAGGGTTCACAAGAACAGAGACAAAGTTCACCTTTTTCTTATCAATATTAATTAAACGTTGTAATTTGTCATATTTAATAAATCTTCTACTTTTTTCATAATTTGTAATGAAACCAATAAATTTTGGAGGATGAGGGTGATTTAAAATAAAGTCTAATGTATTAGGATCTGAGACCCCACAAATTTTTAACCCTTTGATCATTGATTTAAGTGATCAATTAATTTTTGAATATTTTCTTTGATATTGCCTCTAGTAATATTTCGTCCTAGTACAATCCAGTCAGCACCATTATTAAAAGCTTGTTTTGGTGTCAAAACTCTTTTTTGATCATCTAATTTTAAATTAAGTCGAATTCCAGGCGTGATGATTTCTTTTTTAAAGACACTTTTGACTATTTTTACTTCTTGTGCGCTACAAACAATAGCATCTAGTTTTGCTTTATGTGCTAACTTTGCTTGGTGAAGTACTAATTTTTTTACATTTTTATTAAATCCCACTTGTTTCAATGCTTTATTATCAAGTGAAGTTAATACAGTAACACCAACTAGTTTTGTTTTACCTGCATTTTTTTTAGCAGCCTTTAATGAATCTAAACCAGAATTTAGATGAATTGTTATATATTTGAATTTTAAGTCTTTGACAGCCCGCAGTATCGAAGCACTTGTATTTGGAATGTCCGAAATTTTATAATCACCAAATATAACTTTATTTTTTAAGGAAGATATATATTTTCTTCCATATTTTGAATTCAACAGTTCTAATCCAAACTTGTATCCAATTTTTATCTGTTTATTTTGTGTGTACTTTATTATTTTTTTTACTTTATTTATTTTAGTGGTATCACAAGCTATGAATACTTTATACTTCCTCATTTATCTTCTTTGACCACATTTTTGATGACTTGAAAAGAATAGAATATTTTTCTTTTACATATATTTTTTCATTAGTTTTAGGATTTCTTGCAATACGTCCTTTATGCAATCTTGGTTCCAGAGAAAATACGTCTCTTAATTCAACTCTTTCATGCCTTTGTAAAGCATTTTGAACTTCAGAAAAAAAAATTTCAATTAGCTTCCTTAAATCTTTTTTATAAAATGAAGGATAGTTAGTTGTTAACTTGTGTATAATTTCTGACTTTTTTGCGGCCAATTAATTACTCATCATCTTTTTTTTTTTTGTCACCTAATTTTTCAGATAATGATGAAAAAGGCAGATTTTTTCCAGATAACGGAGAACTGAATTTAGTAACAGCTTCCTTATTTTGTATTTCCTCTAATAGTTTTATACTTAATGAAACTTTTCTTTTTTCAAAATTCAATTCTGCAATAGCTGAGTCTATTCTTTCTCCACCCACAAATCTTGATGGACGGCTATCTTGAGATGCTACAGCAATATTTGATTTCTTAATTACAAATTCTAATTCACATCCTTCAGGCTTAACTATTAATCCTTTATTATCTGAGGATACTACTTGCACAGTTACAATATCATTTACATTTTTATTTTTAAAGAAATCGAATGGATCGTTGTTTAATTGTTTTATTCCAACTCTGACTTTTTGATCATCTTTTTTGATTTCTAAAACTTTAACTTTTACAATATCGCCTTTTTTATATTTTTTGAGTTCATCCTCCGGATTTTTTGTCCAACTAATATCATTTGCGTGCAAAAACCCATCAATATCAAATCCATCAAGCTTTATATATAATGCATATTCGTTCGAATTTGATACTACTCCACTAATAATACTACCTTCTGGATGCTTATTTATAAAGATTTGGTATGGATTATCTAATGTGAGTTTGTGGGATATTGCAATACGCCTTTTTTCCTTATCTATTTCAGTTATTATTACTTCTATATTTTGTCCTATTTTAAAAAGTTTTTTTGGAACTATGTTTCTTTTTGTCCAACTCATCTCACTACTATGAAGTAAAGTACTAAGTCCAGGTTCTAAGCTACAAAATATTCCATATTCAGTTATTTTATCACATGTTACGTTATATTTCTTACCAATTTCATAGTTTGAAATATGCTCGAAGGGATCTGGTAATAATTGTTTAATTGAACAACCAACTTGCAATTTTTCTAAATCAATTGATATAATTTTTAAGTCTTGTTTTTGACCTATTGAAAATAATTCGTCAGGATGGTTTACTCTACTATAACTTACTTCTTGAATATGAGTAAGAACATCTAAACTTCCTTCAGGTGTATCAACTTCAAAAAAAACACCAAAACTTGAGTAGCCTTTTACACGTGCATCTTTAATTATTTCACCTACTTTAAACTGTCCTATAATTTTCTTTTTATCACCTTTTTTATTATTTGTTATTACTTGTCTTCTGGACACCACAGAATTTCCTCTTTGAAAATCCATTTTTACTAACGCAAACTTTTGCACTTCGCCTATTAGATGGTCTACACTTTTTAAAGGCGAGTCA
>CACBFA010000008.1 GCA_902538525.1 uncultured Pelagibacteraceae bacterium | reverse complement strand
TTAGAGAATTTTTTTAATGATTTTTTCTCTAAAATTTTTTGACCAGCATCAGCAATTGTCTCAAATATTCTTTTTATATTTAACATGGTGTTTTTTATATATTAAAAACCTAAACTTTTACCCATTATTTTGTCAGGTAGCCAAGTTACAATCTCAGGAAAAATGCATAAAATAAGTATAGCTAAAGCCATAATTATCATAAATGGTATAGATCCTTTTAAAATTTCTGAAAGACTAACATCTGGTGTTATGCCTTTGATTATATATAGGTTTAATCCAACGGGTGGAGTAATGAGACCAATTTCCATATTAATTGTAAATACAATTGCAAACCAGTATGGATCAAATCCCAGTTGAGTTATAACTGGCAATAATATTGCTGAAGTCATAACAATCACGGCAACAGGAGGTAAAAAGAAACCTGCAATCAACAGAAATATATTTATTAAAATAAATACCACCCATTTATTAGAGCTCATCTCTACCATGCTTTGGGCTAATGATTGAGTTACGTAAAGTTGTGACAATGTAAATGCAAAAAGATAAGAAGCTGCGATTATAAACATTATCATCACACTTTCTTTCATGGAAACCTTAACAATATTCCATATTTTTTTTGGTTGGTAAATTTTGTATACAACTGCAATCAAAACAAAAACTAAAAAAGCTCCGACTCCTGAAGCTTCTGATGGAGTAGCAACACCACCATATAAAACATATAAGACACCAGCAATGATTGCTAAGAAAGGAAGTATTCTTGGTAAAACTTCAATTTTTTCTTTGAAAGTTGGAGGTGTTCTATTTTTTAAAGCTTTAGCTGAATCTTTATCTATAAAGTAACTATGTATCAGTGCCCAGATAGCAAACATACCTGCAAGCATAAATCCAGGTATCAACCCGCTTAAAAATAATCTTCCAATAGATGTTCCAGTTGCAATTCCATAAACAATTAAAACAATACTTGGAGGAATTAATACTCCTAATGTTCCGCCCGCTGCTATAGTGCCTGTTGCAATTTGGTCTGAGTATCCTCTTTTTCTCATTTCAGGAATTCCCATGGTACCAATTGCAGCACAGGTTGCAGGACTTGATCCACTAAGTGCAGCAAAAATTGAACAAGCTCCTATATTAGAGATAACTAGTCCTCCAGGTACTCTCCATAACCATCTGTCTAATCCTGTATATAAATCTTTTCCTGCTGGAGAATTAGCAACTGCCATTCCCATTAAAATAAACATTGGTATTGAAAGAAGAACAAACGAATTCAATCCTGCATAAAAAGTTTCAGCAAAGACATCTAACATTTGGAAACCTTCGAAAGCAACTAAAAGAGCTATTGATACAAAGCTTAAACCAAAAGCAATTGGTATTCCCGAAAATAAAACTATCAAAGTAAAAACGGCAACGATTATTGCAATTATTAATGGATCCATTAGCTAGCATCCCTTTCGTCTGTAAGTTTAATAATCTCTGCTATATATTGTAAAATCATTAATGCAGCACCTATCATCATAGAAGAATATGGTACCCACAATGGAGGGTCCCAAACTGTTCCTGTTGAATAATTTTTAGTAAACGCTTCCTCAACCATTAAAAAACCAAAATAGAATAAAATTAAGAAAAATAATAAACTGACTAATGATGTAAATATTTTAAGTCTTAAAATATTTTTCTTTGATAAAAAATCGTAAATCCACTCCATACTTACATGAGCTTTTTCACTTAAAACATATGCACTTCCTATAAATGTTGAAGCAACTAAAAGCATTGTAACAAGCTCTGTTTGCCACGTTATTGCTCTTTGAAAAAAGTATCTTTCAAAAACTAATTCTACGATTACAAGAATTGATAAAAGTAAAGCTAATACAGCAAAAGCTCCACAAGCTCTTGCAACATAATCACAGAATTTTAAGTATTTTTCTTTCATAAAAAAACCCCTACTTATAGAGAATAAATAGGGGTTCTTTATATATTATTTTATTTAACTGCTAAAGCCATTTCCATTAGCTTATCGCCACCTGGAACTTTTTCAGCAAAAGCTTTGTGAGATGATTTTATTGCAATATCAACCCATGCAGCATGATCATCAGCATCCATATACACTAATTTAACACCTGCAGCTTTGTATGCTTCCTCAAACTTTTTATCTAAGTTTTCTACTTGAGCTGTCATATATTTCTCAGCAACTTTTCCTGCTTTCATTAAAGCCACTTGTTGGCTTGAATTTAATGCATTGTAGCTTTTCTTAGACATTAAAATTGGCTCATACATAAACCATAAACCAAATTTTCCTGGAGGAGTTGCACATTTTACTTGTTCATATATTTTGTAACTCACAAAACTTCCTGAACTAGTATTTGCACCTGTTAACACACCAGTTTGTAATCCAGTATAAATTTCAGACGATGGCATACTTTGAATACCTGCACCAGCAGCTTCTAACATTTGGTTGAAAGCTTTTCCTGCAGCTCTCATCACTTGTCCTTTAGCATCACTTGGATTTTTGATACATTTAGTTTTTGATGCGAAACCACCACCTAACCATGCATCAGATAGTACTACAACACCAGCATCACTGATTATTTTTTTAATCTCAGTCATCATTGGACCTTTATTAAATCTCAATGCATGCTCATGATTTTTTACAGTTCCTGGCATTAATGTAGCATCAAACTCTGGATGGAATTTTGATGCATAAGCTAATGGGAAAGCAGAAATATCTAATTGACCTGTAGTCATAGGTTTCCACTGTTCTTTTGGCTTATAAAGTGACTTAGCTGGATAAATTCTAATTTCTAAATCAACGTTTGCTTTTTTTACTTCATCAGCAATAATTTGTACCATTTCATGACGTGGGTCAAAAGAGCCATCAGCTCTTGGTGTTCCTGGCCATTGGTGACTTGCTTTTAATGTAACTGCGTATGCAGATCCTACTATTGAAAAAGCTATAATTATTGAAGACAAATATAATGTTATTTTTCTTAACATAGTTTTCCCCTTTTTATTTATAATGATGATATTAAATTGAACTTGAGCAGAAGAGTCAATATAAGGAAATGACGTACTTATTATGGATGGTCCTTTAAAAAATTTATTAGTTGTTGATCTTACTAGGGTTTTAGTGGGTCCATATTGTACAATGATCTTATCTGATCTCGGTGCACGTGTAATTAAAGTAGAAGCACCAGAAATTGGTGACGATTCAAGAAAGTTTGGACCTTTTGTAAAAGACTATTCAGCATATTTTATGTCACTTAACAGAGGAAAAGAAAGTATTGCTCTTAATTTAAAAAATGAAGATGATAAAAAAATCTTTGATAAAATTTTAGCAAAAGCAGATATTTTAGTAGAAAATTTTAAACCAGGTACTTTAGAAAAATGGGGATATGGTTGGAAAGATGTAAGCAAAAAATATCCAAAATTAATATACGCATCTGCATCTGGTTTCGGTCAGACTGGCCCTTTAAAAGAATTACCCGCTTATGACATGGTCGTTCAAGGAATGGGTGGACTGATGAGTGTTACAGGTCATCCAGATAGTGAACCAACAAGAGTTGGAACATCAATTGGTGATATTACAGCAGGCCTTTTTACTGCAATCGGAATTAATGCAGCTTTGTATGATAGACAAAAAACAGGTAAAGGAATGTTTATAGATGTTTCAATGTTAGACTGCCAGATTGCGATTTTAGAAAATGCAATTGCAAGATATTTATCTAAAAATGAAATTCCTAAACCTATGGGATCTAGGCATCCTTCAATCGCTCCGTTTGAGGCATTTAAAACAAAGGATAATTATATAATTATTGCTGCAGGTAACGATAAATTATATGAAAAACTTTGTGAAGTATTAGGAATACCTGAGATGGTGAATGATAAAAGATTTAATACCAATTCACTCAGATGTGAAAATATGAATGAACTAAAATCAATTTTTGAAGATAAACTTTCTTCAAAAAATACTTCTGAATGGGTAAGTGAAATGGAAAAATTAAAGATACCTTGTGGACCGATATTTAATATTAAAGAAGCGGTAGAAAATCCTCAAGTCGAAGCAAGAAACATGATTGTTAAAGCCTATCATAAAGTAGTTGGTGATTTTAGACTAGCAGGCAATCCTATAAAAATGTCTTCATACGAAGATAAAAGTACTAGAGGAGACATTCCTGATCTTGATGAACACAGGGAACAAATATTAAAAGAGTTTTCTTAATTAAGAATTATTTTCTTCGTCGCTTACGTTATCCGAAACTTGTTCTTCTGCTTCTGAAACTTGATCTAGTGAAACGTCATCATTTTCTTCAGCCTCACTTGGAGCTTCTAAATTAACATCTGGTTGCGCTGATGGTGATAATTCAGCAAGATCTTCTTGGGAAACTTGAATCTTTTCAGGAACTTTTCTTGCTCTTTTAGATGGTAAAATTGGTACGCCACTTTTTGAAACTTCACCTTTATAAAGATTTTCAAATTCATCTCCTATATCATCGTCTTCCTCTGCCTTATCATCTAACTGCTCTACATGCTTTCTAAGTTTATAAACTGCAGCCTCTGTTAGGTCTGGAACTTTTACTGTCTCTTCTGCTATTTCTCTTAATGCAATAACAGTGTGTTTGTCGTTATCTCTATCTAATGTAGGTTCAATTCCTGAATTCAGTTGAGTAGCTCTTTCTTTAGCAACCAAAACTAATTCATATGGGCTATCTACTTTATCAATACAATCTTCAACGGTAACTCTTGCCATGGGCGATTAAATATACTCCAACTAGAACAAAATCAAGTATTTTTAGACTAAAATTGGATTTAATTTTTTTCTAACTAAAAAAAGAAGAATAAAAGAAATAAGTATATAAAGTGCAGA
Source organism: uncultured Pelagibacteraceae bacterium (assembly GCA_902538525.1). Classification (GTDB taxonomy): domain Bacteria; phylum Pseudomonadota; class Alphaproteobacteria; order Pelagibacterales; family Pelagibacteraceae; genus Pelagibacter. The sequence continues at coordinate 28,145 of CACBFA010000008.1, read as the reverse complement.
TATTATAGCAATTTTCTCAATTGAAAATCCGATGTCAATTAAAATACCAAAAAGAGCAGTTCCAAAAGCTGTTGAAAAAACCATAAGTGCAGTGGTCAAAGCTTTAATAGATCCAATATGCTTTACACCATAAACCTCAGCCCAAGTGGAAGATCCCAAAACGTTTGCCAAACCATTTGATATTCCAATTAAACCTAAAAATATAAATGCAGTAAATTGTGCATCAAAATAAATAATTACAAAAGTCGATAGAAATAAAGGAATATTCATAAAAATTAAAAGTTTTCGACTTGTGAATTTATCAATTAAAAAACCAGATATTAAAAGTGTAATTACTGAAAATGCTGAATAAGACATAAAAGACTGAGCAATTACAAATGGTCCCCAGTTTTTTGATTCAGTAATAAATGACTGATAAACAAATACACCAGTTGCAATCCAAGGCATGGCCAGCATATTCATGCTTACTATATAAAATTTATAATCTTTTATTACTTCAATTCTTTTCCATTGCTTAATATTTTCCTCTTTAAATTCTTCACCTTCAGTGCTTTCTCTTGTATCAAGTTTAACAGTTCGAACTAAAAAGAATGATGCAATCGGTAAAAATATTAAAATTAAAACAGAAATTACTGTCCAAATATTTTGCCAAGTTGTTAATGACAACAAAAATACCATTAAAACAGGTAAAATAAATTCAGCACTAGATAAACCAAACCAGCAAATACTCAATGCCCTACCCCTAGATTTTGTAAAATATCTTGAAACTGTTGTTGTTGCAGTATGAGACATCATTCCTTGTCCTGAAAACCTCATTAAGAAAATTGCTATGAATAAAAAAACTATAGATGAAACTTTTGAAAAGAAAAAACAAGAAAATGATAAAAGTAATGTTACATAGATTGCAAATCGGAAAATATTTATATCATCAATTTTCTTTCCAACCCAAATAAGTAATAAACTACTGCACAATGTTGCTGATGCATATATTGAGCCAAATTGTCCATGAGTTATCGAGAGTGTCTCTCTTATACTTGTATTGAATATTCCAAGAAAAAAACTCTGTCCAAAGCTTGAAAAAAATGTAAATATAAATCCAAATACAATTACTTTTAAACTTAAATTTTTAAACATAAAAAAAATATGACTTCTAAAGTTGCTTTCATAGGTCTTGGTGTAATGGGTTATCCAATGGCAGGATATATATCAAAAGCAGGACATAATGTAACTGTTTTTAACAGAACAAAATCAAAAGCAGAAAAGTGGATTGGTGAATACAAAGGTAATATGGCTGATACACCATCTGAAGCTGCTAAAGATGCTGATTTTATTTTTTCCTGTGTTGGAAATGACGATGATTTAAGACAAGTCTCTTTAGGCGATAATGGATTATTTCATAATGCTAAAGAAGGATGCGTATACGTAGATAATTCAACAGTGTCTGCTGAAATTTCTAGAGAACTTTATAAAGCCGCAAAAGATAAAGGATTTGGTTTTTTAGATGCTCCTATATCTGGAGGACAATCAGGTGCTGAAGGTGGGATATTAACTGTCATGGTTGGTGGCGATGAAAATGATTTTAAAAAAGCAGAGCCAATAATTGATTGTTACAGTAAAAAAGTAACTTTAATCGGACCATCAGGTAGTGGACAATTAACTAAGATGGTTAATCAAATGTGTATAGGAGGATTAGTTCAAGGATTATCAGAAGCAGTAAATTTTGGAATTAATGCAGGTTTAGATATGGATAAAGTTATGGAAACTATTTCAAAAGGAGCAGCTCAATCTTGGCAAATGGAAAATAGATATAAAACTATGGTAGCTGATAAATTTGATTACGGATTTGCTGTAGATTGGATGAGAAAAGATTTAAAAATTTGTATTGAAGAAGCAAAAAGAAATGGTTCGCCTGTACCAGTAACTGAAATTGTTGATGGTTATTATGCAGAAGTTCAAAAAATGGGTGGAAACCGTTGGGATAGCTCTAGCTTAATAGCTAGATTGAAAAAGAAAAAATAATTGTGTCTACCACTGTTCCCTACTACGAGGATTTTTCCGAAATAAAAAAGAAAATTTGGTTAATGCTAACTGATGCAGTTACTAATAGATCTTCACCTTTTAGAATACCTGTTTTTTCGTGTGGAAGTGAAGGCAATATTGAAAGTAGAATTGTTGTTCTTAGAAAATCAGATGAACAAAATAATTTAGTTCAATTTCACAGTGACATTAGATCTGATAAAATTAAAATCTTAAAAAAAAACCCAAATTCATCGATGTTATTTTATGATAAAGATGAAAAAATTCAGGTTAGATTAAAAGTTGAAGCAATTATCAATCATAATAATGATATAACAAAACAATCTTGGAAAAAAACTCAACATATAAGTCGTAAATGTTACTTAGTAGATAATGGACCAGGTACAGAGTCAGATATTCCAACATCTGGTTTAAAACCTGAATTAGATAATTTTGATTATACAAAAGAACAAAGCGAAGAAGGATATAAAAACTTTACTGTTGTACAGTGTAAAATTAAATCTATAGAATGGTTGTATTTAGCTGCAAAAGGTCATCGAAGAGCTAGATTTGATTATGATAATAACAAAGATACTTGGTTAGTACCATAATGAAAAAATACGAAGCTATGGTTTTGTCATGCATAGATCCGAGGTTTCAACCAAAAGTTTTTAATTATTTAAAGATAATTATCCTTGAGAAGATACTGTGAATTTTACTTTATTATCCTCGTAATCTCTACCTTGTCCAGTAACACCTCCATCTTTAATCCACTTCAAAGTTCCTGCGGCACCCATATTATTGGTGCAAGATATTTGCCATGTACCTTTACCATTTTTTTGAAGACTGTATGAGCCAGTGCAATTTCCATCTTTGTTAGGCAAGGGAAGATTTATTTTTCCAGAATAATTTTTTTCATCAAATTCTATAGTACCAGCAATCAGATCATTATAATTTTGCCAATTTAATGCAATTGATCTTTTTCCAGACAACTCATACCCTTCATTTGTTTTTTGTGTAATTTGTTGATTATTAGATTTTGCTTGATTTGATGAACTTGATTTCCCAATAAATCCAAGCTCATCTAGTCTATTAATAATTTCTTCATCAGAAAGTTTGCTGCTAATTTTTGATAATTTGCCTTTTCCTTTATTGATACCATTAGTCCATTTGATCGTTCTGTATCTCGCAAATAGGCTGCACTTATCTCCATTGGCATATTTTTTTGACCATGTTTCACATTCTTGAATTGCCGCTCCTTCACCTCCTTGGCATGTACCTTGAGGACAAAAATAATAATTAACTTCATTACCTCCATGATCGATAACGAATATATAAGGTTTTTTTCCACCCTTTAATTTAATGTACTCAATAAAAATCTGTATCGCTCTATCTGACATATAAAGCTCTCCATGACCTGCTTTAAAAGCATTTGAGTTTGTTAAAAAAAGAAAATAAATAATAAATGTCAGGAGAAATTTATAAATTCTCATAATCGAAGTATATTTTAATGAATATTTTTTAAAAGAAACTATTTTTAAAATTCAACTAACAAAGGTATTCTAATGCCTTAAGAATTCCACCTTTCTTAAAAGGTATTTTAGATTTCATTAAACCCATTTCAACACCAGCTAATGTTCCAGCTAACATTAATTCATTAAAATCACCTAAGTGTCCAATTCTGAAAATTTTACCTGCAACTTTTGCGAGTCCAGTACCTAATGACATATTGTAATGATCTAAAATAGTTTTTCTTAAAAAATCAGCGTCATGACCGTCTGGTACCATTACTGCTGTTAATGAGTCTGAATATTCCTCTGGATTTTTACAAAGTATTTCTAATCCCCATGAATTAACTGCAACTCTTGTGGCTTCTGCAAATCTTTTGTGTCTTTTAAAAACATTATCTAATCCCTCTTCTGTAAGCATATTAATTGCTTCATCTAAACCATAAAATAAATTTGTGGCTGGTGTGTAAGGAAAGTAACCTTTTTTATTGTTTTCTAACATCGGTTCCCAATCCCAATACGATTTTGGTAATTCAGATGTTTTATATGCATCTAAAGCTTTAGAACTTATTGCATTAAAAGAAAGTCCTGGTGGTAATAGTAATCCTTTTTGAGAACCACCAACAGTTACATCAACTTTCCACTCTTCATGTCTATAATCAATAGAACCTAATGAAGATATCGTATCAACAAATAATAAAGCTGGATGTTCCGCATTATCCATAGCTTTTCTAACTTCTCCAATTCTACTTGTAACACCAGTAGAAGTTTCATTGTGTACAGCACAAACTGCTTTAATTTTTTTATCTTTGTCTTCTTTTAGTTTTTGTTCAACGATGTTTGGATCAACGCCTGTTCTCCAATCACCTCCAACAAAGTCTACCTCTATTTTAAATTTTTGAGCAATATCCCACCAAAGAGTTGAGAAATGTCCAGTTTCAAACATCAAGATTTTATCACCTGCACTTAAAGTGTTTACAAGTGCAGCTTCCCAAGCACCCGTTCCTGAAGCTGGAAAAATTATTACTGGCTCTGAAGTTTTGAAAATTAATTTTATTCGATCTAAAACTCTTAATCCTAATTCAGCAAAGTCTGGACCTCTATGATCTATAGTTGGATAATCCATAGCTCTTAGAACTCTATCTGGAACGTTTGTTGGTCCTGGAATTTGCAAAAAATGTCGACCAGGTCTTATATTATTTGAAATTGCCATACCGCTGTATATGCTAAAGAAATTATATAAGCAAATTTATAATGTATGACAAATAGTAGTAATTTAATTGATAGCTTAGAAGTTTATGTTCTTAATAATCCAGATGAAGTAAAGCCACATTGGGTTAGTCACTTCATTGTACCCACAGCTAATGAACTGTTAATTAAAATAAAAACTAAAGATGGTCATTCAGGATTTGGTTTAGCAACAAGCTACACTGATATTGCTCCTATCATCAAACCATTTTCAAATGGCTTACAAGATTTAATAATTGGAGAAGATCCATTTTGTCCTGAAAAAATTTATGAAAAAATTTTCAAATTAACTGATACTCGAACCAGTAGCGAAAAAGACTGGAGCAGAGAAGCATTAATCAGAATTTCAGCAGCTTTAGATATTGCGTGTTGGGATTTGATAGGAAAAGCTTCAAACATCCCATTGTATAAATTATTTGGTGGATACAGAAATAAAATTCCTGTTTATGTTACATGTGCTTACTACAGAGTTGGTAAAGATGAAAAAGAATTAAGAGATGAAATTCAAAAATTATTAAATATCGGTCATCAAAGTTTTAAAGTTAAAGTTGGAGGACTTAGTATCAAAGAAGATGCTAAGAGATTAGAGATTATTAGAGATGAAATAGGAGATCAAAAAGGTTTAATGATTGATGTCAATAGAGCATGGGATCTAAAAACTGCAATTGAAGGTGTAAAAGAATTTGAGAGATTTAATCCTACATGGATTGAAGAACCAGTTAGATGGGAAGATGATAGAAGAACTTTAAAACTTTTATCAAAGCAAACCAAAATTCCATTGTCAGGTGGTGAAAGTGAAATAACTATTTATGGATGTAGGTCCATGATTGAAGAAGAGGCAATACAAATTTTACAATTTGATTGCACAATGTTTGGTGGTTTTACTAATGGAAAAAAACTTTCTGCATTGTGTGAATTAAATCATATAGATGTAGCTCCACATCATGATTGTTATATTCATGCTCCATTAGTAGCATCAACTCCAGCTGGGAGAATTGTTGAGTCATTTGATGATGAAAGAGATCCTCTTCAAGCTCAATTATTTGAAAATCCACACAAAATGAGTGATGGATGGATACATTTAAATGAAAAACCTGGTTTAGGTTTAGAGATTTCAGAGGCCGCGTTAAAAAAGTTCGGTAAACTGGTTTACAAAAATAAATAAACCTTTAATTAAGTTTTATGCGGTTTAATTCAGATCAGATACAAAAAATTGGTAAAGAAATTAGTAGTAAAGTTGATGGAAAAACTTTATTCGATGAATTCTCACGTGGAAGATACAGTACTGATGCTTCTGTATATCAAATTAAACCTCTTGGTGTAGTTCTTCCAAAAGATACCAATGATGTTTTAAGTTTAATGGAGTATTCACAAAAGAATTCTGTACCTCTATTAGCGAGAGGAGGTGGAAGTTCTCAATGTGGTCAGACTGTTGGCGAAAGTGTTGTACTCGATTACAGCAAACATCAAAATAAAATTTTAGAACTTAATGTTGAAGAAAAATATGTATGGGTTCAGCCAGGTGTCGTATTAGATCATCTAAATGCTTATTTGAAGCCTCATGGTCTTTGGTTTCCAGTAGACGTTTCAACAAGCAGTAGAGCAACTATTGGAGGGATGTCAGCTAACAACTCTTGTGGATCAAGATCTTTATATTATGGCAACATGGTTCATAACGTATTAGCAATTGAAGCAATATTGGATGATGGCTCCATATTTAATTTTGATCAAATAAATAAGAATTATTTAGCTACAAAGAACAATCAAGATAGACTCTATAAAATCATAGATAAATTCATAGATGTAAGACAACAGGTTGGAGGCGAAATTGATGCTAATTGGCCAACAACACAAAGAAGAGTTGGAGGATATAACATTGATTTAATTGATCCTGAAGGCTTCAACTCATCAAATCTTCTTGTTGGTTCTGAAGGAACATTATCTTTATTTAATAAAATAAAATTAAAATTATCAGAAATACCAAAGAATAAAATTTTAGGTGTCTGTTACTTTGATAATTTCCATCAAGCAATGGAATTATCAAAAGAGATTGTGAAATTAAAACCAACTTGCGTTGAGTTGATGGACCAAAATTTATTAAATTTAGCGAAAGAAATCCCGATGTATGCTGGGGGTATAAAAAAATACATTAAAGGAAATCCTGAAGCTGTTTTGATGGTAGAATTTATTGATACCGAGAAAAGTGTATATGAAAAGAAAATAAAGGATCTAGAATATTTAGTTTTAAACCAAAACAAAAAAAACGAGTTTTCATATTATTCAGATCTTTCAGAACAGAAAGAGGTTTTTGAAATAAGAAAAGCTGGATTAAATATTTTGATGTCAATGAAAGGTGATAGAAAACCAGTTGCCTTCATTGAAGATTGTGCAGTTTCTTTAGAACACTTAGCTGACTACACAGCTAGATTAAAAGAAATATTTAAAAAATATGGAACAAGTGGAATGTTTTATGCACATGCATCTGTTGGAACTCTCCATGTAAGACCAGTTTTAAATATGAAATCAGACAAAGATATACAAAACATGAGATCCATATCTGAAGAAGCTTTTGAAATGGTTAAAGATTATAAAGGTTCTCATTCTGGTGAGCATGGTGATGGAATTGTTAGATCAGAATTTCATGAAATGATGTTTGGTAAAAAAATCACAAATGCATTTGAAGAAATAAAAGATACGTTCGATAGTAAAAACCTTTTAAATCCAGGTAAAATTGTTCGACCGTTTAAATCAAATGATAGATCTTTAATGAGATACAAATCAGGTTATCAAGCAGAAAATATAGATACACATTACGATTGGTCTAATTGGGGTCAATTCTCTGATGCTGTTGAGATGTGTAATAACAATGGTGCTTGCAGAAAATTAGACTCTGGTGTGATGTGTCCATCATACAGAGTAACTAAAGAAGAAAAAGATTTAGTCAGAGGTAGAGCAAATACTTTAAGATTAGCTTTATCTAATCAACTTCCAGAAGGTTCATTTGCATCAAAAGAAATGTATGAAACTATGGAGTTATGTGTGAGCTGTAAAGCTTGTCAAAGAGAATGTCCTATGTCGGTTGATATGGCTAAGATGAAATCTGAGTTTCTCTCTCATTACTATAAAAAATTTAGTATGCGAATTAAAGATAGAGTTATCTCAGATATGCCAAGACTTATTTGGTTATTAAAAATTGTTGCTCCTATATTCAATAAGGTCAAAAACATACCACTAATCTCAACAATTGTTGAAAAGTTTGGTTTTGCAACAGCAAGGTCTATGCCTGAAGTTCAAAACCAAAACGCATTAAGAGAAATTTACGACAGTCAGACAGTATCAGAAAATAAAGTAATTCTGTTTGCAGATACATTTAATGTTAATTTTGAAAATGAAAATTTAGTTTATGCAATTAAAGTACTAAATAAATTTGGATATCAGGCAGTTATACCGAGTTTTGGTAAAGATAAATTAAAGAGACCTCTTTGTTGTGGCAGAACTTATATATCTTACGGTCAATTAGACAAAGCATCTGAAGAACTAAATAGATTTAATGATTATGTTATACAAAATAATTACATTGATTTACCAGTTGTAGGTATTGAACCATCCTGTTTATTAACATTTAACGATGAATATCAGACTTTAAAAAATGTAAATAACAGAGAACAAATTAAAAATAAATTTTATTTGCTTGAGGAATTTATTTTAGAACAAATAAGAAATAACAATAACATTAAAGCTAATAAGTTTGATCAAAATGTATTAATCCATGGGCACTGTCATCAAAAATCACAAGATAGAATGAAGGGGCTAACTAATCTTTTATCAGAATTAAATATTAATAATAAAATGATAGAGTCTAGTTGTTGTGGAATGGCTGGTTCATTTGGATATGACAGTAAGACTTATGAGGTATCAAAAAAAATGGCTAATCTTTCTTTGATACCTGCAATCAATAATAGTGGTGAAAAAGATTTTATAGTTGCAAATGGTACAAGCTGCAGACATCAAATATCTGATTTATCTGAGAAAAAAGGTAAGCACGTCTCAGAATTATTATTTAAAATTTTTGAAACTGTTAATTAAAGAATTACTTTTCTATTATAAAAATCTTCAATTTGGTCATCTTTGTAACCAAAAATTTGCATAACCTCTTTAGTATGTTCTCCTAAATTTGGAGCACCTTTTGATTTTTCTGTTTTACTTTTTGAAAATTTAATTGGCATACCAATAGCCATACTTTTACCAGCTTTTTTATTATCTACTTCTATAACCATTTCTCTTTCAATTGTTTGAGGATCTTTAAACATGTCTGTTATAGAGTTAATAGGTCCGCATGGTAATCCATTATCATCAAAGATTTTTAACCATTCACTAGAAGTTTTTTTAATTAGTTCTTCGTTAAGAATATCAACTAATTCTTTTAAATTTTGTTTTCTATTTAAATTTGATGAAAATTTTTCGTTTTCTTGCAAGTCTTCACGACCAATTGCTTTAAGTAACATCAACCAAGTGTTTTGATTTGATGCACCTACAGTAATCCATTTATCTTTTGTTTTAAATGCTTGATAAGGAGCTGTTAAAGGATGTGCTGAACCTAAAGGTCCAGGCGACTCTCCAGTTGCACCTGCAATAGCAGACTGCCAGTAAGTATGAACAATACCTGCTTCATATAGTGATGTATCAACTTTTTGTCCTTCTCCTGTTTTTTCTCTATGAACTAATGCTGCTAAAATTCCACTAGCCGCAAGTAAACCAGCTGTTATATCTGTAATAGGTGCACCTACTTTCATTGGTGGTTTATCTTTGCTTTCGCCAGTAATACTCATTAATCCACTCATTCCTTGCGCGACTAGATCAAATCCTCCTTTATCTGCATAAGGACCAGTTCTACCGTATCCAGATATTTCACATAAAATGATTTTAGGATTAATTTCTGACATAACATCATATCCAACTCCTAATTTTTCTAATGTACCTTTTCTAAAATTCTCCAAAACCACATCAGAATTTTTTACCATCGTTTTAAAAATCTCTATTCCATCTTTGTCCTTTAAATTTAATGCAATACCTTTCTTATTTCTATTCATCATCATAAAGGCTGCAGACTCTCCATTAATTTCTGGTGGCAAGAAATTTCTGGTATCATCTCCACCTGGTGTCTTTTCTATTTTAATTACCTCTGCACCTAAATCAGCTAATAACAGTCCACAAGTCGGACCAGCCATTATTTGTGCCATCTCAAGTACACGAATGCCTTTTAATGATGCAGTCATCTATTACTTATTTTTGAATTTTGGTTTTGTTTTATTTAAGAAAGATTGATATCCAATTTTAAAGTCTTGAGTATCGTAACATTTATAACCTAGATTATTTATTTTTTCTGTGACTTTTCCATTTTTTAAAATGTTTCTTGCAAATTGCTTGTGCCACCTTGCAACTTTTGGAGCGCCTTCACATATTAATTCTGCTGATTTATAAGCTTCTTTTTCAACATCTTTATCATTTACTACTCTATTAACTAGCCTCTTCTGAAATGCTTCATCAGCTCCAAATACTCTTCCTTCAAATAATATTTCCATTGCTGTTGTGTAATTAGTTATTTTTAAAAGTACCTCAAGTTCTTTTGCAGCCATTGTTAAGCCTAATCTTTTAATTGGAACCCCAAACCTAGAACTTTTACCGCAAATTCTAATGTCACAACATCCTGCTATTTCTAATCCACCACCAACACATATTCCTTCAATCAAAGCAATTGTTGGTATTGGGCAATCAAAAATTGCTCCAAGTGTTCCGTGTAAAAATTTACCATAAGATTTTGCTAACTTTGATGAAGATCTTTGTTTTTTAAATTCTCCAATATCATTTCCTGGTGAAAAAGATTTACCACCCTCTCCTCTTATAATGATGCATCTTAAATTTTTATTCTTAGATAACTTTTTGAAAACTTTGCCAAGCTCAATCCACATTGGCTTAGTCATTGCATTTAATTTTTCTGGTCTATTAATAACAACTTCGACTAAATGTTTATTTTTTTTATTTACTTTAATTAATTTGCTCATTTAGCTCCTATAAAAAAACTCAACTAATGTCATCGGTATAGCTGGTACATAAGTTACTAACATTAACAATACTAATAACACACATATAAAGGATATATTAGATCTTGTTACATCCCAAATGTCTGCTTTTGCAACCGAACAAGCTGTAACAAGAACACTTGCAACTGGTGGTGTTTGTTGACCAATTGCTAAATTTAATGTCACAATTATACCAAAGTGAACTGGATCAATTCCTACAGCATTAACTAATGGCATTACAATCGGGACTGTTAAAATTATTGCAGCAACTGAATGTAAAAAGAAACCTATTACTAAAAGAAATACATTTAGTATTCCTAAGACTGCATATTTATTATTTGTAAAATCAATAATTGACTCTGCAACTTTTTGTGGAATTTGTTCAATTGTTAAAAACTCACCAAGTAATACAGATGCAGCTACTAATAACATTACTGAAGCTGTTTGAATTGCTCCTTCACAAGCTGACTCGTATAATCTTTTAAAATCTATTTCTTTATAAATAAATCCAATAACTAATGATGCTACAACTGCTAAACCTGCTCCTTCAGTTGCTGTTACAACTCCTCCAAAAATTCCACCTAAGATAATGATAGGTAGTAAAAATGCTAAAGCCGCATCTTTTGCAGTTTTCTTTACATTTGGAATATTAAATGTTTCTTCAACAGGAAAGTTTTTACGTCTTGCGGTAATATATGCTGCTAACATTAAAAAGAAACCACCTATTACACCTGGAACAATTCCCGCTACAAATAATTGAACTACTGAACTTTGAGCCATTACCGCGTAAACAATCATTGGTATTGAAGGTGGAATGATAATCGCCAAAGACGCTGAAGATGAAGTTACTGCAGCAGCAAATGGACCTGGATATCCTTTTTTCTTCATCGCTGGAATTAAAATAGATCCAAGTGCAGCTACATCAGCAACTGCAGATCCTGAAATTTCAGCAAAAAACATAGAGGTAGCAATGTTAATCATGCTAAGACCACCCTTGATAAATCCAACAAGAGCTGAAGCAAAAGCAATTAATCTTCTAGAAATACCTGCACTATTCATTATTGATCCAGCTAGGATAAATAATGGAATAGCAATCAATGGAAACTTCATTGATCCATCAAACATTACGATCGCTGTATCGATTAAAAAACTTGTCCCAGTTTTCAGCACCATTGCAATAATTGTTGTTACTGCAAGGCCAATAGCGATAGGTACATTTATAGATAAAAGAAGTAGAAGGACTGCAAACATTGTAAGAATTATCATTAAATATCTCCTGTTTGCTCGTCACCTGTTGTTTGAAGAACTAAATTTTTATAGTCTTCAGGAATTCGTAAGGTTTCAGATAAAATAAATAAACATGATGCAATTGGAATAACTGATTGTACAAAAGGTTGAGGAACCCACTCTAATGTTACTAAAGTTTCTCCTGTTATAAGAGTTAAAACTAAATAACCATAGTAAGCCAATAATATTAAAAAACCATAAACAACTAATTTTGACACTACAAAGAAAATTTTTCTAAGAACTAATGGAAAGGCTTTGAAAATACTTGGAACACTTATATGAGAACCTTTTAAAGCTGCATAAGCTGAACCATAATAAGTTATCCATGCAAGTTGAACAGCTGCAACCTCATCATACCAAACTAAGGCACTGCCAGCAAAACGAAAAGTAACACCAAGTAAAACTGTTACTGCTAATGCTACCATCATTATAAACAGTATTAGTTTTAATATTTTTTCGTAAGAATTTATAAATTTTTGCAATGTCATTTTATTTCAGGCCCTCTGGTAGAGGGCCTGTTACAAATTATGTTAATTTGCTAAAGACGATACTTTATCAATTAACGCACCACCAGTTGGTACTTCAGACGCGAATTGATCGTATATTCCTTTACTTGCACTAATGAAAGCACCTTTGTCAGCTTCGTTAACTTGAACTCCAGCTGATTTGATAACTCCCAATAAAGATTTTTCAAGATTAGCAGCTTCAGCGTACACAAATTTTTGTGTATCTTTAGCAGCTTGCTCTAAAATACTTTGTACATCTGCAGGTAGTTTACTCCAGTGGTCTTTATGTACTGTTACATAAGCAGGAGTGTAAACGTGACCTGTGATTGATAAATATTTTTGAACTTCTTGGAATTTAGCACTAGCAATTTGAGCATATGGGTTTTCTTGTCCATCCATTGTTCCTGTTTTCAAAGCAGTAAATACTTCTGAGAAAGACATTGGAGTTGGGTTTGCACCATATGATTGGAACATTTTAACTCTCCATTTTGATTTAGGTGTTCTTAATTTAATTCCTTTTAAGTCACCTGGAGTGTTAATTGGTCTAGTGTTGTTTGTGATATGTCTAAATCCATTTTCCCAAACAGCAATAACTTTGTATCCAGTTTTATCTTCAAGATTTTTAAACATTCCTGGTAAAACTTGGCTTTCAACTTTATTCATGTGTTTTCTGTCTTTAATAATGAAAGGCATATCAAATACACCAAACTCATCATGAATAGATGCCATTACTGATGAAGGTAACCACATGTTAACTGTACCTAATTTTAGTTTTTGCATTCCTTGTTTGTCTTTACCAAGTTGCGAAGAACCAAAAACAGTTACTTTTCCTTTGCTGCCTAATCTCTCATTTGCAAGTTTAGCAAAATGATCAACTGATGCAGAAAATAAAGATCCAGGTTTTCCTACGTGTCCAAATTTTACTTCAGTTGAATTTGCTGAGAAACTTAAAAATAGAGACGATAATAAAACAACAATTATCTTAAAATATTTGTTCATATTTCCCTCTTAAGTTTGTTTTTTTAAAACAGCTTATAGAAAATATGGATGCAGTGCTAGGGATTAAATTGGCGTATAGGAAAAAAATTATCGATCTTTAAATTCAAGATTGCCTCGGGAGTCGACACTCTTTTTGACATGCTGATAGTAGGTAGGATTATCAATCAGTCTTGACATATCTATACCCTTATTCTCATAACGTCTTTTTATTGTCATTCTTGGGATTATTACGAGGTTCATATTATCAATGAAGTCCTCGGTCCACTCTTTTTCTATCTTATCTTTAACCAATCTTTTCAAAAATACTCTCAGATCAGAGCAACTAAGGTGTTTAATTTTTTCGTTATACAATACCATTTTGATGAATATATAATCTTGGTATTATCTTGCAAGTTTAATGAATATATCTCCCATGCCTGACTGAAGCTGATCTAATGGAGTATTATTTCTAAGCGTACAATATCTGCCTGTAACTTGGTGTCTATCTATGGCATTAACATTATATTGAGTGCATGTTTTGGCTTTGTGTAATAAACCAATGACTAGTTTTCCATCTACTACTGAAACTTGTTTCGTATCTAAATCATTGCCATTACAAAAATATTTTTTGTTTACCCTTTCAGGAAAATCTGTTTTCCCACAAGGATTTTCAATTGTGAACACATAAAATTCTTTTTCTATACCTTTAAATTTATGCTTCATCTTAGTTGTTTTTGAATATTTCATTAAATCGCAGGAACATGGAATGCAGCATCTATAATATTCACCACATATTTTCTTACCCGTATTGTTTTCACTCAAATAAACATATTCTGGTACTGCATTTGGACTTATTAAAGAACCTGATACCGCACAATATAGTTTATTATATTCAACAAAATCTTCATAAGAGATATCTTTATCAATTATATATTTAAAAAATTTAGGACCTGCTGCATTTCTATTTCTGTCTGGGAAAATTTTATTCCAATCATTAACAATATCTTGATAATAGTTTTTTTCTTGAGAATTTACTGAATTTATCGGAATTGAAAAAAAAATAACAAATATAATAAGACTAAGTATATTTTTAATACTGTACATTAATTAATGATTTAAAAACCCATATTTGACCAGTTACTTTGTTCTTGAGTTTTACTATTAAATTTTTTTATTTCTTCCTCAGATGGTTCTCTAAAAAGATACATTACAATTCCTGAAACTAATAATGCTAATAATGATAAAGAACAAATTGTCATATCGTTGATATATAAAAGCTTTGTAATTTTTCAACACTATATAATGAGTAGTATTGTCCTATAATTTTTGTCTAAATTCGTAAGTTTTATTTAATTCATCAATATCAAATGTTTCTATTGATCCATCAGTCCATTTTATTTCAACTTTAAAGTTTTTTTCACCATCTCTTATCCCATAATGAGCTATTGGTTCCATCTGACAGAGATAACCTGAGCCTGCATCTATTGTTTTTGAATGAATTCTTTTATTGGATTTCATTGTTACTGTTGCACCTCTTGCGGGAGCTCCAAATTGATTAAGGGGTTTAATACGCAGATAATTAAAGTTTTGTATATCTGCTTTATATAAAGTTAATGGTTGAAACCCTGACTCACCATGTGAAACTAATAATTCTAAAATTCCATCACCATCTACATCTGCAACAGCTGCTCCAGTTCCAAGACCAACTCTCTCTAAACCATTTTCCATTTTAATTTCTTTAAATACTCCGCCTTCTAAAACTTTAAAAAGTTTATTTGGTTCTCCAATATTATTCATGAAAATTTCATCGTATCCGTCATTATCAAAGTCAGCAGAAATGACTGTTCTGATTTTTGTAGGATCATTGTATGGAGATGTTGATATATCTTTAAACTTATCACCGTCTAAAACGTATGCTCTATGCATACCATTCCAGTTTGAAGATAAAATATCTAATCTTCCTCTATATAAAAGATCGCTTAAGGCTGTTCCTCTACCATTTTCAAATCTATCTTGAACTGCATACTCTTTAGCTACATCTTGGAATGAACCTTTAGAATTATAATATAAAAAGTTATCCCCTCTTTCATTTGCAGCAAAAATATCTGATCTATCTGAAAGAATGTGTCCTGACACAATAGCTCTACCTCCAGTAATTTTATCAATTGATAATGATTTAGCTTGGTCTTTTATTCGATCTCTGATTAATTCATAAAAACGAGTTGGACCTCCATAATTTGCAACATAAATACCATATGCCCCATCACCATTTCTATCTACACAAACTACTGATCTTCCTGCTGTTAAGTTTAATTCACTTTGATTGATTTCCTTTTCAAATAAATCTTCAAATTTATTGTTATTTAAATCTATTAGTCGATCAGAATAAATTTTTGATCCACTATATGTATCAGTGTTTAAAAAATATATTTCTTCATAACCATCTTGATCGATATCACATGCTGCTACACCAATTGTTCTTCTTTCTTCATCTGTAAATATTTTTTCATTTACAAAATTTATTAATTTTCCATCTTTGTACGAGAGGGCTAAATTTTTGAAACCAAAACCAGTTACTACAAAATCATATTTATTATCTTGGTTAACATCGGTAACTGAAACTCCATAGCTTAATCGAAACTCATTTTCTGCTATTTGATCAGTTATATTTAGGAAAAAATCTTTAGCGTTTGCATAATTAAATACTGATAAAATACTGAGAAAAACGAAGATAATTTTTTTCATAATTAAGCTCTTTATTGGAATTTTAAAATTATAATATGAGATAAATTAACTTACTCAAGTAAGCCTAAAATTGAATAAATAACTAACCCTATAATTGCTGCAAAGAAAATTAAAAAAGAAATTTGACTAAAAAATATTATTCTTTGATCTAATTTCTCCCTTTTTGTACTTTCTAATCTGAATAATCCCAAATCTGATTACTATTAAACCAAGAATTAGCAGTGATACTTTAAATAAAAATTCAATCATAATTAGGAGCTCCAATAAATTCATTAGATACTCTGTTATTAGCATTTGAGCATGGTTGTTCAAAACATGCAGAAAATTTCCATTCAACTAAACCTGGTGAATGGGATTTAACACAAATATACATATGTCCATAAGCCTCATCTTTAGTAAATTCATCACATCCTCTATGTTGAAAAAAGTTTACATCTTTAGACTTAATGATGTTTTTCAACGGTGTTTTTTCCTTTACTGTGATCATAATAATTTTCTAATGCAGGTATAATTGTTCCTGTATTGTCAACTGAACATTTTAAAGTTCCATCATAAATTGACGAGCTAGAATCTATAGAGCACATAGCTCTCTCTGCACGAAATTTTTTATAAATTGTTTTATAATTTTGTTTTATTGTACTTTTTTTTGCTCCACTTGTATAACCGCTATATGCAACCACCCCTACTGCAGCTAAGATACCTATGATTGCTACGACAACCAAAAGTTCTATTAAAGTAAATCCTTTAGGTTTCTTTTTAATTAAATGGGACATCTTTTTCTAATCTATTGGCGGCATCAGAACAATTTGTTTTAAAACAAAGACTAATATTAATTATTGAACCCTTTGCTTTTACTATAATAATTCCAACGTTGGAGTTACTAGTTACAGATCCATTATCACCAACTGAAGTTATATTATTAGGTTGTATAGCATTTTTCATTTGTTTGTTCATAATATCTGCTGTTGCTCTGGCTGAACTTCCAGAAGTATTAGATGAACAATCTTGAGTATTATTAAAAATTTTACTCTCACCTATTTCACATTTTAGTAATTCGCCCATTAAATATTTAACAACTATAGCATGATTAGACTTTGCAGTATTTATTTTGGCACCACTTGTATAACCACTATAAGCAACAACCCCTACCGCAGCTAGAATACCTATGATTGCTACAACTACTAAAAGTTCAATTAGGGTGAAACCTTTTTTATTCAAATGATATTTCATTTTCAATATATTGAGTTTTACCTGTGCTATTTCCTAAATTTGAGCAAACTTTTATTGTCGTAGAGTTTAATTTAAATATTGATAGATAACCACCCTGCTCAACATGTGAAGGACATGCAGTCATGTAACCTGGTGGATTACAGTTTGTAACATTTAATTTACACCAAGAGCCGTAAGGTGGATTACTTCCATAAAAAGGACTTGTCCAGTTCATTCCGTAAACTGTTTGATTCATATAACTAATAAAATTATCAATGTTCATAGGACAGTTCGCTGTCTTCTCATTACCATTTATGTCATTATATTTTATTGGTTCACCAACACTGCATAATGCAGATTTAGCTGCTACCATTTTAAATATGGTTGCATGATTTGACTTAGTTGCTGCAATTTTTGCACCGCTTGTATAACCACTATAAGCAACCACACCTACTGCAGCTAATATACCAATGATTGCTACAACAACTAGAAGTTCTATTAATGTAAAACCTTTTTGTTTCATTAATAACCAATTCTTTTTTGAAATCTATTTTTTGAATCTGATCATGGTGTTTTAAAACAACCATTAAATACAAGATCTCCACTATTACTGTCCCAGCAAGCTGTAACTTGACCCACATATTGATCTTGTGTTGTATTAATGGAGCACTGTGTTGTAAAAAAATTTCCCTGTGGTTTATAGACATTTAGTATTGGTTGTCCAAAACCATAGTTATTATTTGCACCAAAATAATTAGAGATAACTCCAGCAACTCTAGCTATATCGCTGCTAGAAGAACTCAACAAAACATGACACTGTGTTTTACCCCATAAGGCCTGTTCATTACCATCTTTTGTTTCACATAAATATTTTTCATTTAACCATGTTTTATAAACCACTGTCATATTTTCTCTCGAAGAATTTGCTTTTGCGCTGGTTGTATATCCGCTATAAGCAACTACACCTACAGCAGCTAAAATTCCAATTATTGCTACAACGACTAAAAGTTCTATTAGGGTGAAGCCTTTATTTTTCATTTTTTATTTGCTTTGTAATTTTCCATCCATTTTTTAAAAAACGATTATAGCATCATTCATGTCTTTTGTTTTATTTGGATGATTTTTTGCTCTTCCCAGCATAGTTGCAATTACATTTACTTGGTATTTTATTGGTCTTTTTTTTATAGCTGAAACAGTAAACAATGCCTTTTCTTTATCTTTAAAACCTAAGCCTTTTAAGGTTGTCTCTGGCTTATAATCTGAAAATAAAGAAAGATTTAATGGTTTAAATTTTTTATCCTTGATGAGTTTATTCATTGGCATTTTATCAACTATTCCAAAGATTTTTTTTGTATATATTTTATCTAACTCAATTTTTTTTGTGCCATCAAAACCAATTAAAGTAATTTTAAATTTTTTTGATTTATCTAATTTTGTAACTAATTTTATATATCTTTTGTGAAAACCTTTGATGTCTTTTTGGTATAAATCTTTTGATCTTTTATATTCTGGATGATTGGAATTTGGTGTGTTGAGGACTAACAATCTACATTTCCATTGATATTTTTTGAAACTCATTAAAAAATATTAGTTATAAATTTTGTCTCTTACAAGCTTACTTAACAAACTATATCCAAGTTCATTCATATGTAATGGATCTTCATCATAAAACTTATCATAACCAGCATTTATCATTGGTGTTGTAATATCAACATAATCCCACATTTTTAAATTGGTTAAGTGTTTTTTTATCTTTGAATTCGCATCTAAAATTGTTGTCATAAGGTCTCTTCTAAAAGGACTAGGCTTAATTGAAATAAAAAAACATTTTGCCCTAGGTAGTTTTTCTTCAACTTGATTAGAAAATAATAAAAATTCTTTTAATAATTCATCACTATCCATTCCATAACCAATATCATTATCTCCAGCATAAAAGAAAAGATTAGACGGATTTAAAGGAGCAACCAATCTATCAAAATATCTTCTACAAGATACTAAAGTTGAACCCCCAAAGCCTAAATTATAAAGATTATTTATTGATAAATCGTTTTTGGCATTATCCCACATTTTAAAAGTTGAACTACCATACAAGGCAACACTGTTATTTGTTTTCGTCTGTTGAAAAGAATTATGTTCTAATTCTCTAACATCTAATTCAAACTCTTCTTCAACTGGACTAACTAAATTTACGTTAGTTTTCAAATTTTCTATTCTATCTATGTTGTCTTGAACATTTTTAGCTAAATCAATAGCCTCTTCTACATAAGATCTAAATTTGGTTCTGTAATTATCTAAGAAGCTTTTCATTTCCTCTTGATTTTCTGGATCTTTGACATGATCACTTATTGTTATTGGCTCTTTAATGACTGCTGAATATATAGTTTTAGAAACTGGATAATCAAAATTAGCAAGGGCAATTGGAATAAGTTTTGGTTTTGGGTTAAGTTTAAATGCAAGGTTAAATGCTCCAGCTTTAAATGGTCCTGGGGATGTTATTGTTTTATTATCTTCTGTTTCTGATGTTCCTTCGGGCGCAATTACTATCGGTTGTTTTTTATTAAATACCTTTTGAGCTTCGTCAAAAAGCTTTTGTTTTCTTAATTTCTTTTCCTCATCGCTTTCGTCCAACTTATCAGACTCTGGGGTATGAACAAAAATGTAATCTAAATTTTCATAGTAATTATATCTCCAAAATTCTGTGTTCCGACTTGTTCTAACGATACGTTGGCCTCCATCATTATATTTTGGATGTAATATTTTTGAACTGATGAAATGACTGTCGATTGAAAATGAATGTCCATTTGCAAGCTGATTATCATCTATAGCTGCTAGGTGATTGTAAAAAAAAATATTTGTTGGTTCATCTGGCAAATTTTCCCAACCCTTAATTACATATTTAACATTATCAAAAGCTTTTGTGAAATTTGAATTGGTTAACTCTCTTAATTTTGTTTTATCTGAATTACTAGAAGAATTTGAAACTCTATTATAAATAATATTTAATTGGTTGTGGAAACGAGACTCTCTTTCTAAATTATTTAAGGTATCTTTTATCAAACTAGATAATGATTTTTCTATTTCATTTCCTTTAATAAGTAGTTCGTAAACTACATCAAATGCCATTGCATAAGTATGAGTGCTCTTCAATAAATATGGAATACTATATAACTTAGAGCTAGCTGGTATTCTTGCAGTATTATCTTTCAATAATAAATTAACAAATTCTAATTCATTTTCTGCTGAATATTTTGTTAGACCAGTTGCACTTTGTTGGAAACGTCCTAACTGCCACAATTGTCTTTTAAAAATCTTTATTGATAATTCAGGGTCAGAAATAATCAGATTTTCAAGGGCTTCGTTAGAAATATGTAAAACTTTCGTATCCCTAGTAGATTTAATTGTATATGGATTAAAAAAATCTCCTTTTCCAGAAGATAAAGTTAAAGCAATACCAGCTCTAGTTAGAGTTCTAAAATTTCTTCTTATTTTTCCATTAATAAAGTTATGGAATAAGCCATCAACTTTACCACTTAATAATATCTTTAAACCTTTAGAAGCATCTCCCTCTTTAACTATATATTGATTTGATGAATACATCTTAATATTACCTAATTTAATAAACTTTTCTAAGTCATCATCAGTAAGTGTAGAAAAAAAAGTAGCAGATTTAATTCTATTTATATTTGTAATACTTTTTTCTGATGGGATGCCTGGAGAAATTTGTATTTCATCATCTTTATACAAAGTGTTTAAATTTCTTGAAGAGACAAGCAGTTGGAAAGAAAAAAAAGAAATTGCTGAGTATAATGTTGATATAAGTTTACTATTTTTTTGTTGTAAATCTCTTAAATCATCTAGTTTTATCGAGATATATTCTGTTCCACCCTCAATAAATATTTCACCCATAAATCTATTGGGTTGATTAAGTCCAGATATACCTAATGGTGTTGCAGGCTTTGTTATTTTTGCAAAGGTTATAGATTTAGTTTCAAAATACTTGGTAAATGTAGCTTTGCCTTTAATTAAAAAATAAATATTTTCTGAAATTTGATGCTGCTTTGCTAAAACTTCATCACTTTCAGATATTATGTGCTCTGATATTCCATCTATTAGTCCAAAGGATTCTTTTAGATTTCCTAAATCAAAGCCATTTTGCTGAAATAATTCAGATAATTTCATAAGGTAAATGAATAGATATACTTAATTTGAATTTATTGATTAAGAATAAATGCATATCTGGGTTGAAAAGTTATCAATAGTTTACTTAATTTTTTTTATTATTATGAATTAGTGAAACGTAAATTAAAAAAAAATAAATCAATAAATAAATCTAAAACGCTTTCAAAAAAGGCAAAAGTAATAAACCCCAACTTTTTTTATTTTTATAACGAAAATGGAAAATTAGTTGGAATTCCTTACGGTAATTAAATTTTATCTTCTTTGAGATAAACTAGCGTGTTTATTTAATACTTCAGCTGAAATAACTTTTGCTTCTGTTGTTTTTTTAACATTCCAGATTTTTTCTTTCGCAATTTTTGTTGATATTTTATTATCGACTATTGGCAATGGATAATCTTTACCAATTTCTAAATTTATTCCCTTTTGTTCAATGAATGTTAATTTCCATGGTTCATGAATTAATTTTCCTGGAATATTTTTTAATTCTGGAACCCATTTTTTAATAAAATCTCCTGTAGGATCTTGATCAATTGATTGTTTAATTGGATTGTAAATTCTTATTGAATTTATTCCTGTTGTTCCTGATTGCATTTGAAATTGTGAATAATGAATACCTGGCTCATAATCTGTAAATAATTTTGCTAAATGTTTTGATGTTTTTTTCCAATCAAGCCATAATTGATAAGACGCAAATGAAACTAACATTGCTCTCATTCTAAAATTAATCCATCCATTAGTTCTAAGGTATCTCATGCAAGCATCAACAAATGGATAACCAGTAGTTCCATTTTTCCATGCTGAGTGATATTCTTCATTAAAATCATTTTCTCTTATTCCATTGTAAGCGCTGTTCATATTTCTAAATTCAATTTCTGGTTCATCATATAACTTTTGAATAAAATGACAGTGCCAGGCTAATCGACTTTTAAAAGCAATTAAGGATTTCTTTTTTGAAAAAGATAAATTGGATTTTAACTTATCATTAGTTTTTTTAAAAATTTCTTTAATAGAAATATTTCCAAATGCAATATGAGGGCTTAATCTAGAACAAGAAGTTTCTCCTGTTATTGGTGAAGACATTTCTTTTTGGTAATTTTCTGATCTATCATTAAGGAAAGAATCTAAAAGTTGAAGTGCATTTTGTCTTCCACCAACTTGAATTTTTCCATTTTCTAAATTATTTGTTTCTATTTTTGATAAATCCTCTACATAATTATCTGAAATAAACTCACAATTTAAATTTGAATTTACGCTTTCACTATCTATAAATTTATTCCAATTATATGACCATTTATTTCTTATTCTATGATTTAATTGAACACCAAATTGATTTGATATTTTCCAATCAATATTTTTTTCTTTAAATAAAAAACTAACCTCTTTATCTAAGTTAGTTATATACATGTTCTTAAATATTATATTTGAATAAACCTCATTTATTTTAAATTTATTAATTAAATGACTTAAAATTTCTAATGTATCTCCGTAATATATATTGAGTTTAGCATTATATTTTTCACTTAATGTTTTTTTTAAGTCTTCTAATGATGATTTTAAAAAATCTAGATGGAATGAGCTTGATGTAGGTAGTTTATGATACTCATTATCAAATATGTAAATTGGTAAAATCTTTCCTGATTTTGCCGCTTCGTTAAATGCATCATTATTAGATAAACGTAGATCGTTCCTGAACCATACGATTTTGTTCATTTTAAATAATTAAAGACTGATTTTGAAAGTTCTTGAAGTTTTGTCGTCTGATACTTTTAAAATTTTAAATTTTGAAGTTTTTTCAAGCTTTTGCCCTTTGTTTGTAACAAAAGATTTCATTTTCTTAACTTCACCTTCGGGCATTTTTCTTGTGTACTTTAGAGTATGTTTTTTTGAACCTATAACAAATATTGTTTTCATGAGATTTTAATTACAAATATATTTATTATCTGTCTCTGTGACATAAGTTTCATTTAAGAGTTTGGGATTATTTCGATTATTTTGATATCGAGAATTTACTAAAGAGATAGGTTGTATTCAAATAATATATTTATAAAAAATAGAAATAAATTTGTTGAATACAACCTACCTAAAACTTATTTTTGTAAGTGAAGGAGGTGCAAATGTTTAGAATAACGCCACCTGACACTTAGCTGGTGAGATATCACATATTAAAAATAACACAAACTAAATCCATTTGATGGATTTGGCCAAAATGGCATAAAAAAGGGGAGCTCTTTTGGTAATAACCAATTGAGCTGACCCCTTTTAATAATTTTTAGACATAAAATCTTTAATTCTCTTAGCCCCTTCTATTATATCTTTTGTGCTTCTTGCATATGAGAATCGGATAGTAGAATTTCCTCTTTTTTGATCAAAATCAATTCCTGGTGTTATAGCAACATTTGCTTCATCTAAAACTTTTTTACAAAAAGCTAAGCTATCATTTGAATATTCAGAAATATCAACATAGATGTAAAAAGCTCCATCAGGTGGTGAAAACTTTTTTAATCCTGCCTTAGGTAATTCTTCTAAAAGTATCTCTCTATTTTTTTTATATACTTCTACATTTGATTGTAACTCTTCATTTGCATCTAAAGAAGCAAGGGCTGTAACTTGACTTGCGTGTGGTGGGCAAACAAACAAATTTTGTGAAAGTCTTTCTACTTGTCTAACATGTTCATCTGGTACAACCATCCAACCTATTCGCCAACCAGTCATTGAAAAGTACTTTGAAAAAGAATTAATTACATAACAATTATCTGTAATCTCTAAAGCTGAAGTTGGATTATTTTCATATTGAATTCCATGATAAATTTCATCACTAATAAAGCTTACATTGTTTTCATTTGCAGTATTAATTAAATTCTCTAAAGATTGTTTATCCAGCATAGAACCAGTTGGATTTGCAGGCGATGCAACAAGAATTCCATTTAAATTATTATTTGTAATATCTTCTGGAACAGGTTGAAATCTATTTTGAAGTTTAGTTTGAATATCTACAGTTTCCAAACTTAGTGATTTTAGTATTTGTCTATAGCTAGGATAACTTGGAGATCCAATTCCAACTCTGTCTCCACTATCAAACAATGCCGAAAACGATAATATAAAGGCTCCAGAAGACCCTGTTGTAACTACTATTCTATTTGGATTTAAATCTAGATTGTACCAATCTCCATATAACTTTGAAATTTTTGCTCTTAAAGCTGGTAGACCAAGTGATACTGTGTAACCAAGATTATTTTTATTTATCTCATTTGTAATATAATCTTTCGCAATCTTAGGCGCTGGTGTTCCTGGCTGCCCTACCTCCATATGAATTATATCTTTACCTTTTTCCTCTGCAATTCTAGCAGACTCCATTACATCCATTACAATAAATGGATCAACATCTGATCTTTTTGATTTTTTCATCATTTTATTTGATCTTCACAAAATTTTTTAATTTGTTCATTTGATAATCTGTCCTCTTTAGTTTTTTTAGAATCTAATTCAGCTTTTCCAATTATACATGCTTTAATAGTTTTGCTTCTATTAAAATCGTTATAATAATTAGTTGAGATGTAAAGAGCTATAATTCCTAATACTAAAAAAACTATAAGCTTTAAATTTTTTTTCATTAAATTTCAGTTTGAGCTTTTATCCTTTCGTAAGCTAATCTAGTGTATATTCCTAAATTTAAAAAGGGTTGTGGTGGTAACCAGTTTGGTTTTTTTCTTTGTTGTATTACTTCAATTTCATTAGATTGTTGATTAGAGGCCATTAGAGCTATTTGTTCACCGAATAGTGTTCCTACTCCAATTCCAGATCCATTGTAACAGCCTGCGCTAAAAATATTATCATCAATTTTTTCAAATATTTGAGAGCTATTACCACTTCTACATACAATCCCTGACCAACTGCTCTCTATTATATTATCAGGTAATTGTTTAAATCTTTTTTTGATACCTTTTTTATGAATTGCAACTCTTTTATTTAATTCATTTCTATTCATTGAAAAAGGGTTTCTTAACTCTGCAGTGTTTCTTATAAGTATTCTCCTATCTTTAGTCATTCTAATTGTAGCACCCATAGGTCTTATTGGAAGAACGCCCCATTCTTTTGGAGATCCTATATCTTTAAACTCTTTATCTGTTAGTTTTCTCGTAAGACTGGCAGTTAATGTAATTGGAAAGCTATAATTTTTTTTTACTTTTAAAGATTTCAAAAAACCGTTTGTGCAAAATATGATTTTTTTAGTTGTTATTTTGTTTTTTTTTGTAAAACATTCAATTTTGTTGTTAATCTTTTTCCAACCGTTAATTTGTGAATTTTCATATACTTTTACATTATCTGGTAAAGTATCAACCATTGCTCTAGCTAATTTACCAGGGTTTAAAAGTATTCCTCCTGAGGTAAAAACTCCAATTTTATAAAAAGGCGTTCCCAATTTTTCAGTTAACTCTTTGTTAAACAAAATTCTATTTTTAAAACCAAGACTATTTAATAATTTACTGAACGATTGAGCTTTTGTCTCATCCTGTTCTTTCGAAGAAGCAAAATATTTTCCACATTCATTCCAATCACAATCAACTTGATATTCTTTTATAAATTTTCTCACAGCCTCTATACCTAAATGGTATATTTTTGTTTTTTTTAAATAATTCTCTTTATCGCTATTTGATGTAAAACCATCATTCAATGTAGTATCAACAAGATAACCTGAATTTCTTGAGCTACCACCCTCTCCTGCTAATTGGGCATCAATGAGAACAATTTTTTTATCTTTTTTTATGTCTGAAAGTTTTCTGGCAGCTGACAATCCCGTATACCCAGCTCCTACAATCAAATAATCACAGTAAATATCTTGATCTAGTAATTTAATATTACTTCTTTCAGGAAGTTGATTTGTCCACCCACAGGAATTGTCGTTAATTAAATCCAATTGAATAATAGTTTATTTGTTAAAAATATTATTTATTTTTTTCAAAAAAGAGTAGACTTTAATTATGCAATTTTATCAACCAAAAGAACTCCCAAAAATTATGGTGGCACCCAACGGAGTGAGACCTATGAAGAAGGATCATCCAAAAGTTCCTATAACTATTGATGAAATTGTTAATACCGCAAAATTATCATACGAAGCAGGTGCTGAGGCAATTCATTTCCACATCAGAGATAAAAATAGCCAACATATATTAGACGCTAATGACTGCAGTGAAGCATTAATAAAATTAAATAAGATAGTTCCTAACATGCACTTACAAGTTACTACTGAGGCTGTAGGTAGATATTCACCAGGTGAAATGCGTAAATATGCATACGATGTTAAGCCACCAGGAATATCAATTGCAATTAGAGAATTAATTCCAAGCAGAAATCCTACTGATGAAGATATAAAACTGTATAAATATTTATTTGATGAAAAAATTAATGTTCAACATATTTGTCATGAACCAGAGGATATAGATTTACTTTCAAATGTTTTAAATAAATCTGAAATTGAAAAAGATAACTCGTGGTGCTTATTTGTAATCGGTCACTATACTGGTAAAATTAGTGATCCAAATAAAATACCTTTATATTTAGAAAAATTAGAAAAAAATAAATTTCAAGCAGATTGGGCTATATGCGCTTTTGAAAAAGAAGAATTTATTTGTTTGAAAGAAGCAATAAGACTTGGTGGAAAAATAAGAATTGGATTTGAAAATTCATTATATCTTCCTTCAGGTGAAATTGCTCAAGATAATGAAACAAAAATAAAAATTATAAAAGAGGAATTAAATCTAAATTGAATAATTTTTTATTTTTGAAATTTTATTAGATTTTATAGAACTAATTATAAATCTGTCTGGTCTAACTATAAGTCCCTCAGATTTTATATTATTAAGATACTCACTTAAGCCATTTACACTATTAGATAGTACATAATTAATTTTATTGGAAATTTTTTTCTTTAATTTTGGTGAAATTATTACAATAGGTTTTGAAGAAAATTTTTCATCTAAATTTTTTCCATTTTTTAATTTAAATTGAGGGAATATTTTACCTCGAAGTTTATCATTAACTTTTCCAAGTCCTTTGCCCAGTTTTGGCTTAATGGATTTCATAGATTTTACTCCTTCTTTATTTGAAGAAATATTTTTTGTAATTTTTGTTGAGCTGACAGCATTTATAAATGAACCCATTCTCATAGTTGTGCTTACATACTCTTTTACATTTGAATATCTTTCACTTTGATATGTATTAAGTAATTTATCAGAATGATTATTCTTTAAACAATGAGATATTTTCCATGCCAAGTTTGAAACATCTCTTATTCCTGCGCACATTCCTTGGCCCATAAAAGGTGGCATCAAGTGCGCAGCATCTCCAGCAATGAATATTCTACCTTTTCTCCAACTTTTACTAATTGCAGA
>CACBFA010000007.1 GCA_902538525.1 uncultured Pelagibacteraceae bacterium | reverse complement strand
AATTATTTTAAAAATTCCTTAATTAGCAATACTTATATTTAGTGAATTTACTAGACACTCGAAGCAATAAATAGTTAGATTTGATTTTAAAACTTTAGAGAGGGTATATGAAAAAAATATTATCAACAATATCAAGCTCTCTGATTATTTTTGCTGCTATATTTTCTTTTGGATCAATAGCAAAATCAGCGGAGTTTTTTACAATAGGCACAGGAGGACCAACTGGAGTTTACTTTCAGACAGGAAATGCCATTTGTAAAATGTTACACAAATCAGCAATTAGTGCTGAACATGGTAGAAAAAAAGGCATGAAAGATAAAGCTTACAGATGTACCGCTCCTTCAACTGGAGGCTCAAATTATAACATCGGGCAAATAAAAGATGGTGAGTTTCAATTTGGTGTAGCTCAATCTGATTGGCAATATCATGCTTACAATGGATCAAGCAAATGGGAAGGGAAACAATTCAAAAATTTAAGAGCCGTTTTCTCAGTACATAACGAGCCATTTCAAATCTGGGCTAGAAAAAAAGCAAAAGTTAAAGATTTTATGGGTCTAAAAGGAAAAGTAGTAAACATTGGAAATCCAGGTTCTGGCCAAAGAGGAACAATGGAAGAATTAATGAAAGCTATGGGCGTTGATAACAGTTTCTTTAAATCAGTTACTGAGCTAACATCTTCAGAGCAAGTAAAAGCTCTATGTGATGGTAAAATTGATGCGTTTGGATATTCAGTAGGTTTTCCAAATGGGGCAATGGAACAAGCGGCAACATGTGCAGCTAAAGCTATGCCAATCAATTTAACTGGAGATGTAATTAATGGAATTATCAGCGGAGCTGATTATTATGCATCTGCAACAATTCCAAAAGGTACTTATACTAAACAGAAAAAAGATGTAACTACATTCGGTGTTAAAGCTACTGTAGTAACAAGTGTAGATGTATCTGAAGACTTAGTTTACCAGGTTACAAAAGCTGTTTTTGAAAATTTTGATGATTTTAGAAAACAACATCCAGCTTTTGCTCCTTTAGAGAAAAAAAATATGATAGCTGATGGTTTATCGGCACCACTTCATCCTGGAGCTGTTAAATATTATAAAGAAGCTGGTTTAATGTAATTAAATCTATATAAAAAAATTGAGGCCCAATATATCTATTGGGCCTTTTTTTTTATATATTAAGCTGAATGTCAGCAGACATAGAAAAAAAAATTGAAAATAAGATTAAAGAAGATCTTTCTCCTACAAGAAATCTAACAGGTTTTCATTTAAAGTTAGTTGCAGTTATTGCGATAACCTGGTCTTTATTTCAGCTTTGGTATGCTTCTCCATTTCCATTTTGGTTTAATTTTGGAATATTTAAGGGTTTACCTGCTAGAGCAATTCATCTTGGTTTTGCACTTTTGCTAGCTTTTTTAATATTTCCATTTGCACGGGGTAAAAAAGTAAATTTTATAGATATATTAATTGCAATAACAGGTGCAGCTTGTTGTTTATATATTTATTTTTTTTATGATCAATTAGTAGACAGGGGTGGAATATTACTTAAAATAAATTTTTTTGACGATTTTACTATTCCAATTGAGTTAATACTTGGAATAATCGGAATATTAATTCTTCTAGAGGCTACACGCAGAGTAATAGGTATCCCATTAGTCGTTATTGCGGTTTGTTTTTTGTTATTTTCTTATTTTGGTCAATATGCACCAGATATAATTTCTCATGGCGGATTATCATTAAAAAGATTAATTGGTTTTCAGTGGTTTGATCAAGAAGCAATTTTTGGAATTCCGATAGGTGTTTCTGTTGATTTCATTTTTCTCTTTGTACTTTTTGGAGCACTTTTAGAGACTGCTGGGGGAGGTAAATATTTTTTAGATTTAGCTTTTGCAATGGTTGGAAAAATGCGAGGTGGTCCTGCTAAGGCAGCCATTCTAGGATCTGGTATGACAGGATTGATCTCTGGATCATCGATTGCAAATACGGTTACTACAGGAACATTTACAATCCCAATTATGAAAAAGACAGGTTTTTCTAAAGAAAAAGCGGGTGCTATCGAAGTATCTTCATCAGTTAATGGTCAAATAATGCCTCCTGTTATGGGAGCAGCAGCATTTGTGATGGCAAGTTTTATTGGTGTTACATATTTTGAAGTTGTTAAACATGCTTTCTTACCAGCAATAATTTCTTATATTGCATTATTCTATATATCTCACCTTGAAGCACTTAAATTAAATTTGAAAGGTATGGATGAAAACGATATTCCAAAATTGAAAAAAACATTTTTAGAAGGAATACATTTTTTAGTTCCTATATTCGTTCTCGTATATCTACTAGTTTATATGAGGCTTACAGCTTCATACTCTATTTTTTTTGCTACAATAACTCTAATTATAGTTAATCTTTTAAATAAAATTTTTAAAGAAAAGAAATTTAAGAATGCTTTAATATATTGGTACAACCAAACTGTTGTTGGTTTCGAAAAGGGTGCCTTGAATATGGTTAGCGTCGGAATAGCAATTGCAACAGCAGGTATTATAGTTGGTGCAGTTGGATCTACAGGTTTGAGTACTAATTTAATAATTGTAATCGAGTCTATTGCAAAAGATAATGTTATTATTCTTTTGTTTTTAACTATTATTTTGTGTTTACTACTGGGTATGGGTTTACCAACTACGGCAAACTACGTTGTTGTAGCATCTCTAATGGCAACTGTTCTTGTTGATGTTGGAAATGCATCAGGATTTATTTTTCCTCTAATTGCTGTTCATTTATTCGTATTCTATTTTGGTCTTATGGCAGACGTAACACCTCCAGTTGGCTTAGCATCTTACGCAGCAGCTGCCATTTCTGGTGGAGACCCGTTAAGGACAGGAGCTCAGGCATTTTGGTATAGTCTAAGAACAGGAATACTTCCTATTGTATTCTTATTTAACAGCGAGTTATTATTAATTGGTATTGAAAGTATATGGCATGGTTTAATGGTCATAGCAACCTCATTGATTGGGATTTTAGTATTTACTTCTGCTACTCAGGGTTGGTTTATAAACAAACTGAGATGGTATGAGATTATTATTTTTTTAATAATTTCAATTTCATTATTATCTCCAGAATTTATTCTAAATAAATTTTACCCAAAATATAACTATTTAAGCATTGAAGAAATAAACAAAAAACAGTTTGATTATAATAAAGAGATAAGAATTAAAATTACTAGACTTACAGAGTACGGCGAAAGATATAAATTATTTGTAATTGAAAAAAATAGTTTTGATGAAAATTTCAGTTTAGATGATTATGGAATGAGCTTAGTTGTAGAAGATAATAAAACCATAATTGATACTTTAAAATGGAATGGAATTGCAAAAAAATCTGGTTTAGATATGGGAGATATTATTAAAGAATTTAAAATTGAAAATCAGAATAGACCAAAAAAAGAAATAATTTATCCTATTGCTCTTATTCTTTTATTAATCTTTGGTTATTTAAATATAAGAAGAAGAATTTAGCTTAGACCTGCATGGGGCAATTTACGTTGAAGTATTTTCCAAATACCTGTAGCAGATGCAATTATTTTACCTTTACATTCTAAATAGCACTCTAAAAAAACCATACTTTTTGTTTTTTTTTTAATTTTTACATATCCAAAAATTTCATCACCAATGGTTGAAGGTCCTATAAAGTTAATATTAAGTGTTATTGTTACACAAGGTTGATTACCCGAAATTCTATGGGCTCCAGAACCACACCCGGTATCTATGATCGATGCTATATACCCACCGTGGGTTATACCAGCTCTGTTAAGATGGTTTCTTTTTATTTTAGTTTTAAATTCATATTTATTTTTTGAAATATCTCTTAGTAGCAAACCTCCATTGTGCCTCATGAAACCTTTTTTAACGCTAATTTGTTTAAATTTTTTCATTAAATTAAAATTGAAATAATTAAAAGAATAAATAGCACAATAATAAAAAAATATATTACTGATTTCTGAAGTGGCATCGATTTTAAATTTTATTTGTAAATGTTATTTTAATCATAAGAATATATACTAGATTTGGTTGTTTTATAAAATTAATATATTAATATTAAAAAAATTTAATTAATGATAAAATTTGTATCATTTTCGATTGCGATATTTTTTGCTCTAACAAACATATCTTATGCATATTTAGGTATAGCTCCTTTGATACCATTAATAGGTCAAGCAGTAGTATTTATTTTTTTGGCGGTAGTAATTTTTTTTGGAGTAATTTTTTATCCATTTAAATTATTATATAATAAGATCAA
The DNA here is from genome assembly GCA_902538525.1 of uncultured Pelagibacteraceae bacterium. GTDB lineage: Bacteria > Pseudomonadota > Alphaproteobacteria > Pelagibacterales > Pelagibacteraceae > Pelagibacter. The sequence goes on along the minus strand of CACBFA010000007.1, from coordinate 33,188 downwards.
AAGAAAAAAAGTTGAAAAATCAAAAGATAAATAATTTTAACTTTATTATTCAAAAAAAGTTTTTTGTTTTTGATTTAGTTTCAGAAATAGAAAATTTATTTATTAAATCAAGAAATATTGAAATAGATCGTCCAATTTTTATTTGTGGAATGCCAAGATCTGGGACTACATTCTTACTAAACTTGATTAACAATTCAAATCAAGTTTCTTCATGTACTTATGGTCAATTACCTTTTTTTAAAACACCTTTAACCTGGAGTTTTTTTAAAAAATTTTATTATTTTGGAAATCAAAAGTTTGCGAGATTGCATGATGATGGCTTACAAATTGATATAGATTCACCAGATGCGTTTGAAGAGTTGATATGGGCCGAGGTTTTAGAAAAGTACAATGAATTTGGTTTCTGCAGATTTTTAGACAAAACATATAGTAATCATAAACTAAAAAAAAAACTTTATTTTTTTATAAAAAAAATAATATTTATAAATAAAAAGAAAAGATATTTGTCTAAAGGAAATTATAACGTGTTTAGACTAAATTATATTCTTAATTTATTTAAAGATTGTAAAATTATATTATGTTATAGAAATCCTTCAAATACAGCGTGTTCATCAGAAAGAGTGCATAATAGATTTTTAGATTTATCAGAAAAAATCGATGGCTTTAATGAAAATTTATACTTTTTGTCTCATTTCGAGTTTGGCAAAAATAGGAAAGCATTAAGAATAGAAGATAATAGTTTTAAAATAAGTAAAAATTTATTCGAAGAAAACAAAAATTATGAAGGGTATTTACATCAATGGATATCTTTATACCAAATGATACTACAAAAGTATCTTTCCAATCAAATATTTTCAAATAATCTTATTCTTCTTAATTATGATAAATTTATTTTAGATTTAGAAGAAAATACAAAAAAGTTATTTTCTTTTTGTGAATTGGATTTCCATAAAAGTGTAGTAAAAAATGTTAATTTATTTAAAAAACAGGATTATGATGCAAAGGATAGCGAGTATAATTACATTGCAGATAGTTTGTATAATAAACTTAAATGTAATGAATTTAATTTTCTTTAAAAAACATGTGCAAAGAATAAATCAGATTTAGTATTATTTTCAAATATATTCACTTTTCTACAATTTTCAAAATAAATTAAGTTTTCACATTCTATTGAAAACATCTTCGCTTTATTTGTCTCAATTATATACATAATATTATCCTCAAATTGTAATCTGCCTCCAGACTCTGATTCAAAAAAATCATTAAAATCACTGGACTCATATATACCAATTATATTTTTAGTTTTTATATCGATAGAAACTATTCTACTCAATCCATTAATTGGGTTTGATCCCAAATTATCAAATACAAATATCGTTCCTTCAGATGTAATTTTAGGTGAGTGTTGCCATTCAGTTTTGCCAACAACATACCATTTTATCTCATAACTATCTTTGTCTAATAATATTATGCTGTTAAAATGTCTTACACTTATTAAGATATCTCCAACTTTTCCATCAGGAAAATATTCAGATATTTTTTCATCTTTTATAATTCTTATATCATTACTATGTGAAGGGTCTTGACATATTAGATTAAAATTAGGATTATTAATTTCTTTTATCTTTGATAATTTATCCATTATTTCAATTCTTTTAATTAAGGAACCATCTTCATAATCAATAATTTCAATCGTCTCATTTAGAAACCAACCGTCTGAGCAATTTTTAAAGTTATTTTCATAAAGTAATTGATGGTCATTTGGAAATGACTTTGTATTACTACCTAGAATATAAATTTTATTATTATATAAATCACCCCAATGATGAAAAACTGTTTGATGTTTTTTTTTCCAAAAATATTCTGTAATTTCAAAATTTTTATCTAGACTGACTTTATTTAATTTAGAATAGTCAAAATAAGTTAGTATATATCCATCTTCTTTTTTGTGAATAAGCAAAGGCAAAGCATTCGAAGAATTGTCTTTTTTTAAGATTTTTTTCAATTTTATTTTATTATTTGCAACATAAATATCAGGAAAGTTATCTTGTCTTAAAAGTATATTCTTATCAAATGTTTTATTTAAATAAATATCATTCAAATCAAGCACATTTTTTTTATTTTTTTTTAAAATTTTCTTACTGCTTTGAATAAGAGCGAATGTTACAGAATTTGATTTTATAAAAGTTTCTACTTTAAAATTTATATTTTTGTAATTTGTGTCAAATAATAAAAAACCAACATAAATTGAAAAATAAAATATAAAAAAAGTTATGTGTTTACTAAATTTTAAAATGACTATTGAAGAAAAAAAAATTATATAAGGAATAAATTTTATTAAATCTGAATAGATCTTAACATCGTGACCTATTTTATAAATTATGAGCTTCAATACCCACGCAGAAAAAATTAATATTAAATTTACTGATACAAAAAACCAAATTTTTAAATACTTATCTAATTTACTGATTTTCATCATTTATAATAAATATTATTGGTGCGCCTGCTAGGATTTGAACCCAGAACCTCCTGGTCCGTAGCCAAGCGCTCTATCCAATTGAGCTACAGGCGCTAATATAATCTATTCCTCAAAAATTTATAACAAAATTTAGTAATGGTCTAAAAATACACCTATTAAACTAAAATATTATATATATATAAACAATTAAATGATTGAAAAATTATTAGTACCGGATATTGGCGATTTTGAAGAGGTTGAAATCATCGAAATTCTTGTAAAAACTGGTGATAAAATTGAAAAAAATGATCCAGTAATTACATTGGAAAGTGACAAGTCAAGTGTGGAAGTGCCTTCAACAACCAGCGGAACCGTAGATAGTATCAACATAAAGATTGGTGATAAAGTATCAAAAGGTGACCTAATTTTAACTTTATCATCAACACATGATCAAATTGAAAAGAATAATAATGATAAAATTCCTACGCATACTGAAAAAATAATTTCTGAGGCTGAAGATCAAAATAAAAATGTAAATCTAGAATTAGAAAATATACAGAGAAGAGAAATTCATGAAGAAAGTATTAATAATTTAGAAGTTAAGGAAAAATCTAACATAACTGTTAAAAATGATATCGATCCTGTTGAAACAAAGGAATGGCTCGATTCTTTGTCTGCAGTTGTACATTCTGGAGGTCCTGAGAGAGCTCATTTTTTAATCAAACAATTAATTGATCAGGCATATAAAGAAGGATCAAACATACCTTATACACAAAATACACCTTATATAAATACTATACCAGTAGATGAAGAGATAAAATCTTCAGGTGATCAAAATATTGAGAGAAAAATCAGAGCATTAATTCGATGGAATTCAGCGGTGATGGTTGTAAGAGCAAACATGAGAGATCCTTCATTAGGAGGTCACATTGGAACATTTGCTTCTGCAGCAACTCTTTATGATATAGGAATGAATCATTTTTGGAGGGCTAAAAACAATAATTTTGGTGGAGATTTAATTTACTTCCAAGGACATTCAGCACCAGGAATTTATGCTAGAGCTTTTTTGGAAGGAAGACTTGACGAGAAGCAATTAGATAGATTCAGACAGGAAGTTTACCCAGGTGGTTTATCATCTTATCCCCATCCATGGCTTATGCCAAAGTTTTGGCAGTTTCCAACTGTTTCCATGGGTCTTGGACCAATGATGGCAACTTATCAGGCAAGATTCATGAAATATCTTATTAATAGAAAATTAATAAAAGATGAGAATAGGAAAGTTTGGTCTTTCTTAGGAGATGGTGAAATAGATGAGCCAGAAGCTTTAGGGTCTATTGGTTTAGCAGCAAGAGAAAAGTTAGATAACTTGATTTATGTTGTGAACTGCAACCTCCAAAGATTAGATGGTCCAGTAAGAGGCAATGGTAAAATTATTCAAGAATTAGAGGGAATTTTTAGAGGAGCTGGATGGAATGTAATAAAAGTCATTTGGGGATCATATTGGGATCCTTTACTAGCAAATGATAAATCAGGTTTACTTGTAAAAAGAATGAACGAAGCAGTTGATGGGGAATATCAAGCCTTTAAAGCAAAGGGTGGTTTATACGTTAGAGATAACTTCTTTGGGAAATACCCTGAGCTTAAAAATTTAGTTACAAGTTATACGGATAGCGATATTTGGAAATTAAATAGAGGTGGTCACGACCCACATAAAGTTTATGCTGCTTATCATAAAGCTGTTAATACAAAAGACAGACCAACAGTCATATTAGCTAAAACAATTAAAGGATATGGTATGGGAAAATCTGGTGAAAGTATAAATACAACCCACCAACAAAAAAAATTAGGTGTAGATGATTTACTATATTACAGAGATAGATTTGATGTTCCATTAACAGATGAACAAGTCAAAAATATAGAATACTTTAGACCCGATGAAAATTCAGAGGAAATAAAATACTTAAAAAAAAGAAGATTAGCTTTAGGAGGATATATTCCCGAGAGATCATCTTTTTCGAAGCCAATCAAAACACCAAGTAATGATATTTTTGACTTTATGAAAAAATCAACTGGTGAAAAAGAAATGTCAACTACTATGGCACTTGTTAGGATGTTGACTAATTTGCTAAGAGATAAAAATGTTGCTCCAAGACTTGTTCCAATAATCCCTGATGAAGCAAGAACATTTGGTATGGAAGGTTTTTTCCAAAAAATAGGTATATATGCGCACGAAGGTCAAAAATATGAGCCAGAGGACTCAGCTCAATTAAGTTCTTATAAGGAAGAAAAAAGTGGTCAAGTTTTAGAGGAAGGTATAAATGAGGCTGGATCCATGGCATCATGGATAGCTGCAGGAACATCGTATTCAAACCACGATATTGAAATGATACCAATTTATCTTTTTTACTCTATGTTTGGTTTTCAAAGAACTGGAGATTTTGCTTGGGCGGCTGGAGATAGTCAAACAAGAGGATTTCTAATTGGAGCTACAGCTGGAAGAACAACTTTGGCTGGAGAAGGTCTTCAACACCAAGATGGTCATAGTCATTTATTAGCATCAACAATTCCAAATTGTGTTTCTTATGATCCAACTTTTCATTATGAATTAGCTACAATTTTTAAAGAAGGTTTAAGAAGAATGCATGAAAAACATGAAAATATTTTTTACTACATTACAACAATGAATGAAAATTATTCTCATCCAGAGATGCCTAAAGATTGTGAAGAAGGCATATTAAAAGGGATGTATAAAATTAAAGATTTCAATAAGAATAAAAAGAATAAGATTCAATTATTGGGCTCAGGAACAATTTTAAGAGAGATGATAGAAGCAGCAGAAATTTTACAAAATGAATATCAAGTAGATAGTGAAGTGTGGAGTGTTACCAGTTTTAATGAATTAAGAAGAGATGGACTTGAAACAGAGAGGTATAACTTGCTTAATCCGGGAGAAGAGAAAAAAATTTCTTACGTTGAAAAATGCCTTGGAAAAACCGAAGGTCCTATTTTAGCAGCTTCAGATTACATGAGAATGAATTCTGACCAAATTAGACCTTACATAAATAAAAGTTTTTATTCGTTGGGTACAGATGGATTTGGCAGAAGTGACACAAGAAAAAATCTAAGAAAATTTTTTGAAGTCGACAAAGAACATATAGTTGCATACGGATTAAGTATTTTATCTAATGAACAATTAATTGCTTCTAAACATGCGGTAGATGCAATTAAAAAATATAAAATTGATAAAGACAAGCCTATGCCTACAAAATTATAATGAGCGAGAAAGAAGTATTAGTTCCTAACATTGGTGATTTTAAAGATGTTGAAGTAATTGAGGTATTAATAGAAGCAGGATCAAATATTAATAAAGATGACCCAATAATTACCATTGAAAGTGATAAATCAAGTGTCGAGATTCCTAGTCCATACTCAGGTAATGTTAAAAAGGTTAATTTAAAAGTTGGTGATAAAGTTTCAGAGGGCTCATCAATACTAATAATTGGTTCAGAAGTAGAAAAACCAGTTGAGCAAATTGAAGAAGAGGTCAAAGAGATTAAAGAAGAAACTATTATACAAAAACCTCCTGAAAAAGTAATTTCAAAACCAAAAGAAATATTGCAAAATAATAGAGTCAGTATATTCAAATCAAGCAAAGCACTTGCTAGCCCAAAAACTAGAAAATTTGCGAGGGAACTTGGTGTTGATATTAATAATGTTACTGGATCAGAAAGATCAGGAAGAATTGTTGAAGAAGATATAAAAAAATTTGTATCTTCTAATTTTAATAAACCTCAAGAAGAAAAGAAGGCTCAATCTATAAAAGCCTCAGAATATAATCATGCTGATTTTGGAGATGTAGAAATTCAAGATATACCAAGAATTAAAAGAATTGCTGCTCCACATTTATCAAATTCTTGGCAAACAATTCCGCATGTTACTAGTTGTGATGAAGCAGATATTACGGAATTGGAAGAATTTAGACAAAATTTGACTGATACTTTTACTGGAGAGAAAAAGAAAATTACTCCTTTGGCATTTATTATAAAGGCAGTTGTGGAAGCTTTGAAAGTTTTTCCAAGATTTAATAGTTCAATTGATAATATTGAAAATGGAAAAATAACTTTAAAAAAATACTTTCACGTAGGAATTGCAGTTGATACTCCCAACGGATTAATGGTGCCTAAAATAAGAAATGCCAACCAAAAGAATATAGATCAAATAAGTAAGGATCTTAAAAAAGTAAGTGATGATTGTAGAAATTTGAAGATAGATAAAAAAGAATTTTACGGAGGATCCATAACTATAACAAGCCTAGGTGGCATTGGAGGAACTTATTTTACTCCTATAATAAATTATCCTGAGGTTGCTATTTTAGGAATTGGAAGGACTTATATTAAACCTGTTTATATTGATGGACAATTTAAACCTAGAACAATGTTGCCTTTATCTCTCTCTTACGATCATAGAATTATTGACGGTGCTGAGGGTTCAAGATTTAATAATGAATTAAAAAATAACCTTGGTAAAAACTTTGCCTACAAACTAGCTAAGCAATGATTAAAAATTTTAAACTTTTAAATAATAAAACTGTATTTTACTTTAATGACAACAAGTTTGAAATATTTCCTAATATTTGGTTAAGAGATCATATTAAAAATAAAGAAAACTGGGATTTTAAAACCAATCAAAGAATAACTTATACCGCAAATTTAGACATTAATATCAAAGTTAAAAAAGCAAAATTATTAAAAAAAGGGAAATTTATTGAAATATTATGGTCTGATGAAAATAAACCAACCAAATATTCATATGAATTTTTAAAAAAAAATTCTTTAAAAAGAGAAGAAACTAAAAGTGATACTCAATTTTGGAAAGATAAAGACATAAAAAATCAAATTTTTATTAACTATAAGCAATTACAAACTAAAGTTGGATTTAAAAATTTATTAAAAAAAATCCACATATATGGTTTTGCAGTCGTAAGAAATTGTTCAAAGAATTTAAACTCTGTTGAATATATAGCTAAAAAAATAGGTTATGTCAGAAATTCAATTTTTGGAGGATTGTGGACCTTTGAATCAAATAATAAAAAAGCAGACAGTGCATATTCAAACCAAGAACTGAGACCACATACAGACTCTACATATAGCAATGATGCTCCGGGTTTACAATTACTGCTTTGTTGTAAGTATGAGGCTAAGGGGGGAGACTCTATAATGGTAGATGGATTTAAATTGGCAAATGAAATCAAACAAAAATATAAAAAACATTTTAAAACTTTAACAAATACAAAAGTTAAAGGTTCTTATATTGGTGATGGTGTTCGCCTTGAGGCAAAAAGACCAATAATAAAATTAAATGAAAAAAATAATTTTGATCAAATTAGTTTTAACAATTACGATAGAGCACCTTTTAGAGAAACTAATCAGAAAACAATTAATTTTTATAAAGCAATTAAAGTATTTGATACGATGGCAAACCAAAAGCAATATCAGTGGAGGCATATTTTAAAACCTGGTGAATTACTAATTTTTAATAATTGGAGAGTAATGCATGGTAGAGGTGCATTTTCAGGTATAAGAAAAATGGCTGGTTGCTATATCAACAAAGAAGATTTTGATAGCTGTTGTAGAATGAATAATATTATCTAAATTTAATTAAATTAATGTCCAAAACTACATCGCTTATATGCGCTTTGATAACAACATTTATTTGGGGCACTGCTTTCATTGCTCAAGACACAGGCATGGACAATATTGGTCCATTAACATTCAATGCATCTAGATTTTTTGTTGGTTTTCTTACAGTCCTACCCATTGCTTTAATTTTAGAAAGAAAAAAAATTAATTATGAAATCAATTCTAATAAAAAATTATTTTTAAAATATTTATTTTTAATGGGTATATCATTATTTTTGGGCACCTACTTGCAGCAAGCCGCATTACAATACACGAATATAGCTAATGCAGCTTTTTTTACAGTTTTTTACGTTCCATTAGTTCCAATTTTATTATTTTTTATTTATTCTATTAAAGTCCATTGGAGTCTTTGGCCTTCAATAGGTTTATGTATAATAGGTGTTTACCTATTAAGTGATTTTTCAAACTCAGAAATTATGATAGGTGATGCTTTAGTTATTCTATGCTCACTATTTTGGGCTTTACATATAATTTTCGCTGGAAAATTTATGGAGAAATTTAATATACCAATTTTTTATGCGGCATTACAAGCAGCTCTTGTTTTTGGTTTATCTCTTATATTTGCTTTTATTTTAGAGGAAGTAGTTATTACAAAAATTTTAACTGAGTATAGTTCAATATTATACGCAGGCGTTTTATCTGGAGGAATTGCTTTTACTTTACAAATGTTTGCACAAAAAAATATTGAAGAAGCTCCAGCAGCAATAATTTACTCTCTTGAAGGTGTCTTTGCAACAATTGCTGGATGGATTATTTTAAGTCAAGTTCTTAACATAAATAATATTATAGGATGTGTATTAATTCTTATTGCTGTAATATTTTCTCAAATTGCTCCAAAGTCTAAAAAATCATAAGTAAATAATTGAAAAAAGAATAATGCTTAAAACTATTCTATAAATAACAAAAAAACTCAAACTAAACATTTTAACATAAATAAGAAAATATTTAATTGTAAAATAAGAAAATAATAATGAAGCTGAAGTAGAAAAAATAAATATAGCATCAAAATTTATTTGATCATCAATAACATCTTTAAATCCCAAAACACTTGCACCTGCTAAGGCTGGAATAGACAAATAAAAAGCTATCTTTGATGATTCAACTCTGTCAAATTTTAAAAATCTTGAAGCTGTAATTACTATACCTGATCTACTGACTCCTGGAATAATAGCTAAAATCTGAAATAACCCTATGATAATAATACTTTTAATATTTAATTCTGAAGAAATTTTATTTTTCAATTCAAACTTATCTGAAAAGTATAATAAAATTCCAAAAATCAAAGTTGTCCAAGCGACAACTTTTAAGTTTCTAAATTGATCAATTAAATTTGTGGAGTAAAAAATATAACCAACAATAACTAATGGTATAGACCCAAGAATTATTAGTAGAAATATTTTTTTATTATTAATGATATTTATTAACTCTTTTCTAAAAAATAAAATAATTGCTAACAAAGAACCTAAATGCAGACTAATATCTAATTGTAGGTTGCTAACATTGAAGTCACTCAATCTTGATATAATTAAAAGATGTGCAGACGAGCTAACTGGAATAAATTCAGATATTCCTTGAATAATTGATAAAATTAGCGTCTCTACATATTTTGAAATCATTAGATCCAATACTTCATAATGAAATTGTAACCAAATTAAAGCAATTACATATTTGCATATCATCTATGCATAATAAGAAAAAACCGCTGATTTACTTAAGTTTTGTCAAATATTAGTCAATATTTATGACCTTGTAATTGTTTAATATTAAATTTTTATCGTATATACAGCGTCCACCATGTCAGAAAAAATGCTTAAGTTTGTTGATATAGGTCAACAAAATCCACCTAAAAGAGATATATCAGACCGAAAAGAGGATTTTAGTGAAATATATCAAGAATTTCTAAAAGATAGAGCTGTTCAGCAGTCAAGCAGGTGTTCCCAATGTGGAGTACCATTTTGCCAAGTTCATTGTCCATTAAGTAACAATATACCAGATTGGCTAAAACTAACTGCTGAGGGAAGATATGAGGAAGCTTATCAATTATCACAAAGCACAAACAACATGCCAGAAGTTTGTGGAAGAATTTGCCCCCAGGATAGGCTGTGTGAAGGAAATTGTGTAATAGAGCAATCGGGTCATGGAACAGTAACTATTGGATCAATAGAAAAATATATCACAGAGAAAGCTTGGGAAAATGGTTGGGTTAAACCAATAGAAATAAATAGTGAAAAAAACGAGAGTGTAGGAATTATAGGTTCTGGTCCTGCTGGACTTGCTTGTGGAGAACAACTCAGAAAAAAAGGATACAAGGTAACTATATATGATCGTTATGACAGAGCTGGAGGGCTACTAATATATGGTATCCCAGGATTTAAATTAGAAAAGCATGTTGTTCAAAGGAGAATAAAACTTTTAGAAGAAAGTGGAATTAAATTTGTCTTAAACTATGAAGTTGGAAAAGATTCCAGCTTGACGGAGTTAAGAGAAAAACATGATGCAATTTTAATAGCTACAGGAGTTTATAAAGCTAGAGAAGTTAATTTACCTGGTAACGATTTGAGTAATATTTTCCCTGCCATGGAATTTTTGACAGCATCAAATAAAAAAGGACTAGGTGATAAAGTTGAGTTGTTTGATAACGGAACTTTAAATGCTGAAGGTAAAGATGTTGTAGTAATTGGAGGCGGCGATACAGCAATGGACTGCTTAAGGACTTCAGTGAGACAGAATGCTAAATCTGTAAAATGTTTATATAGAAGAGATAGAGAAAATATGCCAGGCTCAGCAAGAGAAGTTGGAAATGCAGAAGAAGAAGGTGTTGAATTCATTTGGTTAACAAGCCCTAAAGAGTTTAAGGGAACAAATAAAATTGAAAGTGTAGTTGTTAATAAAATGAAATTAGGTGAGCCAGATGATAGCGGTAGAAGAAAACCAGTTGTTGAAGAAAATTCAGATTTTGAAATTAAAGCTGATCTTGTAATCAAAGCACTTGGATTTGATCCAGAAGATCTTCCAAAATTATTTAATGAAGAAAAATTACAAGTATCAAGATGGGGAACAATAAAAGCGGATTTTGATACTATGGAAACTAGTATACAGGGAGTTTTTGCAGCCGGAGATATAGTTCGTGGAGCATCTTTAGTGGTTTGGGGCATCAAAGACGGAAGAGATGCCGCAACATCAATCGATAATTATTTACAAAGTAAACAAAAACTTAGAGTTGCTTGATGAAGTTAAGAAATAAAAATTTAAAAATTTTAAAAAGTAATCATGTTTACTCGGAAGAAATGGAACATGATGCATGTGGTGTAGGTTTAGTAGCATCTACCGAAGGTCTAAAATCAAGAAAAGTCGTAGAATATGGAATCGATGCCTTAAAAGCTGTTTGGCATAGGGGTGCAATCGATGCAGACGGAAAAACAGGAGATGGTGCTGGAATCCATATTGAAATTCCTAAAGATTTCTTTGAGGAAAAAATTGAAGTCACTGGTCATAAACACGATAATTCTGAACTATGCGTGGGTATGATTTTCTTACCAAGAAATGATTATAGCGCTCAAGAGCAATGTAGAACTATTGTTGAAAGTGAACTAACAAAGAGAAATTTTAGTATCTATGGCTGGAGACAAGTTCCTGTTGATCCCTCTGTTTTAGGAGAAAAAGCTGAACAAACAAGACCTGAAATTACTCAAGTATTGTTCACATACAATGACAAAAAAGTTGTCAATAAATCTCTGGAACAAAAATTGTATGAAACTAGAAGAGTAATTGAAAAAGAAGCTCTCAATAATCAATTAAATAATTTTTATATATGTTCATTTAGTTCTAAATCTATCATTTATAAAGGAATGTTTTTAGCAGAAGCTTTGTCAGATTTTTATACTGACTTAAAAGATGAAAGATTTATATCAAGGTATGCAATATTTCACCAAAGATTTTCAACCAATACTGCGCCTAGTTGGGACCTAGCTCAACCGTTTAGATCTATAGCGCATAATGGTGAAATAAATACCCTTAAAGGAAATGTTAATTGGATGAAGGTTCACGAAGAAGAGATGTTTAGTCCAGTTTTTGAAGATATAGAGAGTCTTAAGCCTGTAATACCAGCTGGAAATTCTGACTCTGCGTCATTAGATAATGTTTTTGAGTTATTAAACATTTCTGGACAGCCTGCTCCTCTAGCAAAATTAATGTTAATACCAGACGCTTGGTCAAAAAAAAATAAGGTATTAAAAAAAGATCATCAACAACTATTCAATTTTTTAAATAGTACCATGGAGCCTTGGGATGGGCCAGCTGCTATAGCTGCAACAGATAATGAGTGGGTAATTGTTGCAACCGACAGAAATGGATTAAGACCACTTAGATATACAGTTACAAGAGACAAACTCCTTTTTGCAGGAAGCGAAACAGGAATGATAGATTTAAATGAGAAAAAAATTGTATCTAAAGGAAGATTAGGACCTGGAGAAATATTAGGAGTAAGAATAGAAAAAGGCAAAGTATATTCAAACGATGAAATAAAAAACTACCTTTCAAAAGAATATAAACATTACAACAATCAGATTATTGATCTTGATAAAAAATTAGAGGCAGAAACTGAAAAAGTAGAGCTAGAAGGTCAAAGTTTGAGGAATTTTCAACATTGTTTTGGATATAGCATAGAAGATTTAGAATTAATTCTTCATCCAATGGCAGAAGATGCTAAAGAAGCAACAGGCTCAATGGGTGATGACACGCCTTTAGCAGTTTTATCTGACAAATATAGACCACTATATCATTACTTTAGACAAAACTTTAGTCAGGTTACAAATCCACCAATTGACTCTCTAAGAGAAAATAAAGTTATGAGTTTAAAGACAAGATTTGGAAATCTTGGTAATATTTTAGATTTTAGTAAATTAACTAAAGACAATATTTATGTCTTAAATAGTCCAATATTATCAAATGCACAATTTGAAAAATTTTTGAAATTCTTTGGAAATAATAATAAAGTTTTAGATTGTACATTCAGCAAAGATGATGATTTAGAGACATCAATAAATTTACTCAAAGTTAAATCTGAACAAGCTGTTAGAGAGGGAATTAAACAAATAATATTATCAGATAAAAATATTTCAGAAAATAGAATGCCAATGCCGATGCTTTTATGTATAGGGGCAATAAATACACATTTAGTTAAATTAGGTTTAAGAGGTTATGTTTCTATCAATGTTCAAACTGGAGATGCTCTAGATACTCACTCTTTTGCAACATTAATTGGTGTTGGTGCTACTACAGTGAACCCTTATTTAGCTTTTGATAGCTTATATCAAAGACATTCTAAGAAATTATTTGGAAATTTCACTTTTGATGAATGTGTTTCAAGATATATTAAATCAGTGAATCTCGGTCTTCTTAAAATAATGTCTAAAATGGGAATTTCTGTTTTAAGTTCTTATAGAGGCGGATGTAATTTTGAAACTGTGGGACTAAGTAGAACAATTGTGAAAGATTACTTTCCTGGGATGTTATCAAAGATTTCTGGAATTGGTTTAAAAGGAATAGAAAAGAAAATCAGAACTATACACAAAGAAGCATTTTTCAATAATTCAAATATTTTACCTATTGGAGGCATTTACAGATATAGAAAAAATGGTGAAACACATCAGTATCAAGGCAAACTAATTCATTTACTGCAAACTGCGGTTGGACAAGGATCTTATGAAATATATAAAAAATACACAAAAGGTATTTATAATCTAAATCCAATAAGTTTAAGAGATTTAGTAGATTTTAAATCTAAAAATCCCATCGATATATCTAATGTTGAGCCTGCATCTAATATATTAAAAAGATTTGGAAGTGGAAGTATGTCTCATGGAGCTTTATCTAAAGAAGCACATGAAACTCTTGCTGTTGGTATGAACAGAATTAAAGGCGCATCTTGTAGTGGTGAAGGTGGAGAAGATGAAAAAAGATTTAAGATTATGGAGAATGGAGATAGTGCAAATTCAAGGGTTAAACAAATTGCATCAGCTAGATTTGGAGTAACCATTAATTATTTAAATAATTGTAATGAGATTGAAATCAAAATTGCACAGGGTGCTAAACCAGGTGAAGGTGGACAATTACCAGGTTTTAAAGTTACGGATGAAATTGCGAGATTGAGACACTCAACGCCAGGAGTTACTTTAATATCACCTCCGCCACATCATGATATTTATTCAATAGAAGATCTAGCTCAATTAATTTATGATTTAAAACAAATAAATCCTAAAGCTAGGGTTGGAGTTAAATTAGTTGCTTCATCAGGAATTGGAACGATAGCTGCTGGAGTCGCAAAGGCTAAAGCAGACATAATTTTAATCTCAGGGCACTCAGGAGGCACAGGAGCCACTCCACAGACAAGCGTTAAATATGTTGGAGTTCCTTGGGAGATGGGATTAACAGAAGCAAATCAGGTATTAACTTTAAATAACTTGAGACATCAAGTGACGCTTAGAACTGACGGTGGAATAAAAACAGGAAGAGATGTTGTAATTGCAGCCATGATGGGAGCAGAAGAATTTGGCGTAGCAACAACTGCTTTAGTTGCAATGGGATGTATAATGGTCAGACAATGTCATTCAAATACATGTCCGGTGGGTGTTTGCACACAAGATGATAAATTAAGAGAGAAATTTACAGGAACTCCTGAAAAAGTAGTAAACCTTTTTACATTTATAGCAGAGGAAGTAAGAGAAATACTTGCTGATCTTGGTTTCAAATCTTTAAATGAAGTAATTGGAAGAACTGACTTACTAAGGCAAGTAAGCAAAGGATCACCAAACTTGGATGATCTAGACTTAAATCCTCTTTTTGTTCAGGCAGATCCTGGAAAAAATAAAAGATATTGTGAGAAACCTGAAATTAATTCTGTTCCAGATACTTTAGATCAAAAATTATGGCCAGAAATAAAAGACAAAATAGATAAAAAAGAAAAAATAAATCAAGAATTTGAAATTCAAAATACTGATAGAGCAGTTGGTACTAGAATTTCTTACCATTTGTACAAAAAATTTGGAAATAACAATCTTGATGAAAATTCGATCGAATTAAATTTTAAAGGTTCAGCAGGCCAATCCTTTGGTGCTTTTGCTATTAAAGGATTAAAACTAATTTTAAAAGGGGATGCAAATGATTATGTTGCCAAAGGACTATCAGGTGGAATTATTGTAATTAAATTACAAGACGAAAGCAACCTTGTTTCAAATGAAAATACTATTATTGGAAATACTGTTTTATATGGAGCTACTTCAGGAAAATTATTAGCTGCAGGACAAGCAGGAGAGAGATTTGCTGTAAGAAATTCAGGTGCAACTGCAGTAGTAGAAGGTTGTGATTCAAATGGCTGTGAATACATGACAGGCGGAAACGTTATTATATTAGGTGATATTGGCGATAATTTTGGAGCTGGCATGACAGGAGGTATGGCATTTATTTATGACCCTGAAAATCAATTTGATAAAAAAGTAAATCCTGAAAGTGTAGTTTGGCAAACTCCAGAAACTAAATTTTGGATTGATCATCTAAGGAAATTAATTCAAGAGCATGCGATAGAAACAAATTCAACAATCTCGAAAAAAATTGTTGAGAATTTTGAAAATGAAATAAATAATTTTGTCCAAGTTTGTCCAAAAGAAATGTTAGATAAGTTAGAAAATCCTATATCAAATAAAAAATTAGTCGGTCAAGCTAGTTAGTATTTTTAATAATATTATCTAACTCTTTACAAATAATATTTAGATTTTTTTTTGACGAGAGACTATGGTCACCCTTCTTAATTATATTTAATTTTTTTTTTGCTTTGCTGAAGATTTTTAAAACTTCTCTTGAGTATTTAATTGGTACAACTTCATCTTTTTGACCATGGACCATAGTAACAGGTATTTTCATTGGAATTTTAACTTTCAAAACTTTATTTTGTTTTTTTCTTCCATCTTTAATTAATTGATCAGTTATGAGATACTCATACCCACCATTTTTAATTTTGCTAATACCTTTTTTGATAATTTCACTCTTTGTCTTTTTTGAAAATTTTTTCCACATTATTCTTGTTAAAAATTCTGGAGCAGAGCCAATTCCAATAAAGCCTTTAATCTGTTTCTTAATTGATTTAAATAATAATAAAGAAATCCAAGCACCCATACTAGAACCTATTAAAATTATATCATTTTTTTTAACTATACTCTTAATAGTCTGTTTTGCATCATTTGCCCAAGTGGAAATATTCCCTTTTGTAAATTCACCTGAAGATTTTCCGTATCCAGAATATTCTAGTGCCAAAAAACCCAATTTATTTTTTTTAGCATAGTTTAAAAATCTTTTAGGTTTATCTCCTTCTATATCGGATGCAAAACCTGGTAAAAATATAATATAAAGATTTTTCTTATAATAATTGCTTATATATCTTAGTTTTTTTGTTTTAGAAATTTTTAGAAATTTAAATTTTTTCATATAAAGTATTAAAATTGATTTGAAATATTATAACTCTACCATATGCATCCAAAATTGAAAGTTCTGCAAGTTATACCAAAACTTGGATACGGTGGCGCAGAAACAGGTTGTTATGATATCGCACACTATCTACATGAAAATGATTGTAAATCTTTTTTAATTTGCAACGGTGGTGAATTAACAAAGTTTATAGATAAAAAAAAAGTTAAATATATAAGGTTACCTGTTAATTCCAAAAACCCCATTTTGGTTTTTTTTAATTCAATAATTATTTCTTTAATAATTTTATTTTATGGAATTAATATTGTCCACGCGAGAAGTAGAGCACCTGCATGGTCTTGTTTGCTAGCTACCAAAATCACACGACGTAAATTTGTAACTACATTTCATGGAACATATAATTTTAAAAGTAAATTAAAAAAATTATATAATTCTGTAATGTTGAGATCAGATTTAATTATTGCTGGGTCTAATTTTATATTTTCACATATTAAAGAAAACTACTCTGAATACCTTAATGATAAAAAAAAATTCTTGGTGATATTTAGAGGCATTAATACTGACTATTTTGATCCATCAACAACTATAGAAACAGAGGAAGATGAATTATTTAAATCATGGGGACTTAAAATTGAGAGAAAAACTGTTCTATTGCCCGGAAGATTAACAGAATGGAAAGGCCAAGAAATGTTTTTAGATGCTATTAATAAAGTAAATATTAATTTAGGACACGAGGTATTTAATGTAATTATTCTTGGGAGCGATCAAGGAAGAGAACTTTACAAAAAGAAACTTGTTAGGTTAGTTGAACAGTATAGATTAACTAACCAAGTAAAATTTATAGATCATTGTAAAAATATGCCTCTAGCTTACAAAGTTTCAGACATTATAGTTTCTTCATCTATAGAACCAGAAGCCTTTGGAAGAATATCTGTTGAGGCCCAGGCAATGAAAAAACCAATTGTTGCAAGTAATATTGGGGGATCAAAAGAGACTATAAATGAAAATAAAACAGGATTTTTATTTGAAGCAAATAACTCTGACGATCTTTCAAAAAAATTAATAGAAATTATGAATTTAGATGAACAGACCATCAATCAAATGGGTATAGAAGGCAGAAAAAATGTCGTTTCAAAATTTAATGTTGAAAAAATGTGTTTTTCTACTTATTCAGAGTATAAAAAATTAATAAACTAATGCCAAATATTACGTTACCTGATGGAAAAAAATTAAACTTTGAAAAAAGTATAACAGGCACAGAGGTTGCTGAAAAAATTAGCAAGTCCTTAGGCAAGCAAGCTTTAGTGATGAGCATAAACGGTGAGCTTAAAGATTTATATACTGTTATTGATCAAGATTGTTCTATTGAAATATTTACAGCTAAAGATCCTAAGGGTTTAGAAGTCATTAGACATGACACTGCACATATAATGGCTATGGCTGTTCAAGAACTATACCCAGGCACACAGGTAACAATTGGGCCAGTTATAGAAAATGGATTTTACTATGATTTTGCAAGAAAAGAGCCTTTTACTAGCGATGATTTAAAAAAGATCGAAAAAAAAATGTCAGAGATAATAGATAAAGATGTAAAAACAAGAAAAGAAGTTTGGGAGAGAGATAAAGCAATAAGTCATTTTAAAAAAATTGGAGAAAAATACAAAGCTGAGATAATTGAGAGCATTCCTAAAAACGAAGAACTTACGGTTTATCATCATGGCGAAACATGGCATGATTTATGTAGAGGTCCACATCTAGTATCTTCTGGTAAAATAGGTAAAGCTTTTAAACTGACAAAAGTATCCGGAGCTTATTGGCGTGGTGACTCTAATAATGAAATGCTTCAAAGAATATATGGTACTGGTTGGGCAACTCAAAAAGAATTAGACCTTTATCTTCAGAGAATTGAGGAAGCAGAAAAAAGAGATCATAGAAAAATTGGAAAAGAGATGGATTTATTTCATTTTAGAGAAGAAAGTCCTGGATCTGTGTTTTGGCACCAGAAAGGATGGAATTTGTTCCAAAAATTAGTTTCATATATGAGAATGAAACAAGATCACGATGGTTACAAAGAGATAAATACGCCAGAAATACTTGATAGATCTTTATGGGAAAAATCTGGCCACTGGGAAAAATTTGGAGCTAATATGTATACTTCAACTACACCAGATGAAAAAGTATTTGCAATTAAACCCATGAATTGTCCTGGGTGTGTTCAAGTATTTAATCAAGGACTTAAAAGTTATAGAGACTTACCTTTAAAGATGTCAGAATTTGGAAAAGTTCATAGATATGAACCTTCAGGTGCATTGCATGGATTATTACGTGTAAGAGCCTTTACTCAAGATGATGCACATATTTTTTGCACAGAAGAACAAATTACCGAAGAATGTTTGAGTGTTACAAATTTAATTTTAGAAATCTATAAAGATCTTGGTTTTGAAGATGTTATTTTAAAATATTCAGATAGACCAGATTTAAGAGTTGGTGACGATAAAGTTTGGGATAAATCAGAGGCTGCATTGTTAGAGGCAATCAAAGCGACAAAGCTAGAGTACTCAATTAATAAAGGTGAGGGAGCATTTTATGGACCAAAAATTGAATTTGTTTTAAGAGATGCAATAGGTAGAGATTGGCAGTGTGGAACCTTGCAAGTAGATTTAAATTTACCAGGTAGATTAGGAGCTTCTTTTGTTGATAAAGATGGAACTAAAAAAGTACCTGTAATGTTACACAGAGCGTTATTTGGATCTTTAGAAAGGTTCATAGGTATCCTTATAGAGAATTATGCAGGCAAGCTACCATTTTGGATATCACCTTTACAGGCAGTAGTTATTCCAATCTCTAGTGATTTTGATGAATATGCTAAAAGTGTAGCTAAGGAATTAAAACGGGTTGGTTTGATTGTCGAGGTGGATCTTAAAAATCACAATTTAAATTATAAAATAAGAGATCATTCTTTAACAAAAGTACCGATGTTATTGATTTGTGGAAAAAAAGAAGTTGACTCCAACAGCGTAACTATTAGAAGATTGGATTCTAATAAACAAGAAAATATGGCTTTGAAAGAATTTATAAAAAAATACTCCGATCTAAATAAAGCCCCTTCAATCTAAGTGGCAGATTTTAAACAAAATTATTTTCAAAAAAGAACTAAAGCAAGAGGCCCTAGGT
The DNA here is from genome assembly GCA_902538525.1 of uncultured Pelagibacteraceae bacterium. Taxonomy (GTDB): domain Bacteria; phylum Pseudomonadota; class Alphaproteobacteria; order Pelagibacterales; family Pelagibacteraceae; genus Pelagibacter. The sequence goes on along the minus strand of CACBFA010000007.1, from coordinate 13,379 downwards.
CTAACAACAGGATTACATCAAATGAAGTTCAAGTTATTGCAAGTGATGGAGAAAATTTAGGAATTTTAAATTTAAATGAAGCTATCAACAAAGCAAAAAATGAAGGATTAGATTTAATCGAAATTGCTCCAAATGCTAGGCCACCTGTATGTAAAATTATGGACATGGGTAAATATAAATACGACGCACAAAAAAAAGCCAACAAAGCAAAAAAAAAACAAAAGAAAATTGAATTAAAAGAAATAAAATTAAGGCCAGTTACAGAAGTTCATGACTACACTTTCAAAATTAAAAATGCTCAGAAATTTTTGGCAAAAGGTGATAAAGTCAAATTTACAATAAGGTTCAAAGGCAGAGAGTTACAACATTCAAACCTTGGCAATGAATTAATGGATAAAATTAAGGCAGACATGGAGACTATTGGGAGAGTAGAGCTTCAGCCAAAATTTGATGGAAAGCAAATGATTATGGTAATCCAGCCTTTATAAGCCATATTTCTAGTTGTAAATTTAATTTAATATTTGTATAACCCCGAAAATTATGCCCAAGTTAAAAACAAAAAGTTCAGCTAAAAAAAGATTTAAAATCTCAGCTAAAGGTAAGGTTATTACCCCACAGGCTGGAAAAAGACACGGCATGATTAAAAGAACGAATTCACAAATTAGAAAACAAAGAGGCACAACTGTTTTATCCAAACAAGATGGTAAGATAGTAAAATCTTATATGCCTTACAGCTTAAGAGGATAAAATGGCAAGAGTTAAAAGAGGAGTTACAAGCAGAGCTAAACATAAAAAAGTTTTAAAAGCTGTTAAAGGTCAGTGGGGAAGAAGAAAAAATACAATAAGAGTTGCAAGACAAGCAATGGAAAAAGCCATGCAGTATGCTTATAGAGATAGAAGAAATAAAAAAAGGGATTTTAAATCACTGTGGATACAAAGAATTAATGCTGGTGTCAGATCCGAAGGCATAACATATTCAAAGTTTATTAATGGTTTAAGCAAATCAGGAATTAAATTAGATAGAAAAATTCTTGCAGAAATTGCTTACGATAACCCCGAAGCATTCAAAACTATAGTTAAAAGGGCTCAAGCAGCATTAAATTAATCAAGACTATTGTTTTTCTTCCTTTAACAAATATTCTATTAAAATGTCTGATATTAAAAAAATAAAAGATGATTATATCGATAAGCTTAACACAGAAAATAATATTGAAAAAGTAAATAACATCAAATCCGAACTATTTGGAAAAAACGGAATTGTATCGAACGAATTTAAAAAATTAGGTTTGATTTCTGTAGAGGAAAGAAAAAAATTAGCCTCAGATTTAAATAATATTAAAGATGAACTTCAAAATAAAATATCAATCAAAATTCAAGAAATTGAAACTAAAGAAATTAATTTAAAGCTTGAGAAAGAAAAAATTGATGTAACTCTTCCAGAAAGAAATATTGAAATTGGCAAAATTCATCCAGTCTCCCAAGTAATAGATGAAATTTCATCTATATTTTCTGAAATAGGATTTAGTGTTGAGGAAGGCCCAGATGTAGAAAATGAATATAATAATTTTACAGCATTAAATACACCGGATAACCATCCAGCTAGAGATATGCATGATACTTTTTACCTTGATAATAATAAGGAATTACTTTTGAGAACTCACACATCTCCAGTTCAGGTAAGAACTATGCTAAAAGGCAAACCTCCTTTTAAGATTATTGCACCAGGAAGAACTTACAGATCAGATAGTGATCAAACCCATGCTCCAATGTTTCATCAAGTTGAGGGACTTCATATAGATAAGAATATAAATATGGGACATTTAAAAGGATGTTTAAATTATTTTATTAAGGAGTTTTTTGAAGTTGATAAAATTAAAATGAGATTCAGACCAAGTCATTTTCCATTTACGGAACCTTCAGCAGAAGTAGATATAGGATATGAAATTAAAAATGGAAAAATTGTAATTGGTGAAGGCAATAAATGGTTAGAAATTCTAGGCTGTGGAATGGTTCATCCAAATGTTTTAAAAAATGTAAATGTTAATCCAAGTAAATATCAAGGATATGCCTTTGGAATTGGCATAGACAGACTTGGAATGTTAAAATATGGAATTAATGATTTAAGAGCCTTTTTTGAGACTGATTATAGATGGTTAAGTCACTTTGGCTTTGATCCATTGGATGTCCCTTCAAATTATAGAGGACTAAGTAGATGAAGTTCACAGTTGACTGGTTAAAAAACCATCTTGATACAAAATTTAACAATAATCAAATAATAGATAAATTAACAAATATTGGTCTAGAAGTAGAAAGTTTTGAGAGTTCTACATCTGAATTAGATACATTTATTGTTGCAAAAATTATAAATGCCAAAACTCATCCAAATGCTGACAGATTGAAGTTATGTGATGTTGATATAGGTAGTGACAAAACAATTGAAGTAGTATGTGGAGCCCCAAATGCAAAAAATGGTCTTTTGACTGTTTATGCACCTCCAGGATCGATTATTCCTAAAAATCAGATGAAATTATCTGTAAGTAAAATAAGAGGTGTAACATCATATGGAATGCTCTGTTCTGAGTCAGAATTACTATTATCCAATGAAAGTGATGGAATTATAGAATTAAAAAACAATAAATATGCAAGTAAAATTGGAGAAAAATATTTTAAAAACACTTCTGAAAAAGTAATAGATTTATCAATTACGCCCAATAGACCAGATTGTTTAGGAGTAAGAGGAATTGCTAGAGATTTATCTGCTGCTGGTGCTGGTAAATTAAAAATTAATAAAAAATCCAATTTAAAATATAGAGGTAATCAAAATATAAACGTAACAATAAAAAAAGAAAAAGCTCAAGGATGCACAATATTTGGAAGTTGTTTAATAAAAGGTGTAACAAATAAAGAAAGTCCAAAATGGCTAAAAGATAAAATTCGGTCTTTAGGCCAAAAACCAATATCTGCGATAGTCGATATTACTAATTATGTAATGTTTGATTTAAATAGACCATTACACGCTTATGATGCAGATAAAATAGATAATGAAATTATTGTTAGAAGTTCTTCTAAAGGAGAAAGCTTCGAAGCCTTAGATAATAAAAAATATATTTTAGAAAATGATATGTGCGTTATTTCTGACAGATCTGGAGTCCTTGGTCTTGGCGGCATAATTGGTGGGACAAGATCTGGAACAAAATATTCGACTAAAAATATATTATTAGAATCTGCTTATTTTTTACCACGTTCAATAAGAAAAACCTCTAAACACTTAAATATAGATACAGATGCAAAATTTAGATTCGAAAGAGGCATAGATCCCCTTTCAATTGAAGAAGGATTAATAAAAGCTTCTGAACTAATAAAACAAATTTGCGGAGGTGAAATAAGCAATTTAGATGTAAAAAAAATCGAAAATTATAAAAAAACAATAATAAATTTTGATCCATTTCTTTTTGAAAAAACGACTGGATTTAATGTTGAAAATAAAGAGTTAATCAAAATACTAGAAAAGTTAGGTTTTAATGTATCTAAGAATAAAAAAATTTTAAAGTTAGCAGTACCCTCTTGGAGACCTGATATAACTCAACCAATTGATATCGTTGAAGAAATAGTGAGAATAAAAGGTTATGAACATATTAATATTTCAGAACCTATTAAGACAAGATTAAAGCCAACACTTAATTATTATCAGAAATTATTTCATTTTTTACAAAGATCTGTTGCATCTAAAGGTTATTTAGAAACTGTGACTTGGTCATTTACTGACTCTAAAATTAATCAATTATTTAAAGAAAATGATCAAGAAATACCAATTGTAAATCCGATTAGTTCAGATCTAAATGTTCTAAGAAATTCTATTTTCCCAAATTTGATATTCTATTTAAAGAAAAACTTAGATAGAGGATTTAAGGATATTTCTTTATTTGAAATTGGTCCGTCGTTTAAAGGAAAAAATCCTGGAGATCAACTGACTGTGATAGGTGCTGTAAGAGCAGGAATGGTTTCAAGACTATCTTGGAATGAAAAGGAAAGAATTGTAGATACATTCGATGTAAAAAAAGATGTAATACAAAGTCTTTATGAAGCAGGGATTAATAAAGATGATATTATTATAGATGATAGAACTCCTTCTTACTATCACCCAGGAAAATCCGGAGGGGTGTACCTAAATAAAAACGAAAAAAATGCTTTAGCATATTTTGGTGAGATTCATCCAAACATAATAAAAAAACTAGATATAAAAACGGAAGGTTTAGTAATATTTGAAATTTGCCTTGATTACATAAAGGAATCAAAACAAAAGATAAAAGATTTAAAATCTGAATATAAATTTTCTGATTTCCAAAAATCAGAAAGAGATTTTGCATTTATTATTAATAAAAATTTTAAATCACAAGAATTAGTTAATATAATTAAATCTGTTGATAGCAAATTAATTAAGTCAGTAAGAGTATTTGATGTATTTGAGGGAGAAAATATACCAGATGGAAAAAAATCTATAGCTGTTAATGTAACTATTCAGTCAGAAGAAAAAACATTAAATGAAAATGACTTGGACAACATTAATAAACTAATTATCTCTTCAGTTGAGTCAAAGTCTGGCGCAAAAATTAGATCCTAAAAATGGGCAATAAAATAGACAACATTAGGAATTTTGCAATTATAGCTCATATAGATCATGGCAAATCAACTATAGCTGACAGAATAATTCATAAATGTGGAGGTTTGAGTGATAGAGAAATGAAATCTCAAGTGCTTGACTCTATGGATATAGAAAGAGAGAGAGGTATAACAATTAAAGCACAAACAGTTAAATTAAATTATAAAGCTAAAAATGGCAAAAATTATATTTTAAATATTATAGATACCCCAGGACATGTAGATTTTAGTTATGAAGTTAGTAGAAGCCTTTATGCGTGCGAAGGTTCAATATTAATTGTAGATAGCACTCAAGGTGTTGAAGCTCAAACACTAGCAAATGTATACCAAGCGCTTGATATAAATCATGAGATTATTCCAGTATTAAATAAAATTGATTTACCAGCTTCTGATCTTGAGAGAACAAATAATCAAATTGAGGATGTGATTGGCATAGATACATCTAATTCTGTTCCGTGCTCTGGAAAAACTGGACAAGGAATAGATGAAATTCTTGAGCAGATTATTAACTCTTTACCTGGACCTAAAGGTGAAAAAAATAGCAAATTAAAATGTTTATTAGTTGATAGTTGGTATGACACATATCTTGGAGTGGTCATATTAGTGAGAATTATAGATGGAAAACTAAAAAAAAATATGAAAATAAAAATGATGTCTACAAATCAAGAATATATAGTAGAAAAAGTTGGTGTTTTTACTCCTAAGGCAAAAGATGTGAGTGAGCTTAATGCTGGAGAAATAGGTTTTATTACAACTGGTATTAAAATTTTATCAGAAACTAAAGTTGGAGACACTATATGCGATGCAGAAAATCCTCTCCAAGAGGCATTACCAGGTTTTAAACCAAGTAAACCAGTAGTTTTTTGTGGTTTATTTCCGGTTGATAGTTCTGAATATCAAAAATTAAAAGATGGACTTGCTAAATTACAATTAAATGATGCAAGTTTTTCTTACGAAGCAGAATCATCATCTGCCTTAGGGCTTGGTTTTAGATGCGGATTTTTAGGTCTTTTACACCTTGAAATAATCACAGAAAGACTTGAAAGAGAATTTGATATAAATTTATTAACTACAACACCTGGTGTAGTTTATAAAGTTTACTTAAATAATGGTAAAATTATCGAACTTCAAAATCCATCAAATCTACCAGATCCTACTTATATAAAATTTATTGAAGAACCATGGATCAAAGCCACAATTATCACTCCAGACCAATACTTGGGATCAATTATTAAGTTATGTCAAAATAAAAGAGGTATTCAAACTAATTTAAGCTATTCGGGAAATCGTGCAGTAATTAATTATGAGATACCTTTAAATGAAGTTGTATTTGACTTTAATGATCGTCTTAAATCTATGACAAGTGGATATGCTAGTTTTGATTATGAAATTATTGATCACAAAGAAGGTGATCTAGTAAAAATGAATATACTTGTAAATTCAGAACCTGTTGATGCTCTTGCAATGATGATACATAAAGATTTTGCTCAGACTACAGGTAGAGAGGTTTGTGAAAAATTAAAAGACTTAATTCCAAGACACAACTTTATGATACCAATTCAAGCAGCTATTGGTGGTAAAATTATCGCTAGAGAAACTATTAAAGGTTTTAAAAAAGATGTATTAACGAAAATTCATGGAGGTGGAGCGACTGATAGAAAAAGAAAACTGCTTGAAAAACAGAAAAAAGGTAAAGCTAGAGCTAAGCAATTTGGAAAAGTTGAGATTCCTCAAGAAGCATTTATAGGTGTTTTAAGGATAAACAAAGAGTAGGTATTTTGGAGAGGTGGCCGAGTGGTTGAAGGCGCACGCTTGGAAAGCGTGTATAGGGGAAACTCTATCATGGGTTCGAATCCCATTCTCTCCGCCATATTTTTATTAGAAAAATGATCTTTTTGACAGGTTTTAAAGAATTAGAAAAAAAATCTAAAAAGCATCAAAAAAACGTTGGTATTCAACACTTATTTAAGCATTTGCACTTCTACCATTTTTAAATTTTTTGTAAAAATGTTATAAAAATTTCTTCCATATTAAAAATTAATGACAAAAAATAATTCAAATAATTATCAAGCTGACTCTATAAAAGTCCTAAAAGGTTTAGAAGCTGTAAGAAAAAGACCAGGTATGTATATCGGTGACACCGATGATGGGACTGGATTACATCATATGGTTTACGAAGTTGTAGATAATTCTATCGATGAAGCTCTAGCTGGTTTTTGTAAAAAAATTGAAATAAGTATAAACGATGATAACTCTGTAACAGTGATTGATGACGGCAGAGGAATTCCTGTTGATATTCACAAGGGTGAAAAAAAATCAGCTGCAGAAGTTATAATGACCCAACTTCATGCTGGTGGTAAATTTGACCATAATTCTTATAAAGTTTCTGGAGGACTGCACGGAGTGGGAGTATCAGTTGTTAATGCGCTTTCAGAGAAATTAAAACTTACAATTAATAGAGATAATAAAAAATTTTATATAGAATTTAAAGATGGAGACGCCAAAACTTCCTTAAAACAAGTTGGAAAATCAAAAACCAGTGGAACTGAAATTAATTTTGTTCCATCGAAAGATATATTTTCATCTATTAAATTTAGTTTTTCTATATTAGAAAAAAGAATGAGAGAATTGGCCTTTTTAAATAAGGGCATAAAAATAGTTTTAAGTGATTTAAGACAAAAAAAGCCAAAAATATTAGAATTTAAATTTGATGGAGGTATTACGGAATTTGTACAATTCATTGATGAAAAAAAAGAAAGTTTAAAAAACAAAAATGAAAATGATCTTTTTAAAAAACCTATATACATTGAAGGTTTAAAAAATAATATTGATGTTCAATGCTCCCTTAAGTGGAATGCGGGGTATAGTGAAGATGTATTACCTTATACTAATAACATTTATCAAAAAGACGGAGGAACACATCTTCTTGGATTTAGAAGCGCATTAACAAGAGTAGTAAATAAATATGCAAATGAACAAAACTTGTTAAAAAAAAATAAAGTTTCTTTATCAGGAGATGACGTTAAAGAAGGATTAACTTCAGTTCTTTCTATCAAAATTCCTGACCCTAAATTTTCGTCTCAAACAAAAGATAAATTAGTCTCATCAGAAGTTAGAAATATTGTTGAAACTATCATTAATGAGAAGCTGTCTATATGGTTTGATCAAAATCCATCGATTTCAAAAATTATCTTAACTAAAATTATCCAAGCTGCTGTTGCAAGAGATGTAGCAAGAAAAGCAAGAGAAAATGTAAGAAGAAAAGGAGCCTTAGAATTAACGGGATTGCCTGGAAAATTAGCTGATTGTCAAAACTCGAAGCAAGATGGCACTGAACTATTTATTGTAGAGGGTGACTCAGCTGGCGGATCAGCCAAACAAGGCAGAAACCGTGAAAATCAAGCAGTTCTGCCGCTTAGAGGAAAAATATTAAATACTTTTACAGATTTGAATGGATCGAAAAAGAATGGAAATGCCAATGATTTAAGAACTAAAAGCTTATCAAAGATGATTTCATCCAATGAAATAGTTACATTGATTAATGCACTTGGTCTTGATCCAAAAAATGAGGATATAGATCTCAAAGATTTAAGATATGGAAAAATAATAATAATGACAGATGCTGATGTTGATGGCTCACATATAAGAGCATTATTATTAACTTTTTTTAATAATAAACCATTTGATAAATTAATTGAGTTTGGACATGTTTATCTTGCTCAGCCACCTTTATTTAAAATTAATAAAGGAACTAAAAGCATATATATCAAAGATGAAAATGAGTTAGAAAGTTATTTAATAAAAAATTCAAAGGACATTAAAAAATATAAAAAGAATTCTAAAGAATTTAATAATATTCTCCAAATTGAAAAGTCTAAACTTAACATTCAAAGGTTTAAAGGACTTGGTGAAATGAACCCCGATGAATTATGGAATACAACTTTAAATCCTGAAACAAGAAATTTGTTACAAGTTCAATATTCAAAGAACAGTAAAAAAGATCAAGATTTGATACAAACCTTAATGGGTAACGACGTCTCTTCAAGAAAAGATTTTATTGTTGAAAATGCAATAAATGTTTCAAACTTAGATATTTAGATGGATTTAAAACAATCTGTCAAAGCAGCATCATTGAATAAGTCTACTTATATAAATTTAAGATGGATTGGAATTTTAGGTCAGTTTATAACTATAAACACAGTAAAATTTATTTTTGATTTTGAATTCGACTTCATTTTATCTAATCTAATAATTTTTATTGGAGCTTTAAGTAACTTCTACTTAATGTTTTTTTATAAAAAACCAATACTTTCAAATATAACCTCTTTTAATTTTTTATCTTTAGATATCCTTCAATTGAGTGCTTTACTTTACTTGTCTGGAGGTATTTTAAACCCATTTTCAATATTTCTTTTGATACCAAGTGTATTTGCTGCATCTAATTTAAATATAAAAACAAATATTGCTTTAATTTTAATTACTTTAGCATCGATTATATTTTTAACTTTCTATCATTATGAACTACCTAAACCATTAGATGAATATAGTATTAGTTTGTATTTTTATTATGCAATTCCTTTGGCATTGATAATTGCATTATTTTTTTTAAATTATTTTGCATTTATTTTTGGACAAGAAACAAACCTTAGGAAAGATGCTTTGGATAAAATCCAAGAAGTAATTTCTAAAGAACACGAACTAGTTTCACTTGGGGGACAAGCCGCAGCCGCAGCTCATTCATTCGGTACTCCTTTGTCTACAATTAAAATTATTTCCCACGATTTATTTGATCAATTTAAAGACAATGATGATATAAAAAAAGATCTCGAACTATTAATTAGTCAGGTTAATAGGTGTAATGATATTTTAAAAAAACTAACATTAAATCCAACTATAGAAGATGATTTTATAGACAAAAATAAAACGCTTTACGATTATATTAGTGAGATAGTTAACTCATTTAAGGAAATTTCAAATAAGAATTTCAACATTGATAAAGAGCAAGATTCTAACTCATTTGAAATATTAAAATCTGTTGAAATTGTTTATGGTTTGAGGAATTTTATTGGAAATGCTAACAAATTTTCAAATGAAAATATCTATATTGCTATCAAAAGCAACAGTCAAAAGACCGAAATAACAATAGAGGATGATGGCCCTGGTATACCAAAAGATATAATTAATAAGATTGGAGAACCTTATATTAAGACACTTAAACCTAAAGATAATAAAAAAACTGGATTAGGCTTAGGGATTTTTATAGGCAAAACTTTGTTAGAAAAAAATTCTGCAAAAATAACAATTAGAAATTCAGAAACTAGAGGTGGAGCTGAAGTTAAAATAGAGTGGGAAAATAAAAATTTAAAAAAATTAGTGTAATTTTTTATTATTTTCAAACAAACCACTAAGCTGACCAATCATTACATCACCTAACTCTTGAACATCAGCAATTTTTATCGCTTTTTTGTAATACCTCGAAACATCGTGACCAATACCTATTGCAAGAATTTCGATATCGCTTTTGTTTTCTATTAATTTTACAGTTTGCTTTAGATGTTTTTCTAAAAAATCTCCCGAGTTAACAGATAATGTTGAGTCATCAACTGGAGCTCCATCGGAAATAACCATAAGAATTTTCCTTTCTTCTTTTCTTTTCTTAAGTCTATTGAAAGCCCAAGTAATAGCTTCTCCATCAATATTTTCTTTAAGCAGACCCTCTTTTAGCATTAAGCCTAAATTTTTTTTTGATTGTCTCCAGTGAGTATCAGCAGATTTATAAATTATGTGTCTTAAATCATTTAAACGTCCTGGATTTTTTAATTTTCCAAGTTTATTCCACTTTTCTCTGCTCTTACCACCTTTCCAATTCTTTGTTGTGAAACCAAGAATTTCTACTTTAACCGAGCATCTTTCTAATGTTCTAGACAATATATCAGCACAAAGAGCGGCAATAGTAATTGGCCTTCCTCTCATTGATCCTGAATTATCTATGAGTAAAGTCACAACTGTATCTTTAAACTCTAAATCTTTCTCTTTTTTAAAAGAAAGAGAATTATATGGATCAATTATTATTCTTGGTAATTTTGAACTATCTAATAAACCTTCTTCAAGATCAAATTCCCAAGATCTATTTTGTTTTGCAAGTAATTGTCTTTGTAATTTATTTGCGAGTTTCGTAATTATGTCTTGGAAACTAGTTAACTGTTGATCTAAATTTTTTCTTAATTTAGAAATTTCCTCTGAGTTTTCCAATGTTTCTGCTTTTGCTGTCTCATCAAATTCTGAAGTATATATTTTATATTCTTTATTACTTATTCCTAAATTTTTTTTCTGAACAATATTTTCAATTTCATTATTTTCAGCATCATCATTTCCTAATTGTTCATCAAGTCTAAACTCATTCATTTCATCAGAACTATCAACACCTTCATTTATACTATCTTCCTCTTCTCTTTCCTGAGAGTCTCCACTATCTGTTTTTTGATCGTCCTTTGAATTATTACTATCCCGCTCATCTTCTTTCTGCTCTTCTTTTTTATTTTCCTCTTCAGACTCGAAGATTTCCATGTTCTGAAGAATTTCCGATATTTTAGAATTGTATATGTCCTGATTCTCTGCATTTTCTTTTAAAAAGTTTATGTGTTTATCTAAAGATTTTTCAAAATCATCTTTCCAATATGATAAAATTTTTTCAGCACTTTCTGATAAACTTACATTCATTAGTTTATTAAGCATGTAATATTCAAAAGCTTCAGAAACATTAGACTCTTCTTTCTTTTTTATGTTTTCAGATTTTGCAGTGCTTATCTTGTTTTTATATTTGCTCATTAAATTTTTAGAAATTCCCCTCATCATTTGTGATCCTAAAAGTTCATATCTTATTTTCTCAGAAATTTTATACAGCGTATGACAAGTAGGTGTTTTTGGAATATTTTGTTCCAAGGTGGAGTTATCAGAAAATTTTCTTTTTAATGCCTCCGAATCTGCCTCGCCTCTTAATTTAATAAAGTTTTCTTTATCTTTTAAATTATCAAATTTAGAAATATTAAATTCTTTTATATTTTTTTTGTCTTTTAATGGATACGTTTCACCTGAAATCGCTTTAATCGTTGAATTTAAAGCTTGTTTAAATTGCTCTTTTATAAGATCGTCTTTGTTCATTAAACCTGAATATTTATCATCGACTCTGGCAATTCTTCGCCAAAACATCTTTGATAGTATTCTGCGATTGTATTCTTTTCTACATCATCACATTTATTTAAAAAAGTTACTCTGAATGCATAGCCTACGTCTTTAAATATTTCAGAATTTTCCGCCCAATGTAGTACTGTCCTAGGACTCATAACAGTTGAAATATCTCCAGCCATAAAGCCTTTTCTTGTTAATGTCGCAACTTTTATCATGTTTGCAACTCTCTCTTTACCTTTATTATTATCTAGAGATTTGTTTTTTCCTAAAATAATTTCCATTTCTTTTTCCAAAGCTAAATAATTTAATGTTGTAACGATGTTCCATCTATCCATCTGTCCCTGGTTTATTTGTTGTGTACCATGATAAAGTCCAGTTGTATCTCCCAAACCAACAGTATTTGAAGTTGCAAATAATCTAAAATATTTATTTTGTTTAATAACCTTATTCTTATCTAATAAAGTAAAATTTCCCTCAGCTTCCAAAACTCTCTGAATTACAAACATCACATCTGGTCTACCAGCATCATATTCATCAAATACTAAAGCTACTGGGTTTTGTATGGACCAAGGAAGAATTCCTTCTTTGAATTCTGTAACTTGTTTTCCATCTTTGATTACAATTGAGTCTTTACCAATTAAATCTATTCTACTAACATGGCTATCTAAGTTAATTCTAATACATGGCCAGTTTAATCTAGCTGCAATTTGTTCTATATGTGTGGATTTACCTGTTCCATGATAACCTTGTACAAGAACTCTTTTATTAAATGAAAATCCAGAGAGGATTGCTAAAGTTGTGTCTTTATCAAATTTATAAGTTTTATCTATATCTGGCACATAATCAGTTTTTTTTGAAAATGCGTCCACTTCCATATCAGAATCAATTCCGAATGTTTGTTTAATTGATAATTTAATATCTGGGGCCTGTTCAATATTTGTTGTCAATTTTGTCCTTATAAGTATTTTTTAGTTGGGTATAAGCTAAAGTTATTACTTTAAGCTTATCTTCAAATTTTTTATTGCCAGCATTCATATCAGGGTGAAATTTTTTCACAAGTCTTTTGAATTTTTCTTGTATTTTGGCCCATTTTAAACCAACTCCAACACCCAAAATTTCAAAGGCTTTAAGATCATTACTATTAAACTTAAACTTATTCATATGATTAAAGTTACTAAAATCTTTAAATTTTCCATTTTCATCTTTTAAAGTGTTATTCCACAATATTTTGAAAAAATTATCTGAAGAACTAAAACTCTGTGTTGGCTTATGCCATGTCATGTCAGATTTTAAAAAGTTGATTACTTGTTCGTCGCTCATACCTGAAAAATAATTCCAGCTTTTATTAAACTCTCTTACATGCTCAAGACAGAGAAGCCTATATTCTTTGCTGTTATCCTTTTCTTTTGGAGCTTTGTAAAGTCCCTCTTCGTTACAATTATTCCATTCACAAATATTTTTCATATTATATAATATCAAGTTTAATGGATATTAATCAACTTTCAAAAAAAATTGAAAATAAACTTTTGAAA
>CACBFA010000006.1 GCA_902538525.1 uncultured Pelagibacteraceae bacterium | reverse complement strand
ATTTTTTTTTCTCAAATTTGAAATTTTTATAACTACAGACTCTTTACTAGTTAAACTTTTTTTTTCTTCATAATCAAATGTCCAAGACTTAAGTGCATCATCTAAAATTTTTTTGCCGGACTTCCCTAAGAATAAAATTATATACTTAAAATTTTTAAAATTATTTTGTGCGATTTGAAAAATTACTGGTAAAGGTTTAAATGCACGGGAAATAATTACGTCAGTATTCAAATTTTTTTCTTCAAAAATATTTTTTTGTCGAATTTCTGAGTTTAAATTAAATTTTTTTATCATTTCTTTTAAGAAAATACTCTTATGATAACTTTTCTCGTAAAAAATTAGCTTAAATGCTTGTTTTTTTGGTTTCATCAAAATACCTAAAACTATACCGGGTAATCCAGCTCCTGAACCTAAATCAGTACATACATTGATATCATTTTTATCAATAAATTCAATAGTTTGTGCGCTATCCTCAATATGCCTTTGTTTTATTGAATTTTCTGTTGTTTTACTTATTAAATTTATATCTTTATTTTTTTTTATTATAGCTTTTGAATATTCTTCAAGATCTTTTAATGTTTCACGTGAAACATTTAAACCTATAGTCTTATCAATTTTATAAATATACGAATCAATCAAGCTATATGCTTAATAGACTTTCTTTTAAGATGAGACAACAAAATATAGACTGCAGCAGGAGTAATGCCATCAATTCGCAACGCTTGACCCATTGTTTTGGGCTTTATTTCTTTAAATTTTGATTTTACTTCATTAGATAACCCTGAAAAACTATCATAATCCAAATTTCCTGGTATTAAAAGGTTTTCATCTCTTTTAAATGCTAAGATATCTGCTTTTTGCTTCTTTAAATAACCTTTATAATGTGAATTGATTTCCAATTGTTCGTCAATTTCACGTGAAACATATTTAATTTCTGGCCAAATTTCTCTAATTTTACACATATTTACTAATTTTTGGCCTAATATTTGATTTGCTGAACGACTAATTCCGTCTTTTGCAATATTAACACCAAATTTAGATACTTTTGACGGTGTGATCATTAATTTGTCCATTTTAGACTGTATTTTTGATAATTGCCTATATTTCTCTTTAAATACTCTTTTTCTTTCACTTAAAACTAATCCTATATCTATACCTTTTTGAGTTAACCTTACGTCAGCATTGTCTGACCTAAGAGATAGTCTGTACTCCGCTCTTGATGTAAACATTCTATATGGTTCTGCAACACCTTTGGTTACCAAATCATCTATCATAACTCCGATGTAGGCTTCTGATCGATCTAAAATAAATGGTTCTTTTTTTTTTAAAGCTAAAGCTGCATTTGTTCCAGCGACTAATCCTTGAGCTGCTGCCTCTTCGTATCCTGTAGTTCCATTAATCTGACCAGCGAGATAAAGATTATTTATTTTTTTTGTCTCTAATGTTAATAAAAGCTCTCTAGGATCAACATAATCATATTCAATAGCATATCCAGGTCTTAAAATTTTGACATCTTCTAAACCATTGATTTTACTACATATTTCTTCCTGCACGGATACTGGTAATGAGGTAGAAATTCCATTTGGGTAAATTGTATGGTCATTTAATCCCTCTGGCTCTAAAAAAATTTGATGCCTCTGCTTATCTGCAAATTTTTTTATTTTATCTTCTATTGATGGACAGTATCTTGGTCCTACTCCTTTTATGCTCCCAGAATACATTGCACTTCGTTTTAAATTTTTAGAAATAATATTATGAACAGCTTCATTTGTGTATGTCATGCGACATGAGATTTGCTTGTTTAGATTTTTTTTTGTAAGAAATGAAAAAAAATATGGATCGTCATCCGCATACTGCTCCTCCAAATTTTCAAAATTTATAGTACGAGCATCAAGCCTCGGGGGAGTTCCAGTTTTTAGTCTCCCAATTTTAAAATAATACTTTTCTAATTGTTCGCTTAAACCTGTTGAAGGTTTTTCATGAAATCTTCCAGCAGGTGTTTTTTCTTCACCAATATGTATCAATCCATTTAAAAATGTGCCAGTCGTTAAAATTAGCTTAGAAGATTTAACCAATTTACCCGATTGTGTGATAAAACCAATTATATCATTATTTTTAAATTCAAACCTAATTACAGGATCAGAAAAAATACTTAAATTACAATACTTTACAAGTTTTTCTTGCATAAATTTTTTATATAGCGATCTATCACTTTGTGTTCTAGGTCCTCTTACAGCTGGACCTCTACTCCTATTTAGTAGTCTAAATTGAATACCTGATTTATCTGCCACTTCTCCCATTACACCATCAAGTGCATCTATTTCTCTAACTAAATGTCCTTTGCCTAATCCACCAATTGCTGGATTACATGACATCTCTCCGATGGTATCAAATCTGTGTGTGAATAGAGCAGTGTTAACACCTAATCTAGCTGATGCCGCTGCAGCTTCACATCCTGCGTGGCCACCACCTACCACTACTACATCAAAAATTAATTCATTTTTCATAGTAGTAATTTATTATCGATCTTAAAATTTACAAGAAAACACTCAAATTTGATTAAAAAGCTACATATAACAACGATTATTTACCTATACAAAAATCACTAAAAATTGATCCTAATATTTCTTCGACATCAACTTTTCCTACAATCATCCCTAGATATCTAGTTGCTAATCTTAAATCTTCCGCTGCCTTATCGAAGTCTTTATCTAATTTTTTTTGCTCAAAATTTTTCAAATTCTTAACGCATTGTTCAAGATTAAATCTATGTCTTTGTCTTGTAATAAAGATATCTTTTGATGAAATAAATTTATTTTTTAAATATTCTTTAATTACATTAATAAGTTTATCTAAATTTTTTTCTTCTTTGATTGATATATAAATTGGATCATATTTTTTTATTTCACTATTAGATTTATTAACTCCTAAATCCATTTTATTTACTACAATTATAGCATTTTTTGACAGTGTATTAGTCAAAAAGCCTTTTATTTCAATACTTTTAGGTTCTACTACGATTAAATTCAAATCTGCATTTTCTGCACTTTTTAAAGCTAATTTTATTCCCTTTTTTTCAATTTCATCCTTGGAGTCTCTTATTCCTGCAGTATCAGAGATTATTACAGGATAGCCATCTAAATTAATATGCGCCTCTATAACGTCTCTAGTTGTTCCTGCAGTTTCTGAAACTATTGACACCTCCCTTTTTGACAAATAATTTAGCAGAGAAGATTTGCCAGCATTAGTTGGGCCAATAATAGCAATTTTAAATCCTTCTCTTATTCTTTCTCCAATTTTTTGATCATCTAAAATTTTTTCAATTTCTTCTCTAATGCTTTTTATACCTTGATGAATACTCCTCAAAATATTATCAGGCAAATCCTCTTCCGGAAAATCTATTTTAGCTTCAACATTTGATAAAATTTTTAAAAGTTTATCTCTAAGATAATTAAACTTTTTTGAGCTTTTGCCTGACATAATCATGACAGCCTGTTGTCTTTGAATTTCAGTTTCTGAGGATATTAAATCAGCAACACTCTCCGCTTCTAACAAGTTTATTTTTCCGTTTTGAAAAGCAATTTTTGTAAATTCACCTGGTTCAGCCAATCTACAACCATCAATATTCGAAATTGACATATGCATAGCTTCAACAACTGCTTTGCTACCATGCACGTGAAATTCAGCCATATCCTCACCTGTATAGCTTTGAGGGGCAGGAAACCATATTAAAATTCCCTCATCAATTAACTGATTTTTGTTGATTTTATTGAATTTTCGCCTTGTAGCTATTCTTGGTATTGGTAAATTTTTATTTGTTAGTTTTGATATTACCTCTTTAGTAGCTGACCCTGAAACCCTTATAACTGAAATTCCTGCTATACCTGGTCCAGATGATAGTGCGTATATTGTCATTAAACTAATTATAGCTAGTATTGTGTTTAAATATATAAATTTTTCTATGATTATTTGGATTGCATCATACCCCAAAAGTGGAAATACCTATGTTAGGTCTTTGCTATCAGCATACTATTTTTCCAAAGACGGAGATTTTAATTTTGGATTACTCAAAAATATAAAACAATTTCCATCTAATGATTTTTTTGAAAGTGAATTCGAAAATGTTGATGAAGCATCGAGGAATTGGATATTAGGACAGAAAAAAATTAAGGAGAAAAAAAAAGCTTTATTCTTAAAAACTCATAGTTGTTTAGGCTTCTATAAAGGGCAGCCATTTACTTCACCTGAGTATACGCTAGGGGGAATTTATATTGTCAGAGATCCAAGAAATGTAATTACATCTGTAATGAATCACTTCGAGTTAAATTTAGATGAAGCTTTAAAATTCTTAACAGACCCTCACAAAAATACGATGGATCCAGACAGTAAAGATTATAGAACATGGGTACTACTTAGTAATTGGTCTAGTCATTACAATTCATGGTGTAAGTCCAAAAATTTTAGAAAACTTGTTATAAGATATGAGGATTTTGAAAAAGAAAAGTATGAAACATTTAGAGATATAATCGTATTCACTAATACTTTGTTAAGTAGAACAGAAAGAGTTGATAAAGAAAAATTAGAAAGAGCTATTGAAACAACTAACTTTAGTGTTCTAAAAAATAAAGAAAAAAATGAAGGTTTCGATGAGGCTTTATTTTCAAAGAAAGATAAAAAGAAAAAGGTTTTTTTTAATCTTGGATTTAACAACAGATGGAAAAAATTATTAAGAGATGACATCAAAGAAAAAATTGAAGGCGAATTTACAAAAGAGATGAAAGAATTAGGATACTTATAAATTAAGTTAATTTGGATATTTGTTTTATGGTATATGCCGAATAATAATTTTGAAAATTCATTTAATAATGGAATTCGTTATTTTAAAGAAAAAAATTTCAAAAAATCTGAAGAAGAATTTAATTCAGTATTAAAGATCTACCCAAATAATATTGAGGCTTTATTTTATTGTGGTTTAATGAATTTCCAAAATAAAAATTACAGTAAAAGTGAAATTTTTTTAAAGAAAATAATCAAGATCGATTATAAAAATCGTAACGCAAATGTAATTTTAGGTCTAATCTGTACAAATTTAAATAAAAAAAAAGATGCTATTACATATTTTCGAGTAGCTTATGAAAATAACAGTAATGACATTGAAGTTCTAAACAGTCTTGGATCATCTTATATGTCAATTGAAGATTTTGAAAAAGCTAAATTTTTTCTAAATAAAGCATACAATATTAACAATAATTTTTTACCTGTTTGCAATAATTTAGGTAATTTTTATTTAAAACAAGGTGAATTTCTTAAAGCTATTGAGATGTACAAAAAAGTTTTAAATATTAAACCTGATTATGCATCAGGTTATAATAATTTAGCAAGCGCTCAAAGTGATCTAGGAAATCTTGAGGATGCAGTTAAAAATTATTGTAAAGCGGCAGAGATAGATCCAAAAAATAATACAACTAAAACAAATATTATCCAAATTTTAAGATATATAAATCCATCCAATCCAGAGGTTAATTCATTGACAGATTTAAACAATAAAATAAAAAAAATAAAAATACCAAGTGCTACTGAAAAAATTTCTGATCAAGAAGTAATAAACTTTTACAAAAGTTGTAATGAATTAGTAAATAAATATTTAAAAGATTATAATTTTTATGATACTCAAATTTGGAGGAGTAATACTATAAACTTGAGGTGTGACCGACACTTTGATGTATTCAATCAATTTAAAATAATTCCTCAATATTGCTTTGGATGTTATAAAGTTCAGGTCGAATTAAAGTCTATTTTAGATTTTCTAAGACTATATTTTATTTTTGATAATATTGATTTGGCTGAGAATAATTCTCGTAAATGTATGATTGAACTTAGAACAATTGCCAGCGGAACTTATAAGGGTCTAATATTTTGTTCAGGATATGAGAGTGCAAAAACTGCCCAAAGTGTTTTGGAGAAAGCATTAAATAGAAATATAAAAGGAAAACTAAAAATTGAAATTAAAAGAGGCTGTACGGAATATGGTATTGAGCATCCAAATTATAAAGTACTTGATGAAACTTCAAATGATTTTATGAAATACAATGAAGAATGGAAAAAAAAAGAAAATATTATTGATAATAACAAATCAAAATACCTTAGAGATTTAAATGCTAAAAGACAAACTAGTTTAAAAGGAGCTAATTTAAACGATATATTAATAATAAATAACTGGATTTATTATGCTAAAAAAATTGATGATCTTGATTATAAAAAACTAAATGAAAAAGTATTAAAATCTGATCAGATAGAAAATGAGATCATAAAACAATTAGATTTTAGAAAAAAAGAATTTAATAAAAGTTTTATTTAAAATTACAAGTGATAGAAAAAAATTTTAAAGATGTTTTAAAAAAAGCAAAAGAGTACCATCAAAATGGAGATTTAATATCTGCAATTAATACATATTTAAAAATAATTGATATTGAAGAGAACGATCCTGAAGTTAACTTTTATTTAGGCACTGCCTATTTACAAAGTGGAGCGTTTGAAAACTCAATCAAGTATTTAAAGAAATCTCTAGAAAGCAAGACCTCTAATCCAATGATCTTTAACAATTTGGGGATCGCTTTTAAGGAAATATTTGAATTTGAAAAAGCAAAAGAAAATTTTAATGAAGCATTAAAAATTAAAAAAGATTTTGCTCAAGCTTATAATAACCAAGGAATAATTTTTAGAAAATTAAAAGATTTTGATAAATCATTACAGTTTCTT
Source organism: uncultured Pelagibacteraceae bacterium (assembly GCA_902538525.1). Taxonomy (GTDB): domain Bacteria; phylum Pseudomonadota; class Alphaproteobacteria; order Pelagibacterales; family Pelagibacteraceae; genus Pelagibacter. Next base: position 38,821 of record CACBFA010000006.1, on the reverse strand, counting down.
AAAAAAGCTATTGAATTAAAACCAAATTACTCAGAGGCTTTCAATAATACTGGGAATACATTTAATGATATGGGGAATAAAGAAGAAGCAATCAGAAATTATAAAAAAGCAATTCAGCTAAACCCAAATTATTTAGATGCGTATTTAAATATAGGCACATGTTACCAGGAATTAAAAAATTATAATGAAGCAAAAAAAAATTATCTGAAAGTTAAGGAAATAGATCCATATTTCGACTTTATAAATGGTAAAATTCTGCATCTCAATATGAACATTTGTAATTGGGAGACTTTTGATGAGGAAAAAAAAATTATTGAAAGCTCTATAACAAACAACAGCATTACAGATCCATTTTTATTTCTAAGTGCATCAGACAACCCGGAGTTCCATAGAAAATTATCTGAGAATTATATAAAAAAAAAATATAATAAATATTCAATTAACATCATAAAAACTAAAAATAAAATACCAAAGATAGGTTACTTTTCGCCTGATTTTTCAAATCACCCTGTTTTACATTTAATGCAGGATACATTTAAAAACCACGACAAAAATAATTTTGAAATTTATGCTTTCTCTTTTGGACTTAAGACAAGAAGCGAAAGCCACTATAAAATAAAAAAATATTTTAAGAAATTTAATTATATTGACAATATTTCTGACAAAAATGTTGCTAATCTTTGTAAAGAAATTGGTATTGATATAGCTGTGGATTTATGTGGACATACAGCTGAAAATAGAATGGGATTGTTTGCAGAAAGAGTAGGCAGAAACCAAGTAAATTATTTAGGATATCCAGGAACAACAGGAGCTCATTTCATGGATTATATCTTAACTGACAAGAATATTATTCCCGAAAAAGAACAAAAAAATTATACAGAAAAAGTTTTGTATTTACCAAATTGTTATCAATCAAATCCAACCAATGATTTAATTTCAAAAAAAAATTATAGTAGAGGTGATTTTAATCTACCAGAAAATAAATTCATTTACTGTAGTTTTAATAATCATAACAAGATAACTCCACAAATTTTTCTATCCTGGATGAAAATATTGAAAAGAGTGGAAAATAGTGTGCTATGGTTATATTTGACAAATGAGGATGCAAAAAAGAATATTTTACTTGAAGCAAGCAAGGTTAAAATAAACAAAGATAGAATAATATTTGCATCAAGTATTGAGCATAGCGAGCATTTAAAAAGATTAAATTTAGCTGATTTGTTTTTGGATACATTCCCTTACAACGCTCATACTACTGGAAGTGATGCGCTTAGGATGGGTCTACCCATGATAACTTTAAAGGGGAAAAGTTTTGCATCTAGAGTTTTATCAAGTATTTTAAGTACCAACGATCTCGATGAGTTAGTAACTGAAGATTTAAAAGACTATGAGAATTTAGCAGTGAATTTAGGGTTGAATCATACCAACTTTAAAAAATTAAAAAAAAAAGTAAAAGAAAAGAGCTCAAAGAGTATATTATTCAATAACACAAAATTTACTAAAGATTTGGAAGATATTTATACCGATATTCTTAAATCTTAAGATGGTTTGTTCATTGAATTAAAGAAGTCAGAATTATTTTTGGTATCCTTCAATTTTGAATTGATAAATTCAATTGCATCCATTGAACCCATAGGAGCAATTATTCTCCTTAAAACATTCATTTTTTGAAGATCATTTTTTTCAAATATTAACTCTTCTCTTCTTGTTCCTGACTTAGTTATATCTATTGCTGGAAATATTCTTTTTTCTGAAATTTTTCTGTCTAATATAGTTTCGCTATTTCCAGTACCTTTAAATTCTTCAAAAATTACTTCATCCATTCGGCTACCTGTATCAATTAGTGCTGTTGCTATAATTGTCAACGATCCACCTTCCTCAATATTTCTTGCGGCACCAAAGAATCTTTTAGGCCTTTGAAGTGCATTGGCATCTACTCCACCAGTTAATACTTTACCAGAGCTTGGTACTACTGCATTATACGCTCTTCCCAGCCTAGTAATCGAATCTAAAAGAATAACTACATCTTTTTTATGCTCGGTCAATCTTTTAGCTTTTTCTATTACCATTTCTGCTACAGCCACATGTCTTTGAGCAGGTTCATCAAAAGTTGAACTTATAACTTCTCCCTTTACAGTTCTCTGCATATCTGTAACTTCCTCTGGTCTTTCATCTATTAAAAGAACCATCAAATAACATTCAGGATGATTTGCTGTAATTGAATTGGCGATACTTTGTAGTATCATGGTCTTGCCAGCTTTGGGCGGTGATATAATTAAAGACCTTTGGCCTTTTCCAATTGGACTTACTAAATCAATTAATCTTGGTGTTAAATCAATTTTTTTATCCGTCTTAATAGTTTCCACTTCCATAACTAATTGTTTGTTTGGATAAAGTGGAGTTAAATTATCAAAAGCAATTTTATGTTTAAACTTTTCTGTTTCTTCAAAGTTTATTTTGCTAACTTGAAGTAAAGCAAAATATCTTTCTCCATCTTTAGGTGCTCTAATTGGTCCCTCTACTGTATCGCCTGTTCGTAATCCGAATCTTCTTATTTGATTTGGGCTCACATAAATATCGTCCGCTCCAGGTAAATAATTTGACTCAATTGCTCTAAGAAAACCAAAACCATCTTGCAATAACTGAAGCACTCCTCCACCGGTAATTTCCTCGCCTTTCTCTGCTAGTTTTTTCAATATTGCAAAATAAATTTCCTGTCTTCTTAATGTGCTTGCGTTTTCAATTCCGAGATTTTCAGCTTCTGTGATTAGCTTTTCTGAACTTTTTTCTTTTAATTCTTGTATATTCATAATGTGGGGATTAATTAGTTAGATAGTATTAATATAGTTAAGTGATTAGCGATTTCAACCCTAGATTATTCAAAAATTTCCCAAAATCTACATTTTTTCCAATTCTTTTGCGAATTTCCTCACATTTTCCCAGTTTGTGAACTCATAAGAATTATTTATATCTGTTGGGCCTTTGGTAATCATCATTATGAATCTGATAACAATTTTATTGATAAAATTATAATTTGGATAATCAACTTTACCAGCAAATACGGAAAGTTTATTTGGCTTCCAATTTGTTTTTTTTAAAAAATTAAGAATATATGGATTGGTTTCTGCTGTACTTTTTTCCTCTTTTCTAGCTACTACATTAACAGAAAAAAAAGCAGTTTTTTTTAATTTTAAAATATTTTTATTTTTAATAATAAAATCTATGACTTTTTTATTATGCCTTCCATATCTAATACTTGCTCCTATTATAATTTTTTCACATTTCTCCAAATTAAAATGTAAAGCCTCATCTAATGAAATTAATTGAAATTTATTACCTGATGTCAAATTTTCCTTAATCGTTTCACATATTTTTTTTGTTTGCCCATCAGTCGATGAATAGATAATTAAATCATCCATTTTTTAAATATTTTTTTGAATAAGGTTTTTTATAAGTTTTATATGACCGTCACTATCATTTAAACATGGTATCATATCAAAATTTTCCCCTCCGGCGTCAATGAAACTTTCTTTTCCTTGGATTAATATTTCTTCCAGTGTTTCTACACAATCCGAAGAAAATCCAGGGCAAATTGCAAGCACATTTTTTTTTCCTTCTTTTGGTAAATTTTCTAAAGTTTTATCAGTATAAGGCTGCAACCACTCTTCAGGACCGAATCTTGATTGAAAAGTTGTTTTAATCTCAATTGAATTAAACTTTTCAGATATTAGTCTTGTGGTTTTATGGCAATAACAATGATATGGATCACCTTTATCAAAATATTTTTTTGGTATTCCGTGGTAAGATGCCAATATTAAATCTGGTCTCCAGTTAATTTTCTCGATTTTATCATTGATAGATTTAACCAAAGCATCAATATACAAAGGATCCGACTCATAATGAGGTATAATTTTTAAAGATGGTTGCCACCTCATTTTCATTAAAGTCCTATAAACTTCGTCACAAACTGTTGCTGTAGTTGCTGCCGCATATTGTGGATATAAAGGCAGTATTATGAGATTTTCGCAGCCATCGTCATGCAATTTTTTAATTTTACTTTTTATACTTGGGTTTCCATATCTCATTGCAAAGTCTATAATTAAATTTTCATTTGATATTAGATTTCTCACTTTTTCTGATTGTTTCTGAGTATAGTATAAAAGTGGTGACATATTTTCTTTTTTCATCCATATCTCTTTATAAGCCTTAGCAGTTTTAGATGGTCTTAGGTTTAGTATAAATACGTTTAAAATTATTTGCCATAAAATTGGGTTTGCTTCTATGACTCTTCTATCTGATAAAAATTCTTTTAAATATTTTCTAATATCTAACCAGCTGGTTGAGTCTGGGGTACCTAGATTAATGATTAAAACACCTGTTTTTCCATAGTTAATTTTTGGATGATCTATATTCATTTAAAATCCCTAACAACTCTTACTAATTCTTCTACCATTTCAATTTTTGTTTCAGGAAGAATACCATGACCTAAATTAAATACATAAGGATGATTGTTAAAAATTTCTAGATATTTTCTTGTTTGAGTTTTTAAATTATTCCTATCTGTTAATAAAATTTTAGGATCTAACCCTCCTTGTATTGGAATATCAATATCATCAATTAATTTTTTTGGATCTGTATTATAATCTATATTTATCATATTAGGTTTTACAATTTTGCTGAATTCAACGTAGTTTTTTATACCTCTTGGAAAACAAATTACAGGCACACCAAGGTTTTTTGTATAATCAACCAAAGATAATGTTGGTTTGTATAAATATTTATCAAAATCAGTTTTTATTAATCCAGCCCAACTATCAAATATTTGTATTATTGTAGCCCCGGCTCTTACTTGGTTCTTAATATGTAGTTTGATAAATTTATCTAAAATATTAAGTAGATTATTTATTAAAGTAGTGTTTTTAAAAAATGAATTAGAAAGACCACTTTTAGGCGAAACTTTATTAATCATATATACCAACAACGTCCATGGAGCTCCGACAAAACCTATCAAATCTTTATTCTTAACTTTTTCGTTCTTACTTAAATTTTTTAACAAATCATATATGGGTGATAATTTATTTGTTAAAAATTCATCATTCAATTTTTCAAATTTATCTAAATCTATATTCCCAAGATTAGGACCAAAGTTTTTTTTAAATTCTACTTCTTGCCCAAGTCCATATGGAATCATAAGAATATCGGAAAAGATAATTGCAGCATCAAAATCAAATCGTTCAATTGGTTGCAGTGTTATTTCCTCTGATAGCTTTGAATCTAAACACAGTTTTATAAAATTTGTATTTTTTTTTCTAATTTCTCTGAATTCAGGCAGATATCTTCCTGCTTGCCTCATAAGCCAGATAGGATTAAAGCTTGTGTCTCTGTTTAATATACAATTTTTTATTGGTGTCATTTATAATAAGAATAATATATTTAGAATTATTATTAGTATGATTTGTAGATAACGTAAATTACTCAATTTCAACACTTTTTTCACTTTTTATACATTTAATATGAAAAAAAACTCCCGAAAAAGAAGCTTTATTTGATCATCTTAAATAGTTATAAAATTGTTGATAAGATATTAACATTTATAAATATGTTAACTAAATGATCACAAATAACAAAAAACTGGCAGTTGTTGCTTAATTGAAAATATCTCTAATTTTAGTAATACTTTGTTGACAAATTATACATGAAAAATACACACCAAGTTTATTTAATTTCTGACTCAACTGGAGAAACACTTGACAGAATATTTATGGCACTTAAGGCTCAATTCAATAATTTTAATTATGATTTAAATCAATTTTCATTTACAAGAACAGAAAATCAAATTTCATCAATTCTCAACGGCGCTAAAGAAAAAGAAAGCCCAATAATTTTATATACTGTAGTAAATAGTAAGCTAGCTAAGTTTTTAGCCGATGAGGCCAACAAGAAAAAAATTCCTTGTTTTGGTGTTTTGGGAGATCTAATTCTAAATTTTTCTAAAATATTAAACGAAAAAGCGACTCATCTACCAAGTGCTCAACATGTTCTAGATGAAGACTACTATAAAAGAATTGAAGCTATACAATTTACAATGAATCATGATGATGGAAATAATACAGAAAACATACTAGAATCTGATATTATCTTGGTTGGTGTTAGCAGAACCAGCAAAACCCCAACCTCAATTTACTTAGCAAATAAAGGATTAAAAACTTCTAATATACCATTGGTTAATGAAATGAGCATACCAAAGGGGGTTGCAGAAACAAAAAATATTTGTGTAATTGGATTAACAACGGAAGCAGAAAGATTATTTGATATTCGAAGGAATAGACTTAATTCTTTAAAAGAAAATGAAGCTACTGATTATACTAATTTAGAAAAAATCAGAGACGAAGTTGATCAATCTAAGAAATTATTTAAGAAAAATAAATGGCCTGTAATTGATGTGACTAGAAAATCTGTTGAAGAGACTGCAGCGTCAATAATTAAAATTTTTGAAATACAAAACAAAAATGTTTGAGATTATTTTAGCTTCAAAAAGCAAGGTCAGAGAAGAAATATTGAAAAAAAATGACTTTATTTGCAATGTTCAGCCATCTAATGTTGACGAAGAACCTGTAAAAGAAAGTTTAATAAAAGAAGGCGCAAGTCCCGAAATAATATCAAAAAATTTAGCAGAATTAAAAGCAAACAAAGTAAGTAACAAGTTTCATGATGTTATTGTTTTGGGTGCAGACAGTGTAATAGATCTTGATGGAGAATTGATATCAAAACCACAAGATAGAGATGAAGCACTAAGTATTTTAAAAAAATTAAATGGTAAAAAGCACTCTTTAATTAGTTCGGTTTGTATATCTAAAAATGGATCAATGATTTGGAATTATACTGACAAAGCTTATTTAACTATGAAAACACTTTCTGATGAAGAATTAATTAATTATTTGAAAAAAATATCAGATAAGGCCCTATTTTCTTACAATGTTTACCAAATTGAAGGGGAGGGAAGAAATTTATTTATTAATATAGAAGGAGACGAAGATACAATTATGGGTTTGCCAGTTAAAAATATAAAAAAATATGTGAGTAATTATAAATGAAAAAATTTTTAGTAATTGGAAATCCTATTGAACATTCTTTATCACCAAAACTTCATAATCACTGGCTAAAAAATAATAATATTGAAGCGATTTATGGAAAATTAGAAACTCAAGAAAGTGATTTGCCTGAATTATTTAAAAACTTAAAAGAAAAAAAATTAGATGGATTAAATGTGACGGTTCCATATAAAAAAACAGTTATACCTTATATTGATGTCCTAAGTGGTCATGCATTAAGAACACAATCGGTTAATACAATTTCTTTACACAACGGTAATTTAGTGGGACATAACACAGATATTGATGGTTTTGAAATCAGCATAAAAAAATTAAATTATGATGTTAAAGATAAGACTGTAATAATATTAGGTTCAGGAGGTGTGGTTCCTTCAATAGTGTATGCGTTAAAAAAAATGAATGCATCAAAGATTATTTTAAGTAATAGAACTAAAGAAAAAGCAGAGGCTTTAAAAAGTATATTTAAAGATTTGAATATTTTAGATTGGGGTGAAATGGTTGATTTTGACATGATAATCAATGCTACGAGCTTAGGATTAAAAGAAAATGATAAATTTGGAATAGATTTTACAAAAACTGGAAGAAACAAATTATATTATGATGTTATATACGAACCTTATAAAACAGAATTTTCTGATGCTGCGAAAATTGAGGGAAATACTTATGAAAATGGCCTAAATATGTTTTTATTCCAAGCACAAAGAGCATTTTACATTTGGCATAATATTGATCCGATTATTAATGAAGATTTAATAAATTTTTTAAAAAGTTAAAAATTGTGAGATTAAAAAATAAAGTAGCAATTATTACAGGTTCAGCATCAGGTTTTGGAAAAGGAATAGCTAAAAAATTTACAGAAGAAGGGGCAAAGTTAATATTAGTAGATATTAATTCAAATTTATTAAAAAAAGTTTCAAAATCCTTAAACCAAGATAATTTTGTTGCTGATGTTTCAAAAGATTCAAATTTTAAATCTTTGTTAAAATATTCTTACAAAAAATATAAAACAATCGATATAATTGTTAATAATGCTGGTATAACACATAAACCAAAAAACATGGAAACTGTAACGAACAATGAATTTGATAAAGTATTCAAAGTAAATGCTAAATCTGTTTATTTAAGTGCAAAATATTTTCTTCCGCGAATGAAAAAATTAAAAAAAGGTGTAATTTTAAACGTAGCATCAACTGCAGGTTTATCACCTAGGCCAAGACTAAACTGGTACAATGCGAGTAAAGGCTGGATGATAACAGCAACAAAAGCAATGGCTATAGAGCTTGCACCTCACAATATAAGAGTGAATGCGATAGCTCCAGTTGCCGGAGTTACACCTTTGCTAAAGTCATTTATGGGTGGAGATACTCCTGAAAAAAAGAAGGCCTTCTTATCTACAATACCCATAGGAAGATTTTCTACACCTCAAGACATGGGAAATGCCGCATGTTTTTTATGTTCTGATGAAGCAAGTATGATAACGGGCTCTATATTAGAGGTAGATGGTGGTAGGTGCATATAACTAAAAATGATTAGAATAGGATTAATGGGAGACATAGGATCGGGCAAGTCTTTTGTAGCTAAATTATTCAGTTGCCCAGTTTTTGATGCAGACAGAGAAGTCAATATTCTTTACAAGAACAGTAGAGTATGTTTTTCAAAACTAAAAAAAAAACTACCAAATTTTATCAGATCATTCCCAATAAAAAAAAGTGAATTATTAAAGGCAATTAAGCATGATAATAAAAATTTAATAAAAATTTCATCCGTTGTTCATCCGCTTGTAAGGCAGAACATGAAAATTTTTTTAAAAAAAAATATTAAAAAAAAAATGGTTATTCTTGATATTCCTTTATTAATTGAGAACAATTTAAATGAAAAAGACGATATTTTAATATTTGTTAGCGCAAAGAAGAGCAAGGTTTTAAGAAGACTTAAAAAAAGACCTAATTTTAGTCTAAAAGTTTTAAAAAATTTAAAGAAAAAACAATTATTTCTGTCAAAAAAGAGAAAATTTGCAAAATATATTATCGATAATAATTTTCCACCAAATATAATGAAAAGTAAAATTAATTTACTAAAGAAGAAAATTTTATATGAAAGAAGTAGTACTTGATACTGAGACGACAGGATTATCAGTAAGAGACGGACACAGAATTGTTGAAATTGGTTGTATCGAGTACGATAATTTAATTCCAACAAAAGAGACTTTTCATTGCTATCTTAACCCAGAGAGAAAAGTATCAGAAAGTGCGCTTAAAGTTCACGGTTACACGGATGAATTTTTATCTAATAAAAAAAAATTTAAAGAAATAGCGGATGAATTTTTAAAGTTTATTGAGGGGAAAAGGATAATAATTCATAATGCAGAATTTGATATAGCGCATTTAAATAATGAATTATCATTAATTAATAGAAAAAAAATCCTAAAAGATAATGTTGTTGATACTCTAGAAATTGCTAGAAACAAATTTCCTGGATCTAGTATAAGTTTAGATGCTTTATGTAAAAGATTCAAAATTGATAACTCAAAAAGGGTTAAACATACCGCTCTAATAGATTGCGAATTACTATCTAAAGTTTATATAAATTTAATTGGCCAAAAAGAGCCAATTTTCCAATTTCAAAATGAGATTGAAAAAAACAATATTAATCTAGATACAGTTAAAAGTTATTCAAAAAAGGTTATTCAAATTTCAAAAGAAGAAATTACACAGCACAAAAATTTTTTAAAAAATAATTTGAAAAAAAACTTTTATTAATTGGTTTTTTGTTGATAAAGTTTTTCAAAATCAACTTTTTTTTCTAGCTTTAAATCGGGAAAACCAGACTCTTTTATAACATTTAGAAAAATTCTTTCTAAATCTGGGTATATATCGTTCTGAACATCGCAAAGAATTATTTTTTCTAACTCAGTTTTCTTTAATTTCTTATCTTTAATTTTTATTACTGTTGCGTAAAGTATTTCAAAATAAGACTTTCTTTTATTTTCAGAAGGGTCTTTATAGTTAATTTTTGTAATTACTTCTATCATTTCATCTTTAAGAGGTTTTGTAGTTATATTAATTCCAAGTGAATATTTAGTAATATACTCTCTACTAAAAATGAATGTTTCAGCGTTAGGTATTTCGACTGATAGATCTTTGATATATTTTAATATTATTTCATATTTTTTTGTCATTATCATCGCTTAAGTCTTCATAATCACCATCTATATACTCTGTATCATTTTTCTTTTTATAATTCTTACGTTTAATAAATTTGTTTAATATTATTTTTCTGGTAAAGGGTATAATTAATAATAATCCAATTAAATCAGTAGCAAAACCTGGAATAATTAATAATATTGCTGCAAATGCAAGTGTAGCACCACTAAATAACTCATAAACTGGTAACTCATTTTTTATAAGTTGGCTCATGCCTGATTTAATTGTATTAAAACCTTCATATCTTGCATAAGTAACTCCTAATATGGCAGTGATTAATATTAATAAAACAGTATTAAAAGCTCCTATTTGTGATCCAATTTTGATAAATAAGTAGATTTCAATGAGTGGTATCCCAATAATTAAAATTAGTGCTGTGTTCATTTGTCTATAATCTAATTACCAGGTTGAAATTTATCAACATAGTAAATATTATACATATATGAGTTATAGCTTCGAGTACATTGATATTATACTTCTTGCAATGATTGCTGGTTTTATTTTTCTTAGATTAAGAGGAATTCTAGGAAAAAAAACGGGTTTTGAAGAAGATATTGATTCAAGTTTTGCGCACGAAGCTCCTCCTGCAAAACCAAAAGTTGACTTAAATGCAAATACATTTGATGACAATGCACAAAAGGAATTTGTAAAAGGAGCTAAAATTGCTTACGAAAGTATAATAACAAACTTTGCAAAGGGAACTCTAAAAGATATTAAATCTCTTTTGGACAAAAGTGTCTATCAACAGTTTGAAGATGCAATCAAAGATAGGGAAAGTAAAAAGCTTTTATCTGAAACAACATTTATTGGAATAAGTTCTGCAGAAGTAAAGCAACATGAGCAGAATAAAAATATGCTTGAAGTAACAGTTGAATTTGTGAGTGAGATAATTTCGTGTGTTAAAGATAAAGATAACAAGGTTATATCTGGTGATCCAGAAAAAATAAAGAAAGTATTAGATACTTGGAAGTTCTCTAAAGATAGTAGATCCTCAAACCCTAATTGGTTATTAATTGATACTCAAGCTTGACAAATAAGCTTTCAGACAAAGATAAAAAAGATTGGCAGAATTTTATAGATAGTTCTGACAAAATTCAGAGTAAAGATATAGATCATCCACTAAATAATAAGATTATGGTTAGATCAATTGATTTACATGGATACACACTTGAGGAAGCTAATAAAGAAATTTCAAGATTTATTGAAAACTCTTTTCTAGATGGTGTTAAAAAAATAAATGTGATTACTGGAAAGGGAATGAGGTCAAAAAATATAGATGACCCATATCAATCTTCAGATCTTAGTATTTTAAAACATTCTGTTCCTGAATATATAAAAAATAATTCTGAATTGATGAAAAAAATAATTAAAATTGATTTTAATTCTGTAAACAGTCCTTCAAAAGGTAATTTTGATATTTTTCTTAAAACTATAAAATAAACTTTGATAAATCAGTGTCTTTTACTAATTCACCAATATTATCTTTGATATATTTTCCATCAACAGTTATTTTTTCACCAGCTCTGTCTGTAGCTGTAAAACTAATTTCATCTAAAACGCGTTCTATAATTGTATGCAATCTTCTTGCGCCTATATTTTCTACAGAGGAATTGACTTCACTCGCAATATGAGCAATTGTATTAATTCCATCCTCTGTAAATTCTAAATCTACATTTTCTGTTTTTAAAAGTGCTTTGTATTGTTTTATTAAACTGTTATCTGGCTCTTTCAATATTCTTATAAAATCCTCACTGTTTAAAGCGTCTAATTCAACTCTTATAGGGAGTCTACCTTGTAATTCTGGCAAAAGATCAGAGGGTTTTGCTAACTGAAAAGCTCCTGACGCAATAAATAAAATATGATCAGTTTTAACAGGTCCATATTTGGTGCTAACCGTTGTACCTTCTATTAATGGTAATAAATCTCTTTGCACACCTTCTCTTGAAACATCTCCACCAACTCTATCTGTTCTTGCTGAAATTTTATCGATCTCGTCTAAGAAAACTATACCATTATTTTCTGTCGAATCTTTTGCTGATTTTATAATTTTATCTTGCTCAATAAGTTTATCAGACTCTTCGTTTATTAATATTTCATGAGATTCTTTTACTGACATTTTCTTTTTTTTTGGCTTTTGACCTATAGATTTCCCAAGCATGTCAGAGATATTTATCATTCCAACATTTGCACCAGGCATTCCAGGTATCTCAAATGATGGCATTTGATTAGACTCGTTAACAGCTATTTCAATTTCATTATCATCTAGATCTCCATCTCTTAGTCTTTTTCTAAAACTCTCTCTTGTTGCAACACTTGCTTTGTTACCAACTAGAGCATCTAATACTCGATCTTCAGCTAATTTTTGTGCTTGAGCATGAACTTCTTTTCTTTTCTTAACTTTTTCCATTGCAATTGCGATTTCTAATAAATCTCTTACAATTTGTTCTACATCACGTCCCACATATCCTACTTCTGTAAATCTTGTAGCCTCAACTTTTACAAAGGGTGCTTCTGCTAATTTTGAGAGTCTTCTTGAGATTTCAGTTTTACCAACACCAGTTGGTCCAATCATTAAAATATTTTTTGGAAGAACTTCATCTTTCATATCATCTTCTAATGCTTGTCTTCTCCATCTATTTCTTAAAGCGATAGCAACAGCCCTTTTAGCTTTATTTTGCCCAACAACGAATCTGTCTAATTCTGAAACAATTTCTCTTGGTGATAATGAATTTGAAATTGTAGTCTTCTCTTTTGCAACTTTGCCTTTTGGAAAAGATGTAACATTTGATTTTTCCATTATATTTTCTCCATACTAAGATTGTCATTGGTAAATACACAAATATCAGATGCAACTTTAATTGATTTTTTTGCAATTTCCTCTGCAGACATCTCTGTATCCATTAATACCTTTGCAGCTGCCAAAGCATAATTACCACCTGAACCAATTCCAATAACATCACCTTCTGGTTCAAGAACATCACCTGTTCCAGAAATTATAAAACTTTTTTCTTTATCGCCTATTGCCATTAAAGCTTCTAATCTTCTTAAATATTTATCTGTACGCCAATCTTTTGCTAATTCTACAGCAGCTCTTGTCAGGTTCCCTGCATGTTTTTCAAGTTTTGACTCTAGTCTCTCAAACAAAGTAAGCGCATCTGCCGTTGATCCTGCAAAACCTGCGATCACATTTCTTTTCTCAATTTTACGAACTTTGTTAGCAGTTTTCTTAATTACAGTATTACCCATACTAACTTGACCATCACTGGCCACAACCACGTCATTATTTTTTCTTACAAGTACAATTGTTGTCATAGACTATAAATGGATATGAATTTAAATAGTTCAAGACCAGTCTTAGTATTATTGATATAATCAAAAATACCTATATACCTAATTTAGATTATGAAAAGAAAAGCAAAAATTGCTAGAAAAACAAAAGAAACCAATATCAGTGTTGACCTTAATATTGATGGCAAAGGTAAGTACAAAGTTGACACAGGAATAGGTTTTTTAGACCACATGCTCGAGCAGTTATCCAAACACTCATCAATGGATTTAACTGTTAAAGCTAAAGGTGACACACACATTGATCTTCACCATACAACAGAAGATACTGGAATTGCTATTGGAGAATGTTTAAAGAAAGCTTCAAAAAAATTTGTAGGCATTAAAAGATATGCTCACATTCTGTTACCAATGGATGAAACATTAACAAGAGTTGCAATAGATGTTTCTAACAGACCTTATTTGATTTGGAATGTAAAATTAAAAGTTGAAAAACTTGGCGAGATGGACACCGAATTATTTAAAGAGTGGTTCCAAGCATTTTCACAAGCTGCTGGAATTACTTTGCACGTTGAAAATATTTATGGTGATAATAGTCACCACATCATAGAGTCTTGTTACAAAGGTTTGGCAAGAACTTTAAGAGCTGCATTAGAATTGGATCCAAGGAACAAAAGTACAATTCCTTCGACAAAGGGCTCTTTATAAGATTAATGGACGTCACAATTGTTGACTATAAATCGGGTAATATTAGTTCTGTAATTAACTCCTTTAAGGAAGTTGCTAAAGATAAAGTTAATATCGAAGTAACCTCAGATTTAAATAAAATTAAATCTAGTGATAAGGTAGTTTTGCCAGGGCAGGGATCCTTTAAGAGCTGTATAGACGGTTTAAATGGCATAAATGGCTTAATAGACGCTCTAAGCGAGTTTGCGTTATATAGTAAAAAACCTCTCTTGGGAATTTGCGTAGGGCTTCAAATGTTTGCAGATATTGGTTATGAAGAAGTTGAAACAAAAGGATTGGGTTGGATTTCTGGTAAAGTATCTAAAATTGATAATCAAAACGGAAAATTTAAACTTCCTCATATCGGCTGGAATCAAATAAATATTGTTAAAGATAGTAAAATTTTTAAAGATATAGAAAACAATTCTCATATGTATTTTGTGCACAGTTACGAATTCGTTCCTAATGATAATTCAGTCACTGCTGCAACAACAGATTATGCATCAAATATAGTTTGTGCAGTAGAAAAAGAAAATATATTTGGAACTCAATTCCACCCAGAAAAAAGTGATAAGTTAGGACTTAAAATAATTAATAATTTTATAAATTTGTAAAATGAAATATTACTTATTAATAATATTCTTTCTGTTATTTGCATGCCAGAACCCAAATAATTTAAAAAAAAATAAGAAAGATAATTTAAATAATATGAATATGTCTAGCGAAGCTAAGGTAAAGTTAAAATGAAAATTTTTCCTGCAATAGATATTAAAGATAAAAAGTGCGTTAGATTAATCAAAGGCGATTTTGAAAATAAAACTGAATATGACATGTCTCCTGTGGAGCAAGCTGGAAAATATAAAGACAATGGATTTAAAAATTTACATATAGTCGATCTGGATGGCGCATTAACCGGGGAGCCGATTAATATTGATATTATTCAAGATATTATTGGAAAATTTGATCTTAAGATTGAAATAGGAGGTGGCATAAGAAATTATGAAACTATTCAAAAATACATCGATGCTGGTGTTGAAAAAGTAATTTTAGGAAGTGCTGCCATTAAAGATAGAAAATTTTTAGAAGAAGCATGTAAAAAATTTCAAAATCAAATTGCACTAGGTTTAGATGCTAAAGATGGTCATCTTGCAATCTCAGGCTGGACAGAAGAGTCAGACAAACTGACAACCGAATATCTAAAAAAGGTAAATAATTCAGGAGTTAGTAGAATTATTTACACAGATATTAATAGAGATGGGACAAAGCAAAGTCCAAATTTTGAAGAAACACAAAAAGTGGCAGATATTTCTAATTGTCCAGTAGTTATATCGGGTGGTGTTTCATCAATTACTGATATTAAAAGGGCTAAAAAATTAAATAATATCGAAGGTGTTATAGTTGGAAAAGCTATATACGATGGAGATATAAAGTTAGATGAACTTGCAAAAGAAATAGATGCTTAAAAATAGAATTATACCTTGTTTAGATGTTAAAAATGGTCGTGTTGTAAAAGGTATTAACTTTGTAGATTTAAAAGATGCAGGAGACCCTGTGGAACAAGCAAAAATTTATAGTGATGGCGGAGCAGATGAAATTTGCTTTTTAGATATTACTGCTTCAAATGAAAATAGAGATACTATTTATGAAGTGGTAGAGAAAACTTCTAAGAAATGTTTTGTACCTTTAACTGTTGGTGGTGGTGTTAGAAGTATTGATGATATAAACAAATTACTTAATTGCGGGGCTGATAAAGTATCAATCAATACAGCAGCTGTTCAAAATTCAAAAGTTGTCGAAGATAGCTCTAGAAAATTTGGATCACAGTGCATTGTTGTTGCAATTGATGCAAAGAGAAAAGAAGATGGATGGGAAATCTTTACTCATGGGGGAAGAAATCCAACTGGCATAAATGCATTAGAATTTGCTTCTAAAATGGAAAAATGTGGTGCTGGAGAGTTATTAGTGACCTCTATGGATAAAGATGGAACTCAGTCAGGATATGATATTGAATTGATGCAAAAGATTTCATCTATGGTTAATATTCCAGTTATTGCATCAGGTGGAGTTGGAACTTTAGATCATTTAGTAGATGGAATAAAATCAGGTGCAAGTGCTGTTTTAGCTGCATCTATATTCCATTATGGTACTTATTCAGTAAACGAAGCTAAGCAATATTTGGCTTCAAAAGATATACCTGTTAGGATTTAGAATGTTAAAGATATTAGAAGATCTCGTTAGCCTTGCAAGAGAGCGAAAAAGTAATCCTGTTGAAGGCTCATACACTAATAAGCTTTTAGAAGATAAGTCTTTAGCAAAAGAAAAAGTCTTAGAAGAAATAAATGAACTTATAGAAGCTGTAGAACAAGACTCTAACAAAATCCACGAAGCAGCAGATGTTTTATATCACTTAATCATGTATCTTGAAAAAAGTGGTATAAAAATTGAAGAAGTAATGGAAGAACTAAATAGAAGAAAAAAATAAAAATATGGGATTTTTTGATTTTTTAAGAAAGAAAAAAAAAGTCACAAAAAGTAATGATGATGCTGATTATATCAAAAACAATTGGAGAAAATTGGTCCCATATTGGGGAGCAATTATTGCAGGTGACGAAATGTTGGAAGATGGAACTAAATTTGATAGCCATGTTATTTACAATCCTAAATTACTTAGATACGAAAAAAGATACTTAGAATTATCTAGTATAATGGCAGCAAAAAGTATTACAGATAAAAATTTAATTGCCAACGTTAGAACCTGTTACATGTATTTTGCTAATTTTGACGAGAGTGTAAAGACAAAGTATAAAACTAGCACGAGTAAAATGAACGATTTGATTATGGGTGAAAAAAATCAAGAGAAATTAATTAAGAAACTTGCTGCAATGGATTATGATGAAAAAAAAGCTAAAAAAGAAAATTCTGTTTTAAATGAACAATATTTAAATTACATTAAGAAATTTGATCAAATTGTTAAAAAATCATGATCAAAAGCTATATAAGTTTTGAAAAAAGACAAATTCAATGGTGGAAGAAAAAACTCGGTGTTTCTGAATATGGTCTTGCTTGGATATCATTTATCAAGGGAATTTTATTTGGTTTACTAATTTATCATTTCTTCTTTTAATCTATTTGATATTTATAATTTACTAGGTAACCAGGTAGAGAATATTGGAAATAGTATCATTAGTATTCCATAAATTATACCAACGATTGTAAACAAAGGAACTTCTTTAAAAGCTTTGGCAGGGTTTTCTTTGATCACACCTGCAGCTGTATAAATACCAACGCATACGGGGGGTGTTATCATTCCTATTCCCGCAAATGCAACAAACACTACATAAAGATGAAGTAAACTTTGATTGAACGATAATGTGATTGCTGCAAAAATTGGAACTGTTAAATAAAATACAGGAACAATTTCAATAAATGTTCCAAGAATTAAACAAATTGCTCCAAGCATTATCCAAAACAGATTTACGCTCACACCTTTATCTGTGAAGAAAGTAATAATTTTTTGAGGAGCTTGAGTGTAAGTTAAAACTACACTTAAGAATGTAGCAGTAGCTATAATTGCAAAAATAACTGCTGTGATGATTGCAGTTTCCTTTAAACAGCTCATTAAAGATGAAAAAGTAAGTTCACGGTAAATTAAAAATCCAATTAAAACTGCATATACTCCTGCAACAGCAGCAGATTCAGATGGAGTTAGTATTCCTGCATAAATTCCACCTAAAATTATCACTGGTGTTATCAATGCTGGTAATGCAGCTATGAAAGAACTTATCCTCTCTTTAAAAGAAGCCTTTTCATCTGTTCTAATATGCCTGCATTTAAACAAAACTAGAAGCACCATCAAAACAAGGAGAACTAAGCCTGGTATAACACCTGCAGCAAAGGTTTTTGATACAGGTACATTAGTTAGAGCACTAAATAGTATGGCTGCATTAGACGGAGGTATCAATGCCTCTAATAGAGCAGCAGAGGCTGCTAGTACCACAACAAATGGAGTTGGATAACCTTGTTCAATCATCTTTGGCATCATGATTGTTCCAACAGCAGTGATTGCTGCAAGTATTGATCCACAAAAAGCTGCAAAGAAACCCATCGCAATAACCATAGCAACACCCAATCCACCTGGCCAATGTCCAACAAGTGTTGTTGTAAACTTTACTAGTCTTGATGCAGCGCCTCCTTTTAACATAGCCATACCAGTAAAAATAAATAGTGGAACAGCGATAAGAACATGTTTTGTTAATGCACCAAATGAAACTTGAATCAGAACTGACCAAGGTAAATTTAATCCAGCAATTGCAGCTAAAGAACTTCCTAAACCAAAAACTAAAAATATTGGAACTGAGATAACTAATGTTACAAGAGAAATAATAAAAGCTAGACCAAACATTTATTCTTTCCTTATAAGTTTTTTAAAATTATCTAAAATTAGCTCTAATGATGTTAATGCTAAAATTAAAAAACCAACTGGAAAAGCTAAAAACATCCACCAAATAGGAATATTAATTTCTAATTCCATCATTTGTCCTAAATTGTAATACATTGTTGTTGCATCAACTCCTGCCTTAAAGAATACGCATGCAGAAATTAAAGCTATTAAATTTACAATTGTGCCAATAATATTTTTTGATTTTTCTGACAAATAGTGACTTAGAAAATCTACTTTAATGTGTTGTCCTTGTTTCAATAAAGGACCAAGTAATGGAAATACCAACCAACTCACCATTACGGGTGGTAATTCAATAAACCATGCAAATCCTGTACCTGTAATAAATCTTGTTGTGGCGCTTAAAGCTAGAGCTGCCACCATTAAAAAGACGATGAACATTGCGAGCGAAATTGCAGCTTTTGCTAGCAAATTATTAATAGCTCGCAATGTCCTCATAATCTTTATAGAAAAAGTTTAACTCCTTCTAATTACTTTTGGCATATGCCTGTGCTGCTTCTAAAGCATCAGCATCAATCATTTTAGCCATTGCTGGCATTACTTCATCTTTCATAAGCTTGTCAAACTTAGCTTTTTCAGCTCCTGAAAGTGTAGTAACAACCCCACCTCTTTCTTGGAATTTTTTAAGAGTGCTTTCTCCAGTATCCATAATTAAGTCAGTTGATCTTTTTCCAATTTCTTTTCCAACATCCATTATGATTTTTTGTAAGTCTGGAGACAGACTATTAAACCAAGTTGAGTTAGCCATAATATATGCATCAGCATAATATTGATAAGGCTTTTGAGCGTATTTTAAAAACTCCCACCAGCTATATGCTTCGATACTTCCTGGAGGACTATTAATAGTGTCAATCATCCCAGTTTGTAATGAAGTATAAACTTCACCAGTTGGTAAAGATACTCTATTTGCTCCTAAAGCATCCCACATAGGCTCTTCACTTTTTAAAAGTCTTCTAGCCTTCAGACCTTTCATAGCATCTATACCTGTTAATTCTTTAGCACTTGAAAAAGTCATTACAGGTCCAACAGGGTTATACATAACTAATGTTGAATTAGTTTTTTTAGTCAATTCACCCCAAATTTCTTTTCCTTTTGGTGAGTTTTGAAAGAAACCTCTTTGTTGTTCCCATGAATTAAACAAACCTGGAAATGAAGCAACATTAAAGTTTTTATTAATTGGTGGAAAACTTACTACTCCAACAATACCTCCAAGTTCAACTGCACCAGAAGTTACTGCTCCCATTACTTCTCTAATTCCAAACAATTGTTTAGATGGATAAACTTCTATTTTTAATTTTCCCTTTGCTCTTTTATTAACTTCATCTGCAAAAATTTGTGCATGTTTTGCACTGTGGTGTTTAGGACTCCAGTGAACAGATAATCGTCCAACTATCTCTGAAAAAGCAGCTGTTGAAGTAAGAACAAATGAAAAAATAAATGTTAAGCTAATAATAGCTTTATAAATTGATTTAAATTTATTCATTTTTCCTCTCTTTTTTAAAATATTATCTTATTAGTTGCTTATATTTTAACAATGCAAAATTTTAAATAATTTAATAGAATATTTTTAAAATGAAGCGCAATGGTTTCACATTAATAGAATTGCTAGTAGTAGTAGCAATAATAGGTATCTTAGCTGCAGTTGGTGTTGTTGCTTATAGCGGTTATACAAGTGGCGCAAAAGCTTCAGCCTCGAGAAGCTGTTATACTTCAGTGGTTAAATATATTGAAACAGAGTTATTACTTTGTCAGCTTGGAAATCCCAATGTAATGGACGGAGAATTAAGCTGCTCAGGTTATAATACGGCAACAGGGGCATTTAATATAATGCAGGCTCTTGCTAATGTAAGATCTTTAAGAGGTTCGGTCACGCCAGGAATAGATGAAGGTGTGTTAAAAACATATCGAAACCCGTATGATACTTCTCTTCCATGCATTAGATCTCGAACAGGCTTCACCCCTGGTCAGGTCAGCATAAGCACCAATGGAACAAAGTTACAATTGAGAGCTTGTTTTAAAGAAGGATGTGGATCAGATGATTCCATCAGTAATGATATAGATGTAAGTTTAAAATAATTGTGCAATCTAATGGCTTTACATTAATTGAATTATTAGTTGTTGTCGCTATCATCGGGATACTGGCAGCTGTTGGTGTTGTCGCTTATAGTGGATATACACTTAGTGCTAAAAGAAATGCAGCTTTAGCTCAACATAAAACAGCTATTAAATTTATAAAAAATTCTTTAGGTCTGTGTGATGTTCAAGGTGGAGGAACATTAGAATTAAGCAACAAAAGATCAATTAATTGCAACATTTCAAATAATGCTGGAAATATTAATTCTATGAACAGTATATTTATTAATCATTTCCTAGATTTAGAATGGAAAAATCCTTATGGCGAAACCGATCCAGTTGTTTATACTGCAAAAAATGGAACAAATGATAGAGATGGCAGAATAAGATTTGATGAAACAGAATGTTCAAGTGGTTCTTCAAAAAAACAAATAGCACTTTGGATAAAAACACACAAAGAATATTATCCAGTTTTAATTGCGAAAGATGGATGGTGTAATTAATGAAGAATAAAGGATTTACTCTAATTGAATTATTAGTTGTTGTTGCCATCATAGGTATATTGGCTGCTGTTGGTGTTGTTGCATATAGTGGATATACCTCAGGTGCTAAAATAGCAGCCGCTAAGGCAAATTTTAGCAGCGTATCAAAATTTATTTCTAACGAGCTAATGCTTTGTAATGTAGACCCGAACCATTATCCTTTTGATCAAACTAATGTTAAATGTGGAAGTGTTAAAGCACAAACAATAGCACAATACGTTGATGAAGCATTTAAAAAGTACAATTATAAAAATCCTTTTGGCAAATCTGATGGAACTACAGAGAAAGCAATAAAAAGTGGTGGGGCAGCTTACGAAGATAAACAACATGGTTATATTATAATTAACACTCAAGGAAATAAAAATGCTACAGTAGAAATGTGTTACAAATTACCTTGTAATACCAAAGATTCTAATGGAGATTACGAGTATATTTTAAAGTTGGCAGTAGCTCTAGATTAGTATTTTAATTTTAAAATGAATAAAAAAGGTTTCACTTTAATTGAGTTATTAGTTGTTGTTGCAATTATTGGTATTCTAGCTGCTGTTGGAGTAGTAGCCTATAGTGGCTACACAAGTGGTGCTAAAAATAGAGTGTGTCAGAAACATTTTGCAGATTTAAAAAGATTAATAAATCAGCATTGGACGCTTTGTGAAATTGAGGGAAAAGTATCTTTAAAAACTCAATATACAAATAATACCCAGGGAACAGCAAGAGACGTTAGTTGTACTAATTTTGGAACAATTGCGGGAGAGACGGTAAAGCATTTTACTAATTATGCCAAAAGTCCATATGAAAAATTAGATTATAATTTAGGAATATTATCGTACATAGGTGATCCCCCAAAAGATGGTCAATTTGCTTATTATCCTGAGACAGATGGATTTAAGCTTAGAGTAAGATGCAATGGAAAAGTTGATATTTATCAATGGCCAAAATCTCAATTTCCTTAAATATTTGTTTTACCCGATAGACTAAATGAGATTATAAGGATAATTTAAAAAAATTTTATGAAATACGATGATCAAAATATATTTGCTAAAATATTAAGAGGAGAAATCCCTTGTAATAAAATCTATGAAGATGATTATGTTTTATCTTTTTATGATATTAATCCTCAAAAAAAAATTCATGCTTTAGTAATTCCCAAAGGAAAATATATTGATTTAGATGACTTCAATTCATATGCTTCAAATGATGAAATAGTAGGTCTAATGAAAGGAATAACAACAGTTTCGAAAAAATTGGGAATTTCATCGATTGATGGTAAAGGCTATAGGGCTCTTGCCAATATTAGTGATTATGGTGGCCAAGAAGTGCCACACTTACATTTTCATTTATTTGGTGGTGAAAAAGTTGGAAAAATGGTTTCGTGATAACCAAAGTAGACAGAAAGTATTTGGAAATTAATTCTCTTGATGAAATTAATTCATCTGAGCCTAAGACTAATTGTAAAATTGAAATCAAAAATCCTCCTGATTTTCAAATAAATAAATTTTTTTATAAGCAAATTGGCAAAAGTTACCGTTGGATTGATCGCCTTGCTTGGAATGATGAGAAATGGATAAGTTATACAAATAATTCTAATTTAGAAACATATATATTGAGAGAAAAGGATGATTTAGTTGGTTTTTTTGAGCTCTTATTCCATCCTGAGACCAATAAATGTGAAGTCGCTTATTTTGGAATTTTAGATCAATACATAGGAAAAAATTATGGAAAATATCTCTTAACGGAAGCTCTGAAGTTAGGGTTTAGAAAAAAAACTAAAAAAGTATGGCTTCATACATGCTCCTTAGATCACAAACATGCTTTAAAAAATTATTTGGGAAGAGGCATGAAAATTTTTAAATCTGAAACTATCAATTTGGATATTAGTTAATATATTTTTGAATTCTGAATAATTTTTCATCAATCATCATATTTACCTCTATATTGAATAACTTCGTTTCAACTCTGTTTTGATAAATATCGGTTGTTGTCCATCCTTTAATTTCATAATTTTTTTTATCAAAAAAAATACTTAATAAATTATTATTATGTTCAATTTCAAAAGAAAATGTTTCATCATTCTCTTTAACCATCTCAACTTGGTCTAATTTACTTAGTAAAAATTTTTTATCTAAAATTAAATTAAGAGGAGTATCTTTTAGTTGATACCTTAAATAATTTGTAATTTTGTTGCTGTTAATTACAAGTGATCTTCCATTAGATACTAAAATTTTATTATAGATATCATCATATCTACATAAAATTTTTTTTGGATAAGAAATTATGCATTCTCCTTTTTCAGTCTTTTTTCCAATTTTTTGGATGAATTTGAAAGATATATTATCTGTCTCTTCTAATTTATTTTTTATTAAATACTTTGATGATGCAAAAATATTTAATGGAAAAAAAAATACCAAAATAAAAATTAAATATTTCACTATTTTAAAACTTCTCTTTTACCAACGTGGTTAGCTTTGCTAACTTCTCCATTAGCTTCCATTTGATCAATAATTCTCGCAGCCCTGTTGTATCCAATTTGTAACTTTCTTTGTAAAAACGAAGTAGATGCTTTTCTCTCAGCCTTAATTATTTCAAGAGCCTCATTATATAATTCATCAGTTTCAGAGTTATCTCTATTTTTTTCATTAATCTCTTTTTCATCAGCAAAGTTTAAAATTTCATCAACATAGTCTGGTTCCGCTTGATTTCTTAAGAAGTTATTTACTTTGTCTATTTCTATCTCTGACACATAAGGTGCATGTATCCTTGTTATTCTGTTTGCTGAGGACATATATAGCATGTCACCTTTACCTAAAAGTTGTTCTGCTCCTTGCTCACCTAATATTGTTCTACTATCAATTTTAGAAGTTACTTGAAATGAAATTCGAGTAGGAAAATTAGCCTTTATCGTTCCAGTTATTACGTCTACGCTTGGTCTTTGCGTTGCCATTATTATATGAATTCCAGCTGCTCTAGCCATTTGTGATAATTTTTGAATATAATTTTCTATCTCTTTACCTGCTACCAACATAAGATCAGACATTTCGTCAACAATTACGACAATGTAAGGCATCTTTACTTTGTGCTTTTCATTATATCCGTCAATGTTTCTTACACCCACTTTTGTCATCAACCTGTATCTGCTTTCCATTTCTTTAACTACCCAACCCAAAACAGACGCTGCTTTTTTTGCCTCAGTAATTACAGGGCATAATAGATGTGGTATACCTTCATAAGTTGAAAGTTCTAACATTTTTGGATCTATCAAAATAAATTTGCAGATGTCTGGTGTATGTTTGTAAATAAGAGATAAGATAATTGTGTTAATACATACCGATTTTCCTGAGCCAGTAGTTCCAGCTATTAATAAATGAGGCATCGAGCTTAAATCACTAGTTATGGATACTCCGGAAATGCTTTTACCTAAAGCAATTGGCAATTTTATCTCTTTTTTTTTAAAACTCTTATCTGATATTATTTCTCTTAAAAAAACATTTTCTCTGGATATTTTAGGAAGTTCAATACCAACAGTATTACTCCCAGGTATTGTAGCGATTCTTGCAGACTCTGAACTTGTGTTTCTAGCAATATCCTCAGCTAAATTTATAATTTTAGAAACCTTAACTCCAGCCGCAGGTTCAAATTCGTTTAGAGAAACAACAGGTCCATGACTTATTTTTTTTATTTTTCCCTCAACACCAAAATCAAGAAGTATTTTTTCTAATCCTTCAGCATCAATTTTAATATCTTCTTTACCGTCAGAGATTTTTTCTGGTCTTTTTAAAAAATCAATTAATGGTAACTTAATTTTCACATCAATTAAATTTGATTTACTATTAGCAAATAGATCTTCTTGAATAGGACTCTCCTTGGTATTTTCGGCAATAGTACTTTCTTTAAATATATTTTCTTGTTTAATAGAGCTATAGTTTTTAGAAGATAATAATTTTTTAATTAATGAAAATAAATTTAAAATAAGTGAAATTTTGAAATTACTGCTTAAAAGAAAAAATAATAATATAAAAAATATTAAAAAATAATAACTTAATGTTTTGTTAATTTTCAAAAAGTCTGCAATTATAGTCTCAGACATTAAATCACCTATAAAACCATTGTTTCCATTTATAATTAACCAATATGTCTCCTTGTGAAAAATACCGAAGAAAAATGTTGCCACAACTGTATAAAGAATTATGAAAAAAATATTTTCGATAATAATCGTTAATTTTTTATTAATCGTTATTGAAATCCCGGTGAAAAGAAGAGAAAATGGAATTAGAAGTGATATAATACCAATAGATTGAAAAAATATATCAGCAATAAAACTCCCTCTAAATCCAAGAAAATTTTTTATTTCCCGATTTTCTTGAAATATAAAGTTTGGATCTTCTGGTGAATAGCTAATTAGAGATATAAAAAGTAATATTGAGGTAATTATCAAAAGTATACCAAATAGTTCTGCCAACCTTTTTATAAAAAAATCACCTATTTTATTGATATAATTTTTAAATATCATGAATCAAAACTGCTTTTGTCACTTTGTATCATTTAATTTTTATTGTTAAAATTATTTTGTTATGAAAATTTGTCTTATTGGCCTAAATTTAACAAATTTAATTCTTGCTAAGGTTTTAGAGGAAAAAAAACTCTATGTTGACATATATTCAAATAAAAAAATTCAAAATATAAAAACAAACAGAACAATAGCTATATCAAGTGAGAATTTTGATTATTTAAAATCTTTTACGCAATCGAGCATTATGTCTTGGAAAAGTAAAGAAATTAAAATTTTCACAGAAGACTCCAAACTGCACGAAATTATTAACTTTAATAAAAAAAATAAGGAAGTTTTTAATTTAATATCGTATTCTAAATTAAATGAAATTTTTTTAAAAAAAATAAAAAAATCAAAATATATAAAAATACTTAATTCAGATACTTGTAGCCCACTTATTCTAAAAAAAATTAAAAATTATGAATTGGTCATTAATAGTGAAAACAAAAATTTTATTTCAAATAAATTTTTTACAAATAAAATAAAAAAAAATTATAGAAGTAGAGCATACACATTCTTAATAAATCATCGAAATAAAAATAACGACTTAGCAATTCAAGTCTTTACAAAATTTGGACCTCTAGCGTTCTTGCCATTGTCTAATACCAAAACATCAATAGTTTTCTCTTATAAGGGGAGAAAAATTGATGATCATAAAATTATCAATATATTTAAAAAATATAATTCTTTTTATTCATTAACCAAGATTGGTAAAATTGAAAAATTTAGTTTGAGTTTTGAAATGCTTAGAAACTATACTCACAATAATATTCTAGCTTTTGGAGATTTATTACATCGTATACATCCATTAGCAGGACAAGGATTCAATATGACAATTAGAGATATTAAAATAATTTCAAAAATATTAGATAATAAAATATCATTAGGCCTTCTAATTGATAGTTCTGTTGCTGAAGATTTCCAAAATTCCACAAAGCATCTCAACTATCTTTATGGAAAAGCTATCGATGCAATATACGAATTTTTTAGATTTGATAATAATATTAAAAATTCAATTTCAAAACCTATGTTTAAAATTTTAAACAAAAATTCTCTTTTTAAAAAGTATTCTAATATCCTCTCTGATAAAGGTTTAAATTTATAAACTATTGAATTGTAGTATTTTTAAATTCATCTTTAACATAATTATTTAAAATTTGTTCTAACTTTTTTTTTCTTATGTTAATATCTTGGCTCTCAAGTAAAATTTGTTTTTCTTCTAATGAAAATGGAGATGCCATAGATAAATCATTTAATGTTTCACTAAGTTCTTTTTTTTGTAGATCTTTCAAGTTGACCTGATATCCTTGTTTTTGAAAAAATCTTTGCAAATTACTAATAATTAAATTTATATCTCTGAAATTTATTTCATTACTTTTTTTTGATATATCTATTTCAAATTGGTTATAATCAACATTACATTCTCTATATAATTTATTATTTATAATCTCTTCTTTAATTTTATATCTACAAATTCCATTTAGAATAATTAAAATCCTACCATCATTTGTTTCATTAAAACTTGTAATTTTTCCAATACATCCAATGTCATATAGATCGGGTTTTTTTAAAACACCAGTCTTCTTAGGCTGCACCATTCCAATAATTCTGTCGTTCTTCATGCTATCGTTTATCATCTGGAGATATCTTGGCTCAAAAATATTAAGTGGAACAGAAGTTCCAGGAAACATTATAAAATTTGATAAAGGAAAAATTGGTATTGTTTTTGGTAATTCCTTAATTTTCATAAATAAAATTTTAAAGTTAGTGTATATTATATCTTATTAAATCTTTTTATATTATTACATAATGTCTCAATAAATTAATACATGTTAAATACTTTTTTAAGCAAAACTATTACTTTTATTTATAATAAAAAAATAAGTACTTTTCTTAAAAATTATTTCCAAAATATTTTTATATTGTATTTTGTGGTTATTTTTTTCCTTTGGAACGTAGATTATATATTATTTGAGGCAAAATATTTAACAGCAGTTGTGTTTCTAATCTCTTTTTTTGCTTATACAAAAAATTTAAATTTACTTAAGAGTAAAAAAATAATTTCCATATTGCTATTTTTAGTAATACATTTTTTTTTAGTTATAATTCAATCGAAAGGCAATTTCTTTAAAGACAATTTTTTACACTATTCATTTACTCTTATTTCAATTTTAACAGTAATTCTACTTTATGATCAGTTAAAAAAAAATTTTATTACTATTATTAAATATTTTATGGTTATATTTAATTCTTTTTTTATAATTTTTGTTTCTTTTTATCTGTTTGAAAACGGATCCTTTAATGTTGATTGCTACAATGGTATTTTTAGTGAGACAGAATTTATTTTTAATGAAAATTCACATTTTGGTTTAATTAGCTCTGCAGTAATATTATATAACACTAATATAATTCTGGAAAATCAAAATAGTAAGCATAAACAATTTTTTTTAGTAAACACATTAATATTTATATTAATTTCATTTTTAAGCATATCGACTTCATTTCTATTCATTATTTTATCTCTCTCAATTATTTTTCTAATAATAAATAATTCAATAAAAAAAAAATTATTTTACTTTGGCATGATAGTTGTCAGTATTCTATTTCTTAATTTTAAAGAGCAATGTAATTATAGGTCTATTGAGAATATCAAACAGGCTGCTAAAACAATCGATATTAACTTTTCTGATACAGAAAAAAAAGAAGAAGTCGATTATCAAATAAAAGTTCCTGACCAAGCACTTAGTTATAAAGTATTTTTAAAATCAATTCAGATTGGCGTTTTTACTTTGCCAAAAAATGTGTTCGGTGTAGGAATTAATAATTATGACCAACTTTTTGAAAAATATAGAGAAAAACAAGATATCTTTGGAGGCGAAGAAAATTTTCTAAATATTGAAGACGCATCTAATAATTTTTCTAAAATTATAGGAGAATTTGGAATTTTTGGATTAATACTTTACTTTTTTTTATTAATTAGGCTAATAAAAATTGATCCATCAAATTCCTTTCAAATTTTTTTAATTACTGCAACTTTATCTCAATCTTTAAGAGGTGTAGGTTATTTTACAGCAGCATTTGTAATATTAATTACTTCTTTATACTTAAACATATATGAAAAAAAATCTAAAAAAAAATAGCATATTTATAATATTTTATATTTCATTATTTATTGTAATATTTTCATCACAATTTTTTGTAAGTAAAATTGACAATAAGTTAAAGTTTGGAAAAAAAGGATCAAATTTCTTTTTTAAAAAATATAAAAAAAATCCAGAACTTCATAGTTATTTAGATGAGGTATATCTTAATTTTAATAATCTGAGCACAAGAGAATTGTGCTTTAAACTAGTTTATGAAAGTTATGAAATAAAGAAACCTATAAAAAAAATTTTATTTGAGAGAAATATTAAAGATTGTAATCCAGAGTTTAAATAATCAAAAATTTAGTGAATAATACTTATTTTTACTTGTGAAAACAAAAAAATAAGGCATAATTTATTAATATTAATACAAGCGGGCATAGCTCAGTGGTAGAGCGTCTCGTTGCCAACGAGAAGGTCGTGGGTTCAAGTCCCATTGCCCGCTCCATTATGGGGATTAAATTATGAGTGATTTAGCAAGTAAAAAATGTATACCTTGTGAAGGTAACATCCCTCCATTTAACACAGAAGAAATTCATAAGTATCTAAAACAAGTTGATGGCTGGGAAGTCATTGAAGATAAAATCGATGGATTTCATTTAATAAAAAATTTTAAATTTGATGATTTTTTACAAAGTCAAGAATTTGTAAATAAGGTTGGTGAAATTGCCGAAACGGAAGGACATCATCCAGATTTATGGTTTGGATGGGGCTATGCTAGAATTAAAATATTTACTCATGCAATTAAAGGTCTTGCTGAGAGTGATTTCATTTTAGCTGCCAAGATAGATAAGATAAAGTGATTAGTGATTAAAGTGTCTTGTTTTGGAAAACACTAAAATAGTATTTGTTCGATTAGCAAATTTAATAATTTCTTTATCATTTTTTGAACCCGAGGGTTGAATGACCGCTGAAATTCCTGCTTGCACTAATTTTTCTATACCATCTACGAATGGAAAAAATGCATCTGATGCTGCTATAATTTCATCTTCCTCTTTGATTTTGTGAAATTTTTTCATTTTATCAATAGCTATTTCGCAACTATCAAGTCTACTGGGTTGACCGGAACCTATGCCTATTGTTTTGTAATTTTTTGTAATAACTATTGCATTTGATTTTACACTTCTGCAGATATTAAACGCAAAAATAAGTTTGTCTAAAGTTTTATTCGAAGGTTTTAACTTTGATACAATTTTAAAATCTTTTTTAGAAAAATTCAAAGTATCTGGATCTTGAACTAAAATTGAACTAAATTTACTTAGGAAATTAAATTTAAAATTTTTTTCAATTTTACTCGAATCAATTAATCTTAGATTTTTCTTCTTTTTTAAAAGTTTTACCGATTTTTTATCAAACCCATTTGCAACTATAACCTCAAAAAATATTTTATTAATTTCTTCAGCTAAACTAATATTTAATTTAAAATTACATGATACAATCCCACCATATGCACTTATCGGGTCACTTTCTAAAGCCTCTTTGAAAGATTTGATTCTGTTTGGATTAATCGAAACTCCGCATGGATTAGCATGCTTAACTATAGCTACACCCTTATTTTTTGGTAAAGTTTTCAATATACTTAAAGCTGAATAAAGATCGTTATAATTGTTATAGCTAAGTTGTTTTCCACTTATTTGAATAACTTCATGATTATTATTTTGTGCATATATTGCTGCTTTTTGATGAGGATTTTCCCCATACCTCGTTTTCTCAACTAATTTCCCAGAGAAAATATTTTTAACTGGAAAAAGGTTTTCAGACTTTTGATTGAAATAATTAAAAATTTTTGATTCATAGTATGCGGTTTCCATAAATGCTTCCTCTGCTAATTTTTTTCTAAATTTTAAATTTGTTGACCCTTTATTTTGATTTAATTCTAAAATTAAATCTTCATACTGTTTTATGTTACTTAGGATCACCACATCATTATAATTTTTTGCAGCTGATCTAACCATTGTTGGTCCTCCAATATCTATATTTTCAATTATATTTTTGTGACCAGAATTACTTAATAAAACTTTTTCAAATGGATAAAAATTTATAACAACTAAATCTATGTTTTCATAATTGTTAATTTTCATTTCTTTTTGATGCTTTTTATTATGCCTAACATTCAAAATTCCAGAATGAATTTTTGGATGTAATGTTTTTACTCTTCCATCTAGCAACTCTTTTGAATTTGTAAATTTTGATAATTCTAAGCAATTAAAACCCATACTTTTAATTTTTTTGTATGTGCCACCCGAGCTTATTATTTTAATTTTATATTTTTTTAGTAAATTTAATAATGGCCTTAAACTGGATTTATCCGACAATGAAATTAGAGCAGTCTTGATTTTTATTGTATTTTTTCGAATACCCATTTAATTTCCTGAGTTATATCCTTTATTTTACCTGATAAACATATATTTTGGTTTTCACTTGTTAAATTTTTATTACCGAAATATATACCCGATTCAATATTTATAATCTCGCAATTAGTTGAAAATTTCCATCCAGAATTTTCAATTTCAATTAATATAGTTTTGTTATCAAGGGTTTTTGTTAACTTAACACCTGGCTCCATATGAAATCTGATGTCATATTTCCTTGGTTTCAACTTGTTTTTTGATATTATTTTATCGGTCCCTATCAATTTATTTTTTTCAACGAAATATTCTAAAGATCTTTCATATAAAATTCCAAATTTTTTTAAAAAGCCATTATGAGATGCTTTGATTAACCAATAGTTTTTTTCATTAACAATATTTTTATCACTAACTTTCAAACCATTTTCTAATGTTTTAAGGTTTCCATTGTTTCTAAATGAACAACTTGAATGATTATCAATTATAAGTGCTGAATGAGCAGCAGTAGATTTTGAAATTAGATTTAATTTATTTTTATAATCCTGAAAGTAACCTGAATTGGAAATAAGTTTTTTATCTTTGTAGAAGAATTCAAATGAAAGAGCTCCACTTTGATAGTTATACGAAAATGTTTTTTGGGGTGAATTTCCAATATCCATTGCAAGAATACAACTTTTGTTTTTCAAAATAGCATATCCTCCTACTTCGTTATTTGAATTTTCGAACTTATATTTATAAAGTGAAAGATATTTATTAAATTCCTTTAAATCATTTTGATGATTACCATTAAATAGTAAACTTCGTTCGATTTTAGAAAAAACTGAATAAGATTTTCCTAGATAGAAAATTATTTCATCAAGGTACTCAGGTATATCATTAAAAGATTCCTTTAATAATTCTCTAACAAGAACAAAATATTTTAAATAGAAATTTAATTGCCTAATGCTTCTTGTTTTTGGAAAATACTCATCGTCAAAAGAATTAATAATAATCTTTCTAAGTAATTCTAATCCAAAATTTAAAATTTTTTCATTTTCGTATGATAATCCTGTGATTATTATTGCGGTACAGCCTAATAATTTATCATTAACAGATTGAGATTTGCTTATTTCATTTATTAAATGATTAATTTGTTTGTTTATAGAAAAATTAAATTTATTTTTATATTTAGTATCACTTTCATCATAAGATAATTTAGAGTTTGCAATCCAAGATATTATTCTCTTTGATAAAATATCAATCTGCCATGTTAATGAGTCATAACTTTCGTTTTTTTCAATCCATTTAATAATTATAGATTGTGCAATACTTGACGAAGATTTTAAATCTATACTAAATAACCAATAAAAATTATTTAGTTTATAGAGGTTATTGCCACTTAATAATTCACTTTCCCAAATATTATCTTTATCTAATTCTTCAATTTTAATTTTTTTTTTATCATATTTAACCAAGCAGCTTAAAATACTTAGACTTGGTCTATAGGTAATTTTGCTTATTTCAATTTTTGAAATTTTCTTATTATAAAAACTCGATTTTAAGTATAATTTCCTTATTTGAGATTTAGATGAGTAAAAAAATTCATTTATTGAAATTAAAGAATTTTTTAAAAGCATCTTACATTGATCTTAGAGTTTCTATATTTTTTTTTATATTTCCATTATTTTCTTTGAATATTGTTGTTCCAGAAACCAATATATTTGCTCCTGCTGATATAACCTCTTTTGAATTAGAAAAGTTTATTCCTCCATCTACTTCAATATCAAATTTGAAATTATTATTTTTTTTTATTTGATGTAGAGTTTTAATTTTTTCAATAACTTCTGGCATAAATTTTTGACCGCCAAAGCCTGGGTAAACGCTCATTATTAAAACTAAATCAATATCTTTTAAAATTTTTTTTATGATATCTATTTCTGTATTTGGATTTAAAGATATACCTACTTTTTTCTTTAATTGCTTTATCAAATGAATTGAATCAATCAAATTATCTGTTGCTTCTGGGTGAATTGTTATTATATCAGATCCTGCTTCAGCAAAATTTTTAATATATTTATGTACTGGTGAGATCATTAAATGTACATCAAAAGGTAATTTGGTATAATTTCTTAATGTTTTTATCACTGGGGGCCCTATTGTTATATTGGGAACAAAATGTCCATCCATTACATCAACGTGAATTAAATCTGCACCACCATCTTCTAATCTTTTAATTTCCTTGCCTAATTGGCTAAAATCTGCTGAGAGTATTGAAGGCGAAATTTGTATATTTTTCATTAATAAATAAAAACTAGTACTATCAATTTTTAAATATATTTGAATTATTATTTACCAAATATTTTATAAATTTCTGCCGCTATTTCACTTTCTAATGGAAACGACAACATTCCCATTACTGAATAACCCATTAAATAAGGCATTAAATAAAATCTAAACATATAAAAAAACCACGCCACATAAAGTGGAACTAAGGGTCCTATAATGAAACTAGGAGTTATGAATTTAAAAATTTTAATAATTGGATTTGTGTATTTCACAAATACTTTCATAAAAAAGAATTCAGAATCTTCTTTTTGAAAAATATTCATTGCAGATCTCCCAATTAAAGTCCACATAATGATACCTAAAATGTAGTCTATTACTAAAATATATAAAGGCATTTATCTGAAAAAAATGGGGGCGGTATCCGCCCCCAAAAAGTTTAATTTAGTGTTGCTTACCAAGTATTGTCTTACCTGACGGAACACGAACT
This sequence comes from uncultured Pelagibacteraceae bacterium, assembly GCA_902538525.1. GTDB lineage: Bacteria > Pseudomonadota > Alphaproteobacteria > Pelagibacterales > Pelagibacteraceae > Pelagibacter. The sequence continues at coordinate 4,632 of CACBFA010000006.1, read as the reverse complement.
TCGTCTACCATTTGCTGTGTAGCTTTATCTGGTTCTTCAGTCATTAAACTTACTACAACCATTACAACTAAGCAGACCGACGCTCCGATTATACCGAAACGTAAATGGTCAATACCTAACCAAGGTGCATTACCCATAAACTTAGGATACACATAAATTAGATAAGCTGTTCCTGATGCAAGACCCGCTATCATACCTGCTATTGCTCCTTGTCTTGTTGCTCTCTTCCACCATACACCAAGTATTAATGGGAAGAACAATCCTGACATTGCAAAGTCAAACGCCCAAGCTACAGCACCAAGGATACTAGTGATCCTCATCGATGCAATGTATGCTCCGGCAGCACCAATAACTATTAGAAGTGCTCTAGCAACTAATAATCTTTTTCTTACATCCGCTTTTGGATCAATGATTTTGTAATAGATATCATGTGATAAAGCGTTTGCGATAGCAAGAATTAGACCATCAGCAGTTGACATCGCAGCAGCCATTCCTCCTGCAGCAACTAGTCCAGAGATTACGTATGGTAATCCAGCAACCTCAGGAGTTGCTAGTACAACTACGTCACCTCTCATAAACCATTCATTTAACTGAAGAATACCATCTCCGTTAAAGTCTGCTATGAATGCTTGTTTTACATTAATCCAAGCATTTACCCACTCAATTTGCATAATTTCAGCAATTGGTTTTCCAATAATACCTGTCGGTAAGTTTGGATCTATTAGTGAGATTTTGGATAATGTTGCAAGCATTGGCGCTGAAGTATAAAGCAATGCAATAAAGAATAGTGACCATGCCACTGATTTTCTTGCAGCTTTAACGCTTGGAGTAGTGAAGTATCTCATTAAAATATGTGGTAAAGAAGCTGTTCCTACCATCATACATAGTGCTAATGAAATAAACTTCCATGCAGCCATTCCACCTTCTGGCACACCTGCGTGTGATACAGCGATAGATTTTAGACCACCTGGTACACCTGCAGCTTTGACGTCTGCAGCAGCATTTTTGACTAGTCCAAATTGAGCTTCAAGATCACCTAATCTAGCCACTTCCTCACCTAACATAAAGTGTGGAAAGAAACCAAATCCAGATTTGTTACTAATCCAGAATACTGGGATTAGATAAGCAATAATCAATACTATGTATTGTGCAACCTGTGTCCAAGTTACCGCTCTCATTCCGCCTAGCATTGAGCAAAGTAAAATACTTACTAGCCCAACCCAAACTCCTAATTCAAATGGAATACTTAGTGCTCTTGATGCAATTGTTCCTGTTGCGTTAATTTGAGCTGTTACATACGTGAAAGATGCCAATGTTAAAACAACTACAGCGCAGAACCTTGCAAAGTTTCCGCCGTATCTTGTTCCAATGAAATCTGGCACAGTATAACATCCAAATTTTCTTAAGTATGGTGCTAAAAGTGATGATACTAAAACGTATCCCCCAGTCCAACCGACCAAGAAAGCCATATAAGTATAACCACCAAAATAAATACCACCAGCCATTGCAACGAATGATGCACCCGACATCCAGTCAGCTGCAGTTGCCATTCCGTTAAATACTGTTGGCACCTGTCTTCCAGCAACATAATAAGCATCGACCTGAACAGTTCTAGATAAATACCCAATCAAGGCATATATACAAACTGTAAAGGCGACAAACAAAATACCAATTGTTTTAGCAGTCATACCTGCTTGCTCCGCTATCGCCATCAATATGATGAATACAATGAAGCCCCCAGTATATGTTCCGTAAATTTTTGGTAGGTTGTCAATAAAATTGCCTTTAAACATTAATCATCCTCCTTTTCGGTAAAACCAAACTCTTCATCGATTTTTTCCTGTCTATTTGCAAACCAAAAAATAAGGACCACAAATGCAATGATGGAACCTTGCGCACACATGTAATACGCTAATGGATATCCCATAAAACTTGAAGTGTTTAGGTCAGAACCAAACATGAAGATCAGATAACCGAAAACAAACCAAATAATTAATGTAATTATCATTAATCCTTTGGTTTTTTCCCAGTGCTTTTCTTTGTTTGACATTATTTTAATCCTCCCTATAGGTTAAAGATATAATTCATACTCATTTAATGTGATAATTAAAGGGTAAAAAATGGCATATATTTATAGTAAAAGTAGTAATATTGGTTCTAAATGGGCATTAAATACAAATTAAAGCTCAAAGATTTGAAATTTGAGTATTTAAAGGAATATTTCATTCCATTCTTAAAATATTTCAAAAAAACAAAAAAAATCGAAAATTATTCTGATTTAAAAGAATTCATTCAAAAAAAATCTGCATGGGTAAGCCAAGTTACTCTGTATGGATATCTTAAAACAAGAATGGGAGCAAAATATGTATTGATGTTTGAAGATGAGATATTTTTAGGATCTATTAACAAAGCTAAATGGAATATTTATTCAACTGCTTTACAGGATTTAACTTTTTATACAATCTCTTTTCTAAAAAATATCAGAAATCAACATGATACTGAAAAAGCAAATGAAATTTATTTTGAAATTTTAGATAATGAACTTCAAAAGAATGAAATGCCAAAAGAAACATATGAAAACGCAAAAAAAAATTTTCTCGAAAGATATGAAAAAATTAATTGGAATGAGTACCATGAGTCATTACCTTTTAATACTAGTGCTTTGTCTTTATATGAATGGTCACCAATAGCTGAAGAGTTAAAATCTTTAGACAAAAAAATAGTTTTGAATTCTATGATCTTGAAATGGGATAATGTTAAAAAAGAATTTATTGAATTAATAAATTTTTAAGTATTTTTTCTATTTTCAACTAAACTTTTTACTACACTTGGATCTGCCAAGGTAGTTGTATCTCCCAATTGATCATGTTCATTAGCTGCAATTTTTCTTAGAATTCTTCTCATAATCTTGCCTGATCTAGTCTTTGGAAGTCCGGGTGAAAATTGTATTAAATCTGGTGTAGCTATCGGACCAATTTGTTTTCTAACCCAAAGTTTTAAATCTCTCTCTAAATCTAAAGTCGATTTTTCTCCTACATTTAAAGTTACATAACAATACAAACCATTACCTTTAATATCATGAGGATATCCAACAACAGCAGCTTCAGCTACTTTTGGATGGGCAACAAACGCACTTTCAATTTCAGCAGTTCCAAGGTTGTGTCCGGAAACAATGATTACATCATCAACTCTTCCTGTGATCCAGTAATATCCATCTTTATCTCTCCTGCACCCGTCACCTGTAAAATACTTACCATCAAATTGAGAGAAATAAGTATCAATAAATCTTTGATGATCACCGTAAACTGTTCGCATCTGCCCTGGCCAAGATTGCGCGATACACAAACGACCTTCAGCTTCTCCTTTCAAAACTTTCCCATCTTTATTTACTATTACTGGTTTAATTCCATAAAATGGTTTAGTTGCTGAACCTGGTTTTAAATTTATAGCACCTGTTTGTGGACTAATTAATATCCCACCCGTTTCAGTTTGCCACCAAGTATCAACAATCGGACAATTAGAGTCTCCGACAGTTTTATAATACCACTCCCATGCTTCGGGATTGATTGGTTCACCTACTGTTCCTAGTAATTTCAGTGATTTTCTTGATGTTTTTTTAACAGGCTTATCACCTTCTCTCATTAAAGCTCTTATTGCTGTCGGAGCAGTATAAAAAATATTCACTTTATATTTATCAACGATTTGCCACCATCTTGAACTATCTGGATAAGTTGGAATTCCCTCAAACATAATAGTTGTTGCTCCATTAGATAATGGTCCATAAATAATATAGCTATGACCAGTTACCCAACCAATGTCAGCAGTACACCAATAAATATCTTTAGGTTTATAATTGAATATATATTGATGGGTCATAGATGCATAAACCATATATCCACCAGTTGTATGCATTACACCTTTTGGTTTACCTGTTGATCCTGAAGTATACAAAATAAATAAAGGATCTTCTGCATTCATTTCTTCGGGTTCACATTTATTTGAAACTTTTTTCGTTAACTCGTGGTACCAAATATCTCTTCGTTCATCCCAATTTATTCTATTGCCTGTTCTTTTAACAACAACACATTTTTTTACATTTGGGCAATTTACTAAAGCTTCATCAGCAATTGATTTCAGAGGTATTATTTTTCCACCTCTTACACCTTCATCAGCTGTAATTAGATAATCAGACTCGCAATCGTTTATTCGTCCAGAAATACTATCGGGAGAAAATCCTCCAAAAATTATTGAATGCACAGCTCCTATTCTTGCACACGCCAACATTGTATATGCAAGTTCTGGTATCATGGTTAAATAAATTGTTACTCTATCACCTTTTTTAACCCCCAATTCTTTAAGACCATTTGCAGCTTTAGAAACTTCTTTGTGTAATTCTTTATAAGAAATTTTCTTTTGAACCTTTGGATCATCTCCAACCCATATAATCGCAGTTTTATCTTTATTCTTCTTTAAGTGTCTATCAATACAATTTACCGATGCATTAAGAGTACCATCGTAAAACCATTTTATTTTAACATCCGATTTACTATATTTAACATCTTTAATTTTTGTATATGGCCTTATCCAATTAATTCTTTTTCCTTCTTTTTTCCAGAAGCCATCATTATCTTT
>CACBFA010000005.1 GCA_902538525.1 uncultured Pelagibacteraceae bacterium | reverse complement strand
TTTTAATATTTTCTATTCTTGAAAGGTTTTTATTTACTGTTTTTATTTCATTTTCAATTATTTCTTCTGTAATATTAAAAAATTCATCATTTAAAACTATCAGAGCAACCAGATAAGGTTTATTATCTCCATATACCACTGCTTGGTCAATAAATTCTAGATTTACTAATTCATTTTCAATTTTTAATGGAGAAATATTGTCCCCTCCAGGGGTGATGAGAATATCTTTTTTTCTATCAGTAATCTTTAAAAAATTATTTTCAAATACTCCAATATCCCCTGTATGAAGCCAGCCATCTACTAAGACTTTTTCTGTTTCATCTTTATTATTCCAATAACCTAACATTACATTTTCACCTTTTACTAAAATTTCACCGTCTTCAGCTATTCTTACTTCATTTCCCTTAAACGGTGGACCTACAGTATCTATCCTAATATCATCTATTGGATTACAGCTAACAACTGGTGATGTCTCAGTAAGGCCGTAACCTTGAAGAGTTGGTAAACCAATCGCATTTAAAAAATATCCAACCTCTTTGTCCAAAGCACCTCCACCAGAAACAAATGTTTTGAGAGAGCCACCAAATTGGGATTTTATTTTTTTTCTTACTAATTTCTCCAGAATGTTATCTTGTAGTTTGTCAAAAAAGGTTAAATTTTCTTTTTTTATTTTTTTTAGACCTAGATCTAACATTTTATATATTAATTTTTTTTTAAATCCTGTCGCTTTTTTAAAACTTGCATTAATTTTTTGATAAAGATTTTGATAAAATCTTGGTACGGCCGTCATTATTTCTGGAGAACAATCGCTCATATTCTTAACTAGTTTATCAATGCTTTCTGCATAAAAAATTCTAGCAGCTACAGTGATTTGTACAAATTGAACAGTGTGCTCGTAAGAGTGTGAAAGCGGAAGCCAAGTAAGGAACCTGGGCTGTTCTTTAGTTAATAATGGTTTTAGGATATCTATTGCACCCTCACAATTATTTAGGATGCCTCCATGACTTAAAATCACTCCTTTAGGATTTCCTTGCGTACCTGAAGTATAAATTATACAAGACGGATCTTTTCTTGAGGCTAGAGATTTATGAGTTGGTAAATTTTTTTTAATATTGTTTTGGATTAAATCTTCTAAATTAATATAGTCAATTTCTACATTTTGTAATTTTTCGAAAGAAAATATTTTTTTTATAAAATTTTTGTCCTTAATAATATTTTTTAATTTATTAAATTGTTCAATGTTTGAAACAAAAATTATACTTGGAGTACAGTCATTAAGAATATAATCATAGTCATTTTCTGCATAAGTAGTGTAAGCTGGAACAGTTATTCCATCTGATAGCATAATAGACAAGTCTGCAATAAACCATTCAGGTCTATTTTCAGAAATTAATAGGCATCTATCACCTTTTGATATTACTTTTCTTAATTCATTGGAAACTAAATTAATAAAATCATAGGTTTCTTGCCAAGAGTAATTTTTTCTTTTTTCACCTAAAGTTGATAATAAAATTTTATTTTTATCAATTTGTTTATTAAATTGATCAAAAAATAATTCAGTTAAATTATTATTTTGTTTTAAGTTCATATATTTTTTGGTGGGCAAAGAGAGAATCGAACTCTCACAGTATTGCTACTATTGGATTTTGAGTCCAACGCGTCTACCAGTTCCGCCATTCGCCCATTTATTTTTAGTTTCATAGAATATAAATAATAGTATTAAAACACTATTTATATTAAAAGAAAATATGTTTAAGGAACTTTTTAATAAAACAATTAAACTTGCAGGACATAAAAATTCAAAAAAAATTTTAGGGTTTATATCCTTTATTGAGAGTTTCATATTTCCTATTCCACCAGATGTTCTTATTATTCCAATGACTATTGCCGACAGACAAAGATGGATGAAGATAGCAATTATTGCTACGATAGGATCCGTCTTAGGTGCGTGTTTAGGATATTTCATAGGATATGTTTTTTTCAATGAAATTGGAATTAAGATTTTTGAGCTTTACGGTGTAGATAATACTTCATTTTTAAAAGATAAAATTTCATCAGATGGAGGGGTTTTTGCATGGGCGACTTTGCTTGCTATAGCAGGTTTTACACCCATCCCATTTAAATTACTCACAATAACTAGTGGATTTGTTCAATTTAATATTGTCTATTTTATAATTGTCTCCTTACTAACAAGAGGGTCTAGATTTTTTGTAATAGCTTTCTTGGTTGGAAATTTTGGTCCAGCTATTAAAACAATAATTGAAAAAAAGTTGCTTAAAGTTTCAATAATAATCTCAATTGTATTGATAGTTTTTGCTTTTTTAATTTATAAATTTTTACAAAACTTTATGAACTAAAATGAATTTTATTTTAAAAAGAAAAAATATTTATTTATTTATTTTTATATACTCAATTATTGCTATATTATCTGCGATCTATATTGAAAAAGTTCTTGGGTATTTACCGTGTAAATTATGTATTTATCAAAGAATTCCTTTTTTAGTAGCGATCTTCATTTGTTTTTTGGGATATAACTATATTAAATCTGATAGAATATTAATTGCTTTAATCATTATATTCTCACTGAGCACTGCTCTTGCAGGATATCATTTTGGTATAGAAAATGGCATTTTTGATGAATATGCTGGTTGCACAAACATAAATATAGATATCACGAATAAAGAAAAAATAATCGAAAGTCTTGGAATGGTTAAAAATTGTAAAGATGTAGAGTTTACCATTTTAGGCATATCTTTATCAGGATTGAATTTTTTAACATCTTTACTAATTGTATTATTTTCGCTAAGAGCTCTTGTTTATGAAAAAGACTAACAAGAAAAAATTAGAAGAATTTATTAGAGTTGATCACGCAGGTGAAAGAGGTGCAATTAAAATATATGAAGGTCAACTTTTAGCACTTAAAACATTTAAAAAGGATCCTGAACTATTAAAATTAGTAGAAGAAATGAGAGAACATGAGCAAGAACATAGTGATTTTTTTGAAAATGAAATCAGAGAAAGAAATATAAAACCAACTAAATTTTTACCACTATGGGATTTATTAGGGGTAGGTTTAGGTTTTGGCTCAACAATATTAGGAAAAAAGGCAGCAATGCTATGTACAGCCTCTGTTGAGGAAGTAATTGATAAACATTACCAAAGTCAAATAGATCAATTACAAGACGATGAGAAAAAACTTAGAGAAAAAATTAAAAAATTTAGAGCTGATGAATTGGAACATAAAGATATTGCATATGAGCACGGCGCAACAAAAAAAGGATTATATTCAGTAATGGATAAAATTATTAAAACTGGCTCAAAAATTGCTATAAATATATCTGAAAAAATTTAACTAGGATCTAATTCCACATCCCAATATAAATAATCCATCCAACTGCTGTGTAGAAAATTAGGAGGAAAATTCTTCCCATTTCTATGAAGATCTTCTGTTGTTGGTTGAAAAGGCCATTGATTTAACTTCATTCCAGAATTTTTTAGCAATCTTCCACCTTTTTTTACATTACATGCTGAGCAAGCAGTAACTACGTTTTCCCAATCAGTTTTCCCGCCCTTTGATCTTGGAAGAAGATGGTCAAAAGTTAATTCATCATTACTTCCACAATATTGACAACTAAACTTATCTCGTAGGAAAACATTAAATCTTGTGAAATTTGGATTTGAACGAGGCTTTATAAAAGATTTTAATGCAATAACACTTGGTAATTGCATAGAGAATGATGGACTTCTTATCATTCTATCATAATGACTTACAATTGAGACTCTATCTAAAAATACAGATTTAATAGCGTCTTGCCATGACCATAATGATAAAGGATAATAACTTAATGGTCTATAATCTGCATTAAGAACTAGAGCCGGACATTTTTCAAGTGAAAGGTTTTCATTGATCATCAGAGTCATAAATGTTTAATATAATATATATTATTATTAATCAATGTAACAAAAAAGTTAATTCTGTTTAAATACCAAAATTATCTTTGATAAATTTTAATGCATTACTTGAAGCTTCAACTGGTATATGATGGTCGCAGTCTTTGATCATTGAAGTTTCTATACTAATATTATTGCGTGTAAAAAAATCTTTTGCTTCCAATAAATTGTAGGGTGGAACTATTTCATCTTTTTCACCATGAATTAATAAAGTTTTTGTTTTAGAAATTAATCTTAGACTAAGATCCTCTTTATCAATAATCTTTCCAGAAAATCCAACAATGCAATTAAAGGGATCTTTAGAAGTTAAGCCCAAATTAATTGACATCATGCAACCCTGACTAAATCCAGATAAACATATCTTTGAATTTTCCAAATTATATTTTGCTTTAACTTCTTCAATGTATTTTCTTAATTTATCTTCAGCTTTTTTTACTTCATTTAAAATATAATTTTTATCATTTGTTTCTAAATCAAACCATTGATAACCAATTGGATTAATTTTACATGGTTCATGTCCATTCGGACATAAGAATACTGTATTGGTTAAAAACCTTTTCCAATTCAGAGTTAACATGCTTATATCTTTTCCATCTCCACCATATCCATGAAGTAAAATTACTGCGTTTTTGATGTGAGACCCATTTTCAGGTTTTATAATTGTTGATTCAAGGCAAAATGTCATAGATAAGAAATTATGTTTTTTTATTTTAAAAAGAAACTAAAATCAAAGTATGATTTCTGAAATATTTGTCAAAATTGCAGCGATTGTTTTGCTTGCAGCTGTAGCTGTAGTCTTAATTCTTGGAATTAGAACTCTTTTTAAAGGAGACGGAGATAAAAAAACATCTAACAAATTAATGCAGCTTAGAGTTTTACTACAATTTGTTGCTATAATTGTGCTTGTAGCATTAGCTTACTTTTATAAAAATTAATTTAATTCATTTAACCAATTTAAAAATTCATCACTGTTAAAATCTATTGAGCCAACAATTCTTGCAAACTCATAACCATCTTTATCAATCAATAGTGTTGTGGGTATTCCTCTTAATTTTAAATTTTTTGCAATTCCAGCACCATCACCAACAAAAACTTGTAATTCTTCTATGAGCAGTTCATCAAAAAACTTTTTAGATTTACTAATATTTTCTCCACCTATATTTATTGGGATAATCTTTAATTTTTTTTCATCCTTAAGTTTTTGAAGATTACTTAAAGATGGCATTTCCTCTCTACAAGGCGCACACCATGTTGCCCAAAAATTCAGAATAATTAATTCAGACTCAAAATCTTTCAAATTAACTTTATTTCCAGCCTCATTTAAAAAATCAAAAAACTTAATTTTTTGTTTTTTCTCATAAATTATTAGATTTTTTATACTAGGCGCTTCTATTGAATATGAATAACTAAGTGATATGAAGTAAAGTAATATTATTTTAATGGATATAAATATAAATTTCATAAATTTGTAATTGAATAGCATGAGTAAAAATAAAAACAATAAACCAATTTGGGGTACAAGAATTAAGAAGAATGCGTCAACTTTATTTAAAAAAGTTGGTGGTTCATTGCCAATAGATAAAAGACTATTTAAAGAAGATATCGAGGGATCAATTGCTCATGTTGAAATGCTTCACAAACAGAAAATTATAAATTTCAGGATAAAAAATAAAATAATTTGGGGATTAAAAAGAATTAAAAATGAAATTGTAAAAAAGAAATTCAATTTTAATTATGATTTAGAGGATATTCATATGAATATAGAAAACAGATTATTTGAACTTATTGGTGATGACGCTGGATATGTTCATACTGCTAGATCTAGAAATGATCAGGTAATTACCGACCTTAAATTATGGTTAAAAGAAGCAACAAAAAAAATAATAATTTTATTAGATAATACAAATTCAAATATTCTAAATCTTGCACAAAAAAATATCAGAACAATTATGCCAGGATTTACACATTTAAAAAATGCACAACCACTATCTTTAGGACATTATCTACTAGCATATGTTGAGATGTTTAAGAGAGATAAGAAAAAATTTGAGAATAATTTAGAATTTTTAGATGAAAATCCTCTAGGTGTAGGGGCTTTATCTGGCACCTCTTTTAAAATTGACAGAAATTACACCACAAAAAAACTTAAATTTAAAAAACCAACAAACAATTCTGTAGATACTGTATCTGATAGAGATTTTGTTTTAGACTTTTTGTATTCTTCTCTGGCTTGCTCTTTACACATTTCTAGAATTGCTGAAGAACTAATAATTTGGAATTCTGATGCATTTAACTTGGTGACTTTGAATGATAAATTAGTAACCGGTTCTTCTATAATGCCACAAAAAAAGAATCCTGATCCATTGGAATATTTGAGAGGTAAAACTGGAATATTTATTGGAAATATCAATTCTATGATTTCAATATTAAAGGGCTTACCCTTATCATATTTTAAAGATTTACAGGATGACAAAGAAATTGTTTTTAAAACAAATGATCAATTAAAAATATCGCTATCATTATTGAATGATGTATTAAAAAATTTAATAATAAATAAAAAAAGTATGCTATCCCTTGCGGAAAAAGGATTTACTACAGCTACAGATTTATCTGATTACATTGTAAGAGAACTTGGATATCCATTTAGAAAGGCATACATACAAACAGCAAAAATAATTAATCTAGCTGAAAAAAAAAACAAAAAACTTCACGAACTAGAATTGAAAGAAATAAATCAAATTGAGCCAAAACTTACATTAAATGTTTATAAAATACTAAATCTAGAAAATTCAATTAATTCAAAAAAATCTTATGGCGGAACTTCTTTTGAGAACGTTAAGAAAATGATAAAAAAAGCAAAAAATGAGTAAAAAAATTTTAATTATTATACTTTGTTTATATTTTGTAGTTGCTTGTGGGCGTAAAGGCGATCCAGAGTATAAATCTGAATTAATTAAGAATATTCAAAAAGTATTATGAGATATATAAATAATAAATTTTTTATTGAAGGAAAAAACATTGAGAGTCTGACAAAAAAATTTAATACACCTCTATACTGCTACTCTTATAAAAATTTAAAAGAAAATGTAGAGAATTTTAAAAAAGCTTTTGAGGGAATTAAACCTTTAATTTGTTTTTCTGTAAAATCTAATTCAAATATTTCACTATTAAAAGAAATAAAAAAACTTGGCCTTGGGGCAGATGTAGTTTCAAAGGGTGAATTATATGCATCACTTAAAGCTGGTATTGATAAAAATAAGATAGTTTTCTCTGGAGTTGGTAAAACAAGAGATGAAATTGAGTACGCAATTAAGCAAAAAATATTATTAATAAATTCTGAGTCATTGAGTGAAGTTATGGCGATTGAAGCAGCTGCAAAAAAACTAAATAAAGTTGTTGATATAGGACTAAGATTAAATCCAGATACAGATGCTGAAACATTGAAACAAATTTCAACTGGTAAAAGTGAAAATAAATTTGGTGTAGATAAAAAGACTTTTGTAAAAATTATTAATTTGATGAAACAATCAAAATTTATAAATATTAAATGCTTAAGTGTTCATATCGGTAGTCAAATCTTAAACCACAAACCCTATGAAAAAATGCTAAATGTTCTTGATAAACTTTTAAAAAATTTAGATTATAAATTTGAGATCATTGATTTAGGTGGTGGGATGGGGATAAACTATGATAATAAAACGAAAAAACTTAATTACACAAAATATAAAAAATCAATAATTAAATTTAAAAATAAATACAATTGTAAAATAATTTTTGAACCTGGAAGATCTATAATTGGAAATGTTGGTATACTTGCATCTAAAGTAATTTATTTAAAACATAACAAAACAAAAACATTTGTAATATTAGATGCAGGAATGAATGATTTGATAAGACCAGCTTTGTATAATGCAAAACATAGGATAATTCCATCCCTAAGAAATATGTCACGCTCAAAGAAAATATTAGAATTTGTAGGCCCAGTATGTGAAACAACTGATAAATTTTTAACAGAAAGGAAATTTCAGAATATAAAAGAAAATGATATTATGATTATTTGCGATACAGGTGCCTATGGCTATTCATTATCATCTAATTATAATCTTAGATTAAGGCCTGCTGAAATTTTGATTAAGGGTAATAAAATACAGATTTTAAGAAAAAGAGAAAAAATAACAGATATAATCTAACTTAAAACTTATAATGAGAAATATCCTCTTTAAAAGTATATTTTTTTCTGGATTAATTTTAATATGTATTATTTTTCTTCCATCTTTATTACTACCTAAGAAAATCACTCTTTTGGGAGGTAAACTTTTTGGATACTGGTCCTCATTCTGTTTAAAAATTTTTTACTCAACCAGCATAGTAATAAAAGGTCAAGAAAACATAATTAATAACGAAAATTTCTTTATCGCATGCTCTCATCAATCGATGTTTGAAACTTTTTTTTTACAAACAATATTTAATTCACCAATTTTTATTCTTAAAAAAGAACTATTAAATATTCCGATATTTGGTTGGTATTTAAGAAAGATAGATTCTATTTCTGTGAATAGAAATAAAGTTTCTAAAGAAAACCTTAATTTTACTGAAAAAATTAAAGAAGTTATGGAAAAAACAAAAAGACCTGTAATAATTTTTCCACAAGCTACTCGAGTTCTACCAGATGAAATTATTCCTTTTAAAAAGGGAGTTGGAAGAATTTACAGAGAATTAAATGTAAAATGTCAACCCGTCGCTATTGACTCTGGAAGAGTATGGCCAAAATCTGGAAAGATGAAGCCAAATAAAACGATTACTATTTCTATTTTAAAACCAATTAATACAGGTATCGAAGAAACAGAATTTGTAAAATTATTGCAAAAAGAAATTTATTCCGAGCTTGGTCTTGCTAACTAACCTTTCATAGGCATTACAACATAAATACTGTCAAAATCTGCAGGATCTTTTATTAACGCAGGAGATCCAGTATCTTTCAAATATATTTCAATATTATCACCATTTAGTTGGGATGCTATATCAAGCAAATATCTAGAGTTAAAACTTATATCTAAATCTGTCTCAAATTTTACAGATAGGCTTTCTTTACCATCACCACTGTTAGTGTTATTGACAGATAAATCTAAATTATCTTTAGTCAAATTAAATTTTACACCATCTTTTTTATCTAGAGAAACTGATGCTACTCTGTCGACGGAATTTAGAAAAGATTTTAGATCTATTTCAAGTTTTTTTTGATTCTCTCTAGGGATAACTTGAATATAATTAGGGAATTTTCCATCGATTAATTTAGATATCAAAATACTATTATTAAGTTCAAATTTAATTTTAGATTTAATATTTGAGACTTTAACCTCGCCATCATAATCTTCTAGAAGAGAACATAATTGAAATATAGTTTTTTTTGGAAGTATTATTGGTTCAAATTCAATTTTGTTTTTTAGTCTTATTTTTGAGATAGACATTCTATGGCTATCTGTTGCGGCTGCAGTTAAAAAATTCTTATCATCTGTTTGAGTCTGATGAAAAAAAATACCACTAAGATAATGTCTTGTTTCATCATTCGAAATCGAAAATTTACATTTATTTAAAAGTTTTAATAAATCTTTTGAATTTATAGTAAATTCATTTTCATTGAAATTTTCATCTGTAATTGGAAATTCAGATGCATTAATGGAATTTAAATTGAATAGAGATTTATTTGATTCTAATTGTAATTTACTATCTCCAGTATTTTCAAAATTTATCTGACTACCAGAGGGTATTTTTCTTACAATATCAAACATAATTGATGAAGAAGTGGTTGTTTTACCTTCATCAAAAATTTTAATATTTGAAATTTCATTTACAAATATTAAATCTAAATCTGTTGCTGTAATTTTTAACTTAGAATTTGCTGCCTCTATCAAAATATTTGAAAGTATAGGTAAAGTGCTTCTTTTTTCTATTACACCCTGACAATAACCTAAAGATTTTTGCAAATCCTGTTGATTAACACTAAATTTCATTTTCTTGTTTGTATAATATTTTATTCTTTAGGCTATCTATGCTTAAATTTAATTCATTATCATCTTTTCTTAATTTTTCTATTGTTTTGACTGAATGAATAACAGTTGTATGGTCTCTATTGGCAAATGATCGACCTATCTCTGGCAAAGATTTAGATGTCAGCATTTTTGCTAAATAAATAGCAGTTTGTCTTGGTCTTACAAGATATCTTGACCTTCTTGGTGACAACATTTCGTTTTTACTTATTTTAAAATATTTACAGACTATTGTTTGAATATTATCTATATCGACTTTGTTTTCAGTTAAATTTAAGAGATCTTTTAATATTACTTTTACCTCTGACATCGAAGGAGTTTTTCCATAAATTCTTGAGAAAGATACTATTCTATTAAATGCACCTACAAGTTCTCTGATACTAGTGTTAACTTCAGTACTAATAAATTTTATGATCTCATCACTGATTTTAATATTGTTTGGATCATGAATTCCAAGATCATCATTTTTGGATTTTATTATATTGTATCTTAATTCAAAATCAGCATTTTGAATATCAACTACTAGTCCTCCTGAAAATCTAGATTTAATTCTCTCTTGTATTCTAGTCAATTTGTTTGGTGGTCTATCTGCTGATACTATAATTTGTGATCCTTTCTCTAACAAAACATTAAATGTGTGGAAAAACTCTTCTTGCATAGCTTCTTTTCCATTCATAAATTGAATATCATCAATCAAAAATATGTCAGTATTTCTAAAATACTCTTTAAACTTTACCATATCATTAGATTTTATCGATTTTACAAATTGATACATAAATCTTTCAGCTGAAATAAACATTACTTTATTTTTTTCTTTCAAACTTAATCCAATTGCATTTAACAAATGTGTCTTACCCATTCCAACTCCACCATAAATATATAGAGGATTATAATGAGCTATTTGTTCTGAGACTTTTTTTGCAGCTTCAAAAGCTAGTTTATTACTTTTCCCTAGCAAGAAATTCTCAAAGTTTTTATTTGGATCAATTCGATTATATTGAAGATAAGAATCTTTAATAAATGAAACCTTTTCATTATCAGATGAATTATCTGGTTTTATTTCATCAGTATTTTTGTTCTTTATATTCTCGTTAATCACAAATTCTATTCTGGAAATATCTTTTTTATATAATTTAATTATTTGTAATATTTGATCTAAATATCTTGAGGTTATCCAGTCTCTGATAAATCTTGTCGAAACGGATAATAAAACATAATTTTTAAACTCATCAACCAAATCAATTTTTTTTAACCAACTATCGTAAATCTCAGAACCAAACTTATTTTTCATTTCATTTTGTAATAATTTCCAATCAATCTTATTAATATTGTCTGATTTAATGTTAGTGAGATTATTTTTCATGAGAGTCTGTTAAACTCCTATTCATAATTCAATGCAATAAATTTATTTTTATTCTCAAAAAAAAATAAAATTTACAATTGTATAAATTAATAATTGAATCTATTTTTAGGGACTTAAAATTAGTAATCTTAAATTTACTTTTTTTATTTTTTTTTTGTCTTGGGACTAAAAGGTTAAAAGATTCTTTTCTTAATTGAAAAAATAATCTCTAGGGTTGTAATTTCTTTAAGTAAACTAAAAGTTGTTATAAAGAATTTATTTTTTTTGTTATTCTAGAAATATTTCTTGACGCGTTTTGCTTTTTTATCACCCCTGTCTTTGCTATTTTCATCAATTCAGAGTTTAATTTTGGCAAGAATGCTAAAGCTTCTTTTTTGTCCTTTTTATCAAGAATTAAATTCATTTTTTTTATTGCAGATCTAAACCTGCTTTTTCTAGACTTATTTACCGTTGTTTGACGTGATATACGTCTTATACGTTTAATAGCTGATTTAGTGTTTGCCATAAGCGCGATTGTATATAACGAGAAATTTATACGGTCAATATAATAATTTTTTATTTTTGACAAATATTACAAAAAAATGTTGATCTATTAGTGATAAATTTTTTTTTTATTGTCCCTTTGCATCCTAGTGAAAGACAACTCTTATTTTCTCTATTGTATACTTTAAAGTTATCTTGAAAAGATCCATTTTTACCAACTATATTTTTAAAATCTCTAATACTAGACCCACCTTTTTTTATCGCTAAATTTAAAATTTTTCTTGAATATTTAATAATATTAATACAATCGTTTTCACTTAAAGATTTTGCTTTTTTTTTTGGATTTATTTTAGAGCTGAATAAAATTTCACTTGCATAAATATTCCCCAAACCTGAAACAAACTTTTGATCTAAGAGAAAATTTTTTATATTCTTTTTCTTTTTATAAAAATGTTTTTTTAAGTAGTTGAGATTAAATTTTGAAGAAAAAGGTTCAGGACCATAGTTATTTATAAAATTTTCTAAATTATTCTTATTTTCAAATAATTTGAAATAACCAAATCTTCTGGGATCATTATATACAATTTTTATGTTATCAAATTCCAAAAACACATGGTTATGTTTTTTTGGTAAGTAAGGACTATGATAAAAACTTGCATTTGTTTTTTGATTTAAAATATTTTTTCTTAAGAGATGTATAGTGCCAGACATTCCAAGATGAATTAAGCAAAATTTTTCATCATTTAAAACTAGTATGATATATTTTGAAAACCTCTTAACTTTTTTTATTGATTTTGATTGAAGTCTTGTTTCAAAACCTTTTTTTATTTTGTACCTTAAATTCCTATTCTTTATCCTTACTTTTTTTATTTTTTTTCCTGTTATTGTTCTGCTTAGTGACTCTTTAACAACTTCTACTTCTGGCAATTCTGGCATTTATTATTATATTAATTAATATTATTTATTTTATGCAACAATATCTTCAAAATAAAAAAGGTCTAGTCCAAGGTGTCTTTGATAAAGTTTATGATAAATACGACATCATGAATGATTTGATGTCACTTGGAGTTCATAGAATCTGGAAAAGAAATTTAATAAATTGGATGAACCCAGGTAAAAATAAAATTCTAGCAGATGTTGCATGTGGCACAGGTGATATAGCAAAACTTTTTATCGATAATAGTTCAAATAAAAATATAGAATTATTTTGTATTGACCCCAATGAAGGAATGATGAAAAAGGGAAAAAATAGACTATCAAATTACAAAAATATTAAGTGGATTAAGGGTTCGGCAGAGAAATTGCCTTTAAAATCTAATTCATGTGATTATTACACAATCAGTTTTGGTTTAAGAAATACAAAAAATATTAATAAATCCTTAAGAGAAGCGTTCAGAGTTTTAAAGTCAGGAGGTAGATTTTTTTGTTTAGAATTTTCAAAAATTCAAAATTTAAACTTAGATTTAGTCTATAAAAGATACTCTAAATTAATTCCAGAAATAGGAAAATTTGTGGTTGGTGAAAAAGAGCCTTATGAATATCTAATAAAAAGTATCCAAGAATTTGTTAATCAAGAGGAATTAAAGGATTTAATGGAGAAAAATAATTTTATTAAATGTGAGTATAGAAACTTTTCTGGTGGAATAGTAGCTATTCATTCAGGCTGGAAAATATGATTAAAAAATTATACATACTTTTTAAGCTTGGAAGGAAATTGGCAAAATCTGACGCTTTAAGTATATTCACAAAGTTTCATAATCCACCAATTGGAATAAAAATTTTATTCTATTTGTTTTCTTTATCATTTTCAAAAAAAGATAATTCTTTTGTAAATGAAACCGAAGGTGAAAGATTATCAAAGTCCTTGCAATCTATGGGCACAACATTCATTAAATTAGGTCAATTTCTGGCAACTAGACCAGATATAATTGGTGAAAAGTTATCAAAGCAACTAGAGAGTTTACAAGATCGTTTGCCTCCCTTTGAATTATCTAAAGCTAAAGAAATAATCAAAAAAGATCTAGGGGAAGATAATTTTAATTCAATTATAAATCTATCTGAACCAGTGGCAGCAGCATCTATAGCTCAAGTTCATAAAGCACAAATAAATGATAATGGCACAATTAAAGATGTGGCTATAAAAATTTTACGACCAAATATAAAAAAAATATTCAACGAAGAAATTGATGCTTTGATGCTTTTTGCTTTTTTAACTGAGTCAATTATCAAAAAGACAAAAAGGCTTAAATTAGTTGAGGTTGTTTATTTGCTAAAAGAAATAACCAATTTAGAAATGGATTTAAGATTTGAAGCCGCTGCAGCTAATGAGTATTCCGAAAACACTAAAAATGACAGTGGATTTCAAGTTCCTAGAATTTATTGGAATTTTACAAGTGAGAATGTAATGACTTTAGACTGGGTTGAAGGTGTCTCCATAAGAGAAACAGAAGAGTTAGAAAAAAGAAATATAGATACCAAAAAAATTGCATCAGATATTATTCAACATTTTTTAAGACATGCTGTTAGAGATGGTTTTTTTCATGCAGATATGCATCAAGGTAACATTTTTATAAATAATAGTGGTCAAATAGTTCCTATCGATTTTGGTATAATGGGAAGGCTCGATGATTTGAGTAAAAAATTTCTTGCTGAGATTTTATATGGATTTATTAAACGAGATTATAAAAAAGTGGCTGAAGTTCATTTGGCTGCAGGGTTAGTTCCAAAAGAAGTGCCTGTTGATGATCTCGCCCAAGCACTAAGATCAATAGGAGAGCCAATATTTGGTCAGTCAATTAAAGATATATCTGGCGGTAAACTACTCAAACAACTTTTTGATGTGACAGAAAAATTTAATATGCAAACTCAACCACAGTTGCTAATGCTACAGAAAACCATGGTAGTAGTTGAAGGTGTTGCAAGAAGATTAAATCCAGAGACAAATATTTGGGAAACGTCAAGACCTGTTCTTGAAAAATGGCTTAAAGAGACAAAAGATCCTATAACAACATTAAATGAAACTCTAAAAAATTCTGCAGAAGTTATAAAAAGATTACCAGAAATGCCGCAAATAATGGATAAAGCAAACCAAGCATTAACATTTCTTGCAAGTGGACAAATTCCACAAAATACTAATACGTATAATGATCTAAATACAAAAAAAAATGAAATGGTAGCTTTCAGAAATCAATCAATCATTGGTTTATTATTACTTGTAATTTTAGGATTAGTAGTATTTTAATCTCGACGATGAATTATTTTGAGAATAAAAAAATACTGTTAATTATATGTGGTGGAATTTCTGCTTACAAAAGTCTTGAGTTAATAAGATTATATAAGAAAAATGGTGCTCGTGTAAAAACTATATTAACAAAAAATGCAAAAGAATTTGTAACTCCACTATCTGTTTCGTCTCTTTCCCAAGAAAAAGTTTATGACGATATATTTAGTGCAGAGAACGAAGCTGAGATGGACCACATATCTTTATCAAGATGGGCTGATGCAGTATTAGTTGCACCAATTACAGCTAATACCATATCTAAAGTAGCCTCAGGAAATGCAGAAGATTTGGCGTCTACTGTTTTATTAGCGTCTAACAAACAAATATTTTTAGCACCAGCAATGAATGTAAGAATGTGGGAGCATTCTTCTACTAAAGAAAACATATTAAAATTAAAAAGCTTTGGATACAAAATTATTGGGCCAGAGATAGGAGATATGGCATGTGGTGAATACGGTGAAGGAAAAATGACAGAACCAAATGAAATAGTCAACACGCTTAAAAATTATTTTTCTAATTTAGATAAAAATAAAAAATTAAAAGCTTTAGTTACTGCAGGACCAACTAATGAATATATTGATCCTGTAAGATTTATTACAAATAAATCCAGTGGCAAACAAGGATATGAAATAGCCAAATGTCTTAGAGACAATGGATTTGACACAACACTTATTTCTGGAAAAACGAGTATTAAACCTTTGGATGGTGTTAATTTTATAAATGTTGAAACAGCTGAAGAGATGTTCAGAGAAAGTTTAAATAATCTACCAACAGATGTAGCTATTTTTTCTGCAGCTGTCTCTGATTTTAAAGTAAAAAATTATAAAAGTACAAAGATTAAAAAGAATGAAGAATTTAACTTAGAGCTAGAAAAAAATATTGATATTTTAAATCATATTTCTAATCATAATTCATTAAGGCCAAAAATTACTATTGGTTTTGCGGCAGAAACAAACAATCTCTCAACAAATGCAAAGAAGAAGTTGAATGAAAAAAATTGTGATTGGATAATCGCAAATGATGTCTCAGATCAAACTATAGGATTTGGATCAGATTTTAATAAAATTTCTATATTTTACAAAGATAAACCTGAAGAAAATTTTGAAAAGATGAGTAAATCATTGGTAGCTGAGGAAATAGTCAAAAGAATAATTCAACAGATTAATTAACTTAATGGTGAAAGTCTTAATTAAAAAATTAGACAAGAAAGTTAAACTGCCAGAATATAAAACAACAGGATCATCTGGACTAGATTTGACTGCATTCATTGAAAAGAAAATAGTAATTAAACCGGGCGAAAACGCTTTAGTGCCAACAGGTATATCCATTGCAATACCTGAGGATACCGAAGTTCAGATCAGGCCACGATCAGGTTTAGCAGCTAAAAATAATATAAATGTATTAAATACTCCTGGAACAATTGATAGTGACTATAGAGGAGAAATAAAAGTAATTTTATTTAATCATGGAGATAAAGACTTTACAGTAAATAACGATGATAGAATTGCTCAAATGATACTAATGCCAATTCTAAAAGTAGATTTTGAAATTGTAGAAACTTTGCCTGAGACAATTAGAGGTTCGGGTGGATTTGGATCAACGGGTAAGTGAAAAATTCATTATCTAAACGAAAGCTTGAGAGATACTCTAGACAAATAATACTTAAGGATATTGGTATATTAGGACAAAAGAAAATAATTAATTCAAAAGTTTTAATTGTAGGAATTGGTGGATTAGGTAGTCCAGTTGCAGATTTGTTGGCTAGATGCGGTGTAGGTTATATAGGTGCTATTGATCACGATAAAGTAGATATTTCAAATCTTCAAAGACAAATTTTGTATACTTCAAAAGATGTTGGAAAATTTAAGGTTGATATCTTTAAAAGAAGAATAAAATTAATTAACAGAGATGTAAAAGTCAAAATTTTGAAAGAAAAAGCATCAGAAAAAAATTTAAATAAAATTGTAAAAGATTTCGATATAATTGTAGATGGAACAGATAATTTTAAAACTAAATTTTTAATAAATAAATTTTCATTAAAATATAAAAGAAAATTAATAGTTGGTGCTATTAGCAAATTTGATGGACATATTTTTTCATTCGATTTTAATAACAAATCAAGCCCATGTTTAAAATGTTTTTACCAGTCAGAACCTTCTGATGAAGTTTTAAATTGTGAAAGTGAAGGAATATTAGGAACTACATCAAATATAATTGGGAGTATGCAAGCAAATGAAGTTTTAAAAAACATAATTTCTTCTGATAAAAGTCTTCACTCATCAATTCTGGTGGTTAATCTAAAAAAACTAGAATTTAGAAAAATAAAATTTACTAAAAAAAGAGGTTGCTTGTGCAATTAATCTTCAAAATTTTAATCATAATATTTTTTACCTCGAATGCCATTTCGGAGGATAATGAAAAATTTTTAATGCTTAAAAATGATAAGGTAAACGTAAGATATGGACCAAGTTTTGATTATCCAATAAAGTATATTTACAAGAAAATAAACTTGCCAGTAAAAGTGATTGACAAAAAAGAAAATTTTAGAAGAATAATTGATAATAAAAAAAATGGTGGGTGGATACATATATCTCAATTGAAGCAATCAAAATCCTTTATAACTGCGTCAAATAAAATTCTTTTCAAAAAACCAACTAAATTTTCCAAACCATTGGCTAAAATAGAAACTGGAAGATTATTGTTAGTAAAAAAATGTGAGAGAAATTGGTGTTTAGTAGAAACAAAAAGTTTTAAAGGGTGGGTTGATGAAGAAGATCTTTGGGGAAAAATCAACTAACCCTTTAAGTTATATATATTAACTAATTATTTTTGTTGGACACATACGTCTTTGATCACTGGAGCATTCGCACAATCAACACATTTAGTCTTTTGAACAATACATCCATCATCAAGGACTTCAACATCAACTATTTTATCACACTTGGAACAAGTTGAAGAAATTGTTAATCCACATTTTTTACAATTGTAATTTTCTATTTGCATAATTTAAAATTAAATATGAAAAAATTATTTTCAACAAATATCCTTGCGAATAATTATTATTTACGCATTTTTTTTGCGAATAATTATTATTACTACAAATTATCCTTATAAAATTTTTTCTATTTATTTATTGATAATGATTATTATTAACTTTTTGATCTACTTGCCCACCACTTATCTAAAACGAAATACCAAATAGAATTAGCAATTGGTTCTACTATTGCATCAGTTAAGGCTATCATAAATGATACATCCGCAACAAACATCAAAACTGTTATGGCAATTGCAAAGTGACCAATCGTATAAACGATTGTTCTTAAGATTGAGCCTCTGTTATTAGTGTAAATCTGTCCAGCAGCTTTAAAAATACCGTTAGTAACTTCCATTATTCTTTAAACGGGCTCTTAAGAACACAAGCAACTAAGTGAACTCTAGCCTGTTCTCCTCCATTAAAAAAGTTATGATATTTTGTATTATTGGTAATCCACACATGACCATCAGCAGGCAAGTGTTTTGCAACATTTTCTATGACCATTGAACAACCAGCATTAGTTACTATTGGAACATGCAATCTACATTCTGGGTCTTTATGCCAGCTTAGTGTAGATCTAGGTTCTTTTAAAAGAAGTCTTACCCTTCCTAGTTTAAATTTTTTGCTCAGGATTTCATAAACTTCCTTGAAATAAGTATTCTCAAATTCGGGCACTAATTGAGTATATTTTGACTCGTCAATATCAATGTCTCTCGGAACTTCTTTTCCTGTCTCATCAGCAATAGTCCAATATCTTCCTCTAATGTTATTTCCCTTAATTGACTCTTCATCATTAGGGATTTGATTTAAAGGAATTGCACCAAAGTGAGTTACTCCTGGTGAATTAAATCTTTTTTTCTCTAATATTGCATCTAGATCTTTACGTAATTTTGAGATGTCAAATTTGATTTCAGGAACTTTATAAAAATCTTCAAAATTTAATGATGTCATTTTTTTTCCGCCTTTTTCTATACTAATTTAATCTTAATTCAAATCTATCTGCATTCATCACTTTGACCCATGCGGATACAAAGTCTTTGATAAATTTGTCTGATGAATCTTTACAAGCATATACTTCGGCTAATGCTCTTAATTGAGAATTTGAACCAAAAATAAGGTCAACTCTTGAACCTTTCCACTTAGTTTTTTTAGACTTTCTATCTTTACCAACAAAATATTGTTCAGATTTGTCAGTTTCTTTCCAAGTGGTACTCATATCAAGAAGATTTACAAAATAATCTGTTGATAGAGTTCCAGGTTTTTTTGTGAAAACTCCATTTTTAGAACTATCATAGTTTGTATCTAAAACTCTCATTCCTCCTACAAGAACTGTCATCTCTGGTGCCGTTAATCCCATTAATTGTGCCTTATCAATTAATTTTTCCTCAGCTGAAACATTAGATTTACCTTTTTTCATGTAGTTTCTAAAACCATCCGCTTGCGGCTCAAGTAATCCAAATGAATTTACATCTGTTTGGTCTTGTCTTGCATCACCTCTTCCAGGAGTAAATGGAACCTGAATTTTATGACCAGCTTTTTTTGCTGCCGTCTCTATTCCTACATTTCCACCTAATACTATAAGATCCGCCATTGAGACTGATTTTTTATTTTTATCAAATTTTTTCTTAATTTTTTGTAAAGCTTTAATAACCTTTGAAAGTTTTTTAGGGTTATTAACTTTCCAACTTCTTTGAGGTTCAAGCATAATTCTTGCTCCGTTTGCTCCACCTCTTTTGTCAGAACCTCTGTATGTAGAAGCAGAAGCCCAAGCCGTAGAAACTAAATCAGAAACAGAGATTTTTGATTTTGAAAGCTTTGATTTTAAATCTTTTATATCTTTTGATTTAAGTTTATATTTTGGTTTATCTATAGGATCTTGCCAAATTAATTGTTCTTTTGGTACTTCGCTACCCAAATAGCATGCTCTTGGTCCCATGTCTCTGTGAGTAAGCTTAAACCAAGCTCTTGCAAATGCATCAGCAAATTCATCTGGATTTTGATAAAAATGTTTTGAAATTGGTCCATAACTTTTATCCATTCTCAAAGATAAGTCAGTCGTTTGCATCATAGGAGGATGCATTTTACTTTTATCATGAGCATCAGGTACCATTTTTATTCTTTGACCATTCTTTTTTGGAGTCCATTGGAATGCTCCAGCAGGTCCTTTAGTCAATTCCCATTCATGGTTAAATAAACAATCAAAGTAACCCATATCCCATTGAGTTGGTGTTTGTGTCCATGCTCCTTCAATACCACTACTTATTGCATGTACACCTTTTCCTGATTTATAATTACTATTCCAACCAGTCGCTTGATCTTGAATTCTTGATGCCTCTGGATCAGGTCCTTTGTGTGACTCGGGTGCAGCACCATGAGATTTTCCAAAAGTATGACCGCCAGCAACTAGTGCAACTGTTTCATAATCATTCATTGCCATTCGTCCAAATGTTTCTCTAATATCGTGAGCTGCTTTCAATGGGTCTGGATTAAAATCTGGACCTTGTGGATTTACATAAATTAATCCCATGTGAGAAGCCCCCAAAGGTTGTTCAAGATCTCTTTTTCCACTGTATCTCTTAACACCTAACATTTCTTTTTCAGAACCCCAGTAAATATCATCTTCTGGTTCCCAGATATCAATTCTTCCAGCTCCAAATCCAAAAGTTTTAAAGCCCATTGACTCTAATGCTACATTTCCAACTAGTATAAATAAATCTGCCCAAGAAATTCTTTTTCCATATTTCTGTTTTATTGGCCACAAAAGTAATCTAGCTTTATCTAGATTAACATTATCAGGCCAAGCATTTAACGGTGCAAACCTTTGATTACCTGTTCCAGCTCCTCCTCTACCATCTCCTGTTCTATATGTACCAGCTGCGTGCCATGCTAATCTAATAAATAAAGGACCATAATGGCCGTAGTCTGCTGGCCACCAATCTTGTGAGTCAGTCATTAATTTGTTTAAATCTTTTTTGAGTGCTTTGTAATTTAGTTTTTTAAATTCTTTAGAATAATTAAATTTTTTCTCCATTGGATTTGATAAATTCGAGTGCTGACTTAAAATTTTCAAATTCAAACTGTTTGGCCAAAAATCTCTATTTGTTTGTCCTCTTCCAGCACTAAATTTTGCCGGTGTGCCTGCGCCTGTAAAAGGGCACTTACTTAATTCTGCTGATTTAAATGATTTACTTTTATGAAATTCCGCACTCATTATTATATATCTCCTTTAATATTATAATTATTCTAATTCCTTGTTTATAATTATTCTAAAGAAGATTGTCAATAAGTCAGAATGTTTATGATTTAATTTTGAAACTTAGTCTTCTAATTTTACTAAAACTTCAACTGATTTAATTTTTTTTCCAGGAATGGATTTTTGAATCTCTATCGGTCCTACATCCTCATTTTTAATGTCAATAAGCTTTTCTTCTTTAACATCGAAGAAATGGTGGTGATCTGTGACATTTGTATCAAAATAAGTTTGATTAGAATTAATTGGTATCTCTTTTAAATAACCTTTTTTAAGAAATGCATGGACTGTATTATAAACAGTTGCTAAAGAAACTTTTTCACCTGTTTTATCTTTAATTAAATTGAACAAGTCGTTTATTGTGAAGTGGAAAGTTTTATCTCTATTGAATAAAACCTCACATATATTTATTCTTTGTTTAGTTGGTCTTAAGCTAGAGTTTCTTAGTTTTTCGATAAATTCTTGTTTACTAGTCATAAGCAATTTAAAACTATTCTAAACTATTTCTATATTATAATGTACCTAAATCAAGTAATAAGATTACAAAAATTATGAAAAAAAGTTCCTTTAATTACGACGAACTTATTGATTGTGCTAACGGCAAATTATTTGGTCCAGGAAATGCAAAATTGCCATCACCACCAATGTTAATGTTTGATAGAATTACAGAAATTACTGAGAATCAAGGTTTTTATAAAAAAGGCTCTATGAAAGCCGAACTTGATATTAAGGATAATTTGTGGTTCTTTGATTGTCATTTTAGAGGAGATCCAGTTATGCCTGGTTGTCTTGGTTTAGATGCTATGTGGCAGCTAGTTGGCTTTTTTCTTGGTTGGTTAGGAAATCCAGGAAGAGGTAGAGCATTAGGTGTAAGCACTGTAAAATTCACTGGTGAAGTTCTTAAAAATGTCAAAATGGCGACATATGAAATAGATATGAAAAGAATTCTTATCAAAGGAGAAACAACTGTAGGTCTTGCAAATGGAATATTGCTTGCTGATGGAAAAAAGATTTATAGTGCAGAAAATCTTAAGGTAGGATTATTTAAGTAATGAAAAGAGTTGTTGTAACAGGACTTGGTGTAGTTTCATGTTTGGGAAATAATCAAGATGAAGTTTATCAATCGTTAATTAATACGAAATCAGGAATAACATTTTCTGAAGAATATAAAGAACATAATTTAAAGAGCCATGTTCATGGTAAACCTAATATCAAATTAGAAGATTATATTGATAGAAAAGTTATTCGATTTATGGGTGCTGGTTCAGCATATAATTATGTTGCTATGAGTGAAGCAGTTAAAGATTCCGGATTAGAGGAAAATGAAGTTAGTAATATTTCAACAGGAATGGTGATGGGGTCTGGAGGACCATCAATTGAAAATGTGATTTTGGCATCAGATAAAACTAGAGAAAAAAATCCAAAAAAAATGGGTCCATTTATAGTTCCAAGAACTATGGCAAGTACTGCTTCAGCCACTCTAGCAGTTCCATTTAAAATAAAAGGTACTAATTACACAATAAGTTCTGCATGCGCAACTAGTGGTCATTGTATAGGTAATGCAATGGAACTTATTCAACTAGGAAAACAAAATATTATTTTTGCAGGAGGAAGCGATGAGGTACACTTTGCAATGACTGCAATGTTTGATGCAATGACTGCACTATCCTCAAAATATAACGATACCCCTGAAAAAGCCTCAAGACCATATGATAAAACTAGAGATGGTTTTGTTATAGCTGGTGGAGGTGGAGTTCTTGTATTAGAGGAGTATGAACATGCAAAAGCAAGGGGAGCTAAAATATATGCTGAATTAACAGGGTATGGAGCAACATCTGATGGTTATGATATGGTTGCACCATCTGGAGAAGGAGCAGTAAGATGTATGAAAATGGCTCTATCAACTTCGAAAAATAAAATTGACTATATTAATACCCACGGGACATCAACACCTGTTGGTGATATTACAGAACTAAAAGCAGTTGGTGAGGCTTTTCCAGATTATAAACCTAAGATAAGTTCAACCAAGTCTTTGTCAGGTCATTCATTAGGTGCAACTTCAGTTCACGAAGCTATTTATAGTTTGATAATGATGAAAAACAATTTTATTTCAGCATCAGCAAATATTTCGGAAATGGATGATGAAGCAAAAAACTATCCAATTGTTACACAAGTTGAAAAAGATATAAATTTAAATTCAATTATGTCTAACAGCTTTGGTTTTGGTGGAACTAATGCAACATTAGTTTTTGAGAAAGTTTAGATCTATGAGTTTAATGAAAGGAAAAAAAGGTCTTATTATGGGTGTTGCCAACGAAAGGTCAATTGCATGGGGCATATCTCAAAAACTATCAGAAGCTGGAGCAGAGTTAGCTTTTACATATTTAGGTGATGCTTTAAAAAAAAGAGTTGTTCCACTTGCAGAAAAACTAAATTCAAATGTAACATTTAGTTGTGATGTTGAAAAAAAAGAAGAGGTTGTAAAACTTTTTGAAGATGTAAAAAATCAATGGGGAGAAATCGATTTTGTGGTGCATGCAATTGCATTTTCAGATAAGTCCGAGTTATCAGGAGAATATTTAAATACAACTAGAGAAAATTTTTTAAGAAGTATGTTAATATCTTGTTTTTCATTTACTGAAGTTGCTAGAGAGGCATCTAAAATAATGAAGCAAGGCAGTAGTATGATTACTTTGAGTTATGAGGCAAATAAAGCCATACCTAATTATAATGTGATGGGAGTTTGTAAAGCTGCTCTAGAGTCTAGTGTAAAATATATTGCAAGAGATTTGGGAGTGAAGAATATAAGAGTAAATGCAATAAGTGCTGGTCCAATCAAAACACTGGCTGCATCAGCCATTGGGGACGCTAAATTTCTTTACAAGTGGAATGCCGATCATTCTTTCTTAAAAAGAAATGTTGATAATCTTGATGTTGGAAATTCAGCACTATATCTTTTAAGTGATATGGCAGCCGGCGTTACTGGTGAAATACATTATGTTGATGCAGGTTATAACAAAGTAGGAATGCCAGATCCAAAAAACTTTAGTTAAATTATAATTAAATTAATAGATTAGTTATTATATAAAACGGATAATATGTATTTTAACAAAGAAAATAATTTTTTTCATGGAATTATGTTTCATCATTTTCATGATGGTAAAGTTCATACAAAAGGCCAAGGATCAATATCTAAAGATGATTTTTATAAAATAATTAATTTTATAGGGATAAAGAATATTTTAAATGCTGATATTTTTTATGAGAAGTTTTTAAATAATAAACTTAAAGATAATGAAGTCTGTTTAACATTTGACGATGGGATTAAATGTCAAATAGATGTGGCTTTACCTGTTTTAGAAGATCTGAAAATAAAAAGTTTCTTTTTTGTTTACACATCTTTATTTGATGGAAAGCCTGACAATCTAGAAATTTTCAGATATTTTAGAATGAATTATTTTTCTAATGTAAATAAATTTTATGATGAATTTTATATGACACTAGACAAAGACTTGGACTTATTTTTTGAAAAAAATAAAGATAATATAATATCTAAAAAGATTAAATTTCCTCACTATACTATAGAAGATATTAAATTTAGACTTGTAAGAGATGAATACTTAAATCATGAAGATTATGAGGATGTAATGTTTATAATGATAAACAAACAAAAATTTAATTATAAAGATTACTATAATAAGTTATTTTTTAATAAAAATGATTTGAAAAAACTAGATAATTATGGTCATCTAATTGGTTTACACTCTCACAGCCATCCAACTTTATTAGAAAATTTAAATTACAATGATCAAAAAAATGAATATAAAAAATGTTTATTTACAATTTCAAAAATATTAAATAAACCACAGAATGAGATTAATTTCATGTCTCATCCATGCGGAAGTTATAACATTGATACATTAAAAATATTAGAAGAATTGGGAATAAAACTAGGTTTTAAACAAGTGATGACTATTGAACCTGAAAAAGGCATGAAAAAAATAAACAATTCATCACTGGAAATTGCGAGACAAGACCACGCTGATATATTTAAGTTAATTAGTAAATGAACATTACTTTATTTACTTCTGACAACATTAGGCATAATTATTTGGCAAATTTACTCGCAAATATTTCTAAAAATATATTTATAGTTCAAGAAGCAAATCTTAATAATGATAAAATCAAGAATAATAATATACTTAAAAATAAAATATCTAGTAAATATTTTGAAGAAGTTAATAAAGCACAACATTCTTTCTTTGGAAATTCAGAAATAAATAAAGAAAAATCAAATATTAAAGTTTTGTCTTTACGGTTTGGAGAATTAAATAATTTCTCATTGCATTCTCTATCAGATTTTCTAAAAAGCGACATTTATATAATTTTTGGTAGTAGTTATATAAAAGGTGATCTTGTAAATTTTTTAATAAAAAAAAAAGCATTAAATATTCATATGGGCATTTCTCCTTATTATAGAGGAACAGATTGTAATTTTTGGGCTTTGTATGATAATAATCCACATTTAGTTGGTGCAACTATACATATTCTTTCAAAAGGTATTGATAATGGACCTATTCTTTATCATGCATTATCAAAAATTAAGACTAATCCATTTGAATATACAATGTCCA
The DNA here is from genome assembly GCA_902538525.1 of uncultured Pelagibacteraceae bacterium. Lineage (GTDB taxonomy): Bacteria > Pseudomonadota > Alphaproteobacteria > Pelagibacterales > Pelagibacteraceae > Pelagibacter. The sequence continues at coordinate 23,330 of CACBFA010000005.1, read as the reverse complement.
CAGTAAAATCATCTTTTTACTCAATTGTAGAAAGATTGAAAGATGAGAGTATTTTTAAAATAAAACCCATAATTCAAAATAAAAATAAAGAAATACGATATTCAAAAAAAACAGATTTTAATGAAATTAAAATTAGTGAGTTTTTTAAAAAAAATATAAATTTGTATAGCAAAGAATTTGATCTATCTTTATTAAAACAACCTTTTTTTTTAGATAAATAATGATTGAAATTGTAACTAAAATTAGTGTTTATCTGACGAGTATTATATTTGGTATTATGCTTTTTTTCTCTTTTGTTGTGGCGCCAATTACTTTCACTACGCTAAATGAAGAAAATGCTAGAAAATTTATAAGAAAAATATTTCCTTATTACTATACTGTTAATTTAGCTATTAGTGTTTTAGTTTTAATTTTATTTATAATTCTAAAAATTTTTTCCTTAGATTTTTATTTAATTTTGAGTGTTGCGGTATTATTTGCTGTATCAAATTTTGTATTAATGCCACTGATAAATAAGTTCAGAGATGAGAAGCAGGATAAAAAATTTAAACAATCACACTTTGTTTCTGTGGTGATAAATTTTGTTCAAATGATTTTGCTAGTAATTGTCTTAATTTAAAAAGAATTAGCAATACCTAAGCCAACAGCAATAAAAATACCTAACCAAATTAAACCTTTAATAAAAAAAAATGCAAAACTACCAAGTAATAAATACCTTCCGTATTTATTTTTCTGTAGTTCTAACTTAAAGTTTTTTAAAAGCTTCATTCTATTATAATTTATTACAATTATTTTTTACTTGATCTTTTCCCACTCTTTCATACCACCAGTGATATTTTTGACATTTTTAACCCCCATATCCATCATAGTTTTGGTTGACAATGTTCCTTGTCCACCAACACCACAAAAAACTACATATTCTTTATCAGGATTATTTTTAAACATATCATTTTCAAGAGGACTTCCTTCTGCTAAATAAAATTCTAATAAACCTCTGTCCAAGTGAATTGCATTACCGATCGTTCCTTTTGAAAAGCTTTCTTTATCTCTTACATCGATAAATTGAACATTTGGGTCATTAAGCTTTTCTTTTGCGTCACTAGCGCTGATATTTTCTATTTCATTACTCACACTCATCAAATCATCAAATTTTTTCATATTTCTCCTATAAATTTATATTGCAGCTTGTTTAATTGATAACTTAACTTTTCCTCTATCAAAGCCTATTACTTTAACTTTAACCTCATCGCCTTCTTTTACTACATCAGTTACCTTACCGACTCTTTTATCAGCAAGCTCTGATATGTGAACAAGGCCATCTTGTTTTCCTAGGAAATTAACAAATGCACCAAACTCCATAATTTTCATTACCTTTCCATTATAGATTTTATTGAGTTCAGCCTTGGCAGTTAAGTCCTTAATCATTTGCATAGCTTTATTCCTAGATTCTTCATCTGGAGCAGCTACTGTTACTTCCCCTTCATCATTGATGTCAACTTTTGCACCTGACACTTCAACTATTTCTCTTATAGTTGCCCCACCTTTTCCGATGACTGTAGCAATATCTTTCTTATCTACATTGATTTTTTCCATTTTAGGTGTGTGTTTTCCAACATCATCCCTCGATTTAGATAAAGCTTTATTCATTTCACCTAGAATGTGAATTCTTCCATCTTTTGCTTGTTTTAAGGCTTGCTCCATAATTTCAAATGTTATTCCTGTAATTTTAATATCCATTTGAAGAGATGTTATTCCATCTTTAGTTCCAGCAACTTTAAAGTCCATATCACCTAGGTGATCTTCATCTCCAAGAATATCTGAAAGTACGCTAAAGTCATCTCCTTCTTTAATTAATCCCATTGCAATACCAGCAACTGGTTCTTTAATTGGCACTCCTGCATCCATCAAAGCTAAAGATGAACCACATACAGTTGCCATAGATGAAGAACCATTTGACTCGGTTATTTCTGATACAATTCTAAATGTGTAGGGAAAACTTTCTTTAGAAGGCAAAGAAGAATTTATTGCTCTCCAAGCTAATTTTCCATGACCTACTTCTCTTCTTCCGGTACCTATTCTACCAGTTTCTCCAACAGAGAAAGGAGGAAAATTATAGTGAAGCATAAATCTTTCTTTTTGTAATCCTTCAAGACTTTCAATTTTCTGCTCATCATCGGATGTGCCGAGTGTAGTTGTAACTATTGCTTGTGTTTCTCCTCGAGTAAACAAAGCAGAGCCATGTACTCTTGGAAGAATTCCAACTTCACACATAATTGGTCTAACATCTGCAAGACCTCTACCATCAATTCTATTTTTATTTTTAAGAATATCTGTTCTAACGATTCTTTTTTCTAAATTTTTAAGTTCAGAATTTACATCAAGATCTGTATAATTTTCGTCTTCTTCATAAAGCTTTTTTGCTTTATCAGTTATCTCAGAAATTAAATTTGATCTTTCCTGTTTATCTTTTATTGAAAATGCTTTTTTAAGTTCCTCAGTAAATTCGCTTTCCAATTTATTTTTTACTTCTGAAAGATCTTTTTTCTCTACTACCCAATCAGGTTTTTTGCATTCTTTGGCTAGATCCTCGATCATCTCGATTACAGGAACAAACCCTTCGTGACCGAACTTAACAGCATTTAACATTTCCTCTTCAGTTAAACCACTTGCTTCGGACTCAACCATTAAAACCGCGTCTTTTGTTCCAGCCACCACAAGATCTAATTTAGAATCTTTAAGTTGTGCTTTGGTAGGGTTAAGAACGTATTCTCCTTTAATAAAGCCAACTCTAGACGCACCTACTGGGCCTAAAAATGGCATTCCTGAAATTGCCAAAGCTGCTGATGAAGCAATTATTGATAAAATATCTGCTTCGTTCTCTTTGTCATAAGATATCACAGTTGGTAGTACCTGAACTTCGTTTTTAAATTCATCTGGGAATAATGGTCTAATAGGTCTATCAATTAATCTTGAAATTAATGTTTCACTATCTGTTGGTCTCGCTTCTCTTTTAAAATATCCGCCCGGAATTTTACCAGCTGCGTAATATTTTTCTTGATAATTTACTGACAAAGGAAAGTAATCCATATCTGGATTAACTTTTTTGGCTCCAACTGCTGTTGCTAAAACTACTGTTTCTCCACACTGAGCGATGATTGCACCATCTGCTTGTCTCGCTATTTTTCCTGTTTCTAAACTAATCTTTTTCCCTGCTACTTCTATTTCTTTCTTTACAACTTTAAACATTTACTTCCTTAAATTTAATTTTGATATTACTTCTTTATAAGACTCCATTTTACTTTTCTTTAAATAGTCTAATAATTTTTTTCTTCTATTTACCGCTCTTAAAAGTCCAACAGATGAATGTTTATCTTTTTTAAACTTTTTAATATGTTTAGACAAGTTCTCAATTTTGTCTGTCAATTGAGCAACTTGGACTTCTGAAGAACCTGTATCCTTATCATGAATTGAAAGTTCTTTTACTTTATTTGTCATTTTCTTTCCCTTATTTATTTGTTTGTTTTATTAAATTTTCAATTTTTTCCGCATAATCAAAAGAATCATCTTTTACGAAAAATAGTTTTGGTAAAAATTTCATTACTATCTTTTTTGATAAAACTTTTCTTATTACAAATGAAAATTCTTTTAATTTAGCAACGACCTCTTCAGCATCTTTTCCGCCTAAAGGCATTACAAAAATTTTTGCTGTCTTTAAATCTGGAGACATTCTTACTTCAGTGACTGTTATTTCTTTGGTAGATAAGTTTGGCAATTTTGCTTCATCTCTAATAAATAACATTCCTAGCGCCTGTTTAATCATTTCTCCAACTCTTAGTTGTCTTTGGGTAACTGGTTTCCCTAAACTAGTCATTATATTGATCTCTCTGTTATTGTAGAATTATAAACCTCAATTACGTCATTTTTCTGGAAATCGACAAAATCTTTTAGTGTTATGCCACATTCTAAACCAGCAGATACATGTTTAGTTTGGTTTTTTTCTCTGAATATTGAGCCTATTTTTCCGTTGAAAATTATAGCTCCATCTCTAATAACCCTAGCACTAGAGTCTTGAGTAATTTCTCCATTTGTTACTTTTGAACCTGCAACCTTGCCAACTTTTGAAACTTTAAATATTTCCAATATCTCTGCGGTTCCAATAATCTTTTCGTCTACTTCTGGTGTTAGTAAACCAGACATTTTATTTTTTATAAAATCTAAAACTTCATAAATAATATTAAAATTAGAAATTGAAATTTTTTCTTGTTCAGCCCTTTTTTTAGCTTCTTTGCTAGGTTTTACATTGAAGGCTATAATTACAGCATTAGACGCTTTTGCTAATGTTACATCCGTTTCTGTAACCATTCCAATATCTGATAAAAGTATTTTTGGCTTTACCTCATCATGTTTAATTTGATTTATAGCATTTTTTATAGCTTCTGAGGAACCATGAACATCTGATTTTATAATAATATTTAATTCCTCAGATGATGTGTCTTTAAAAGCAGAGTCTTGGGTAACAAAAGATGATGGATTTTTGCTCTCTTTTGACTCTTGTAATCTGCCATCAGATAAAGATTTTGCTTCTTTTTCAGTTTTTAGAACAATAAAGTCATCTCCTGATTTTGCCGCTCCATTAATTCCTAGTATCTCAATTGGTTTTGAAGGTTCAGCTGAATCGACTTGTTTTCCCTGATCATTTATTATGGCTCTAACTTTTCCCCACTTTAAACCGCTAACAAAATAATCACCTTTTCTTAAAGTGCCTGCAGTAATAATTACATTTGCTATTGGTCCTCTACCTATATCAATTTTAGACTCCAATACTATACCCTTTGCGTCAGTATCAAAATCAGTTTTTAAGTCTAATATCTCTGCTTGCAAAACAACACTTTCAACTAATTTATCTAAATTTTGTTTTGTTTTAGTTGATATTTCTACCATCAATGTATCTCCTGATAAATCTTCAGCTATTAGCTCATATTCTAAAAGTTGATTTTTAATTTTTTGAGGGTCAGCTTCAGGAAGGTCACATTTATTTATTGCAACAACAATTGGTACTCTGGCAGCTTTTGCATGTTTTATTGACTCTATTGTTTGAGGTTTTACCCCATCATCAGCAGCAACTACGAGGATTACAATATCTGTTAACTTCGAACCTCTTGCCCGCATTTCAGTGAATGCTGCGTGACCAGGAGTATCGATAAAAGTTATCTTATTTTTTTGATGTGTTATCTGATATGCACCGATATGTTGCGTAATACCTCCAAATTCACCAGAAACAACATTAGCTTTTCTCAAAGTATCTAAAACAGATGTCTTACCATGATCAACATGACCCATAACCGTTACGATTGGAGCTCTACTTTTTAGATTTTGGGTTTTTATTTCTTTAATTTTATCTAAGATTTCCTCTGCTTTTTGCTCTTTTACAGGGTTATGTCCAAATTCTTTAACTAAATACTCTGCTGTATCTGAATCAATTGTATGATTAATTGTTACTGTTACACCCATCCCCATCAAATGTTTTATTATACTGCTAGACTGCTCGGCCATTCTATTCGCCAACTCTCTTATAGTAATCACCTCGGGTATATTAATATCTCTTTTAACTGGTTTAAAATTCTCTTTTGATAACTCTTTGTTTTGTAATCTGTTTTCTTTTTGCTTTGCTCTCTTTAAAGAAGCAAGACTTCTTGATCTCGTACCAATATCATCTCCACTTAAGGCTCTGGATACTGTAAGCTTTAATTCTCTTCTTTTACCTCCTAATTTGACGGGCTTATTTTCTTTTTGGGAATTTTCACCTTTTAACCTTCTTGTGGCTCTTTGTTCTGCTAATTTTCTTTTTTCGAAATCAGATGTTATTGGAGATGACGGTTTAGAAAAATTTGTTTTCTTTGGGACAAATGTACTTTGTAATTTACTTTCAGTTGACTTGGCACCTCTAGAAAAATTTGGTTTACCACCAAACCTTGGGGATCTTTTTTCAATTACAACTGTATTTTTTGATTGAGATTTTGCTTGTTCAATACTATTAATTGTTTTCTTGGACGCTCCAGAAATTGATAACTTTAATTTTTTCTTTTCCATTTTTCATCTCTCAATCTTTATACACAATGTCTCTTGCTGACATAATCAAATCATCAGCTTCTTTTTTTGAAAGAGCAAAATCTTCTAAATACCCTTTAATTTTTACTCTTTCACCTTTGACAACATCGTATCCGCCTGTCAATTCATCAGATGCCAAATCTGCAAAATCGTTTAGTGTTAATATTTTCTGTTCACCTAATGTTACAAGCATTCCAGGTGTCAAACCTTTGTGATTAATTAAATCATTTTCTAACCCTAAATCTTTAATTCTTTTAGATATTTCCTCTTGGTCTTTTTCATAAAATTCTTTAGCTCTTTCAATTAATTCTTTAGCAGTCTCCTCTTCAATCCCTTCTATTTTCATTAAAGCTTCAGGATTACTATCTTTAATGTCGTCTATTGATGAAAATCCTTCTGCTACTAGTAATTGCCCTAACGTTTCATCTAGTTCTAAATTTTTTACAAAGTTATCTGTTTTCTCTTTGAATTCAATTTGTCTTCTCTCCGAATCTTCTTGATCAGTCATGATGTTAATTTCATAATTCATTAATTTAGTTGCCAATCTAACATTTTGGCCCCTTCTTCCAATTGCCTTACTCAAATTCTCCTCGGTTAAAATGACATCTAACTTTCTTCCCTGTTCATCTACATTAACTCTTTGCACCTCTGCTGGAGAAAGTGCATTTGCTACTACAACTGCTGGATCTTCTGACCAGTTAACTATATCGATTTTCTCACCTTGAAGTTCGTTTACAACTGCTTGTACTCTACTTCCCCTCATACCTACACACGCTCCCACTGGATCTAAAGATGTATCAATTGCTCTAACACATATTTTTGCTCTGCTACCTGGGTCTCTTGAGGATGATTTAATCTCAATAAGTCCATCATATATTTCTGGAACTTCTTGAATGAAAAGTTTTTCCATGAATTTAGGATGTGCTCGAGAAAGAAAAATTTGTTGTCCTCTTGGTTCTCTTCTCACATCTAAGCAATATGCTTTTACTCTATCTCCTGCCTTTATATTTTCTCTTGGGATCATTTCATTTTTTTGAATTATTGCTTCGGTTCTTCCAAGATCAACAATTACGTTACCAAACTCTAGTCTTTTAACTATACCACTCAAGATGGTATCAATTTTGTCTTTAAAATCGTTATATTGTCTCTCTCTTTCTGCTTCCCTTACGTTAAAACTAATTACTTGTTTTGCAGTTTGTGCTGCTATTCTGCCAAAATCAAAAGATGGTAAAGGTTGAAGAACTTCATCTCCAATTTGTTTTCCCTCATTACTTCCATTAAGTTTTATAGCATCATTGAGGGTTATTTCTAAGTTTGAATTTTCAGGTTTTTCTACAATTACTAGTTTTCTAAATATTCCAATTTCACCATTTTCTCTGTCAATTTCAACTTTGATTTCATTTTCAGATCCAAATTTAGATTTTGCTGCTTTTGCAATACCGTTTTCCATTGATCCAATAATTAACTCTTTATCAATCGATTTTTCTAAAGCTACTGCTTCTGCTATTCTTATTAATTCTAGTTTATCTGCTCTTCTATTTAACATTTAATTAATCCTAAAAAAAAATGGGCCGAAGCCCATTTTGAAATTTCAATAATGTTACTGGAATATATTTATTTTTTTTTAATATTCAACTTTTATTACTTGCTAAATACGTTTGATTTATCTGTCTTTTCCCATGAAAAAGACCCTTTATCATCGGGTATTCTTCCAAAGTGTCCGTATGCAGATGTTTTTTCGTAAATTGGTTTATTTAAACTCAACATTTCTCTTATTCCTCTAGGACTTAAATCAAAATTTTCACTTATAAGCTTTTCAACATGTTTATTTTTTTCATCATCATTATCAAATAAATCTACGTAAATTGATAAAGGTTTTGATACTCCTATTGCATAAGCAAGTTGAATTAAACATTTGTCAGCAATTTTAGATGCTACAACATTTTTTGCCAAATATCTGGATGCGTAAGCAGCTGATCTATCGACCTTTGTAGGATCTTTCCCAGAAAATGCTCCTCCACCATGTGGGGCAGCTCCACCATATGTATCAACAATAATTTTTCTACCGGTCAAACCACTATCGCCATCAGGGCCCCCAATAACAAAATTTCCTGTTGGGTTTACATAAATTTCATTTTCATCTAAAGAACTTAATAATTCTTTTGGAATTGATCTTTGAATATAAGGTTTAACTAAATCTCTAACTTGAGCTTGATTTACATCAGGCGAGTGTTGAGTTGATATAACTACTGATTTTACTGATGATGGCTTTCCATCTTTATATTCGATTGTTATTTGGCTTTTTGAGTCTGGTTCTATATTTTTTAATTTTCCAGATTTTCTATCTTCCGCCATAAGCCTTAATATTTTATGGGAGTAATGTATTGGTGCTGGCATAAGAACATCAGTTTCGTTGCAAGCATAACCAAACATAATTCCTTGGTCACCAGCGCCTTCATCTTTATTTCCTGAAGAGTCTACGCCCATAGCAATATCAGCAGATTGTGCATGTAAATGACTTTCAACTGAGGTTGCTTCTTTCCAGGTGAAACCTTCTTGGTCGTAACCAATATCTTTAATACAATGCCTCACTTTTTCTATTAAATCTTCTTTTTTAATTTCTGGACCTCTTACTTCACCAGCTAAGACAACTTTGTTTGTTGTTGTTAAAGTTTCACAAGCAACTCTTGATTGGGGTTCGGCAGCCAAATATGTATCTACAACCATATCTGAAATCCTATCACAAACTTTATCTGGGTGACCCTCGGATACTGACTCGCTAGTAAATAAGTAATCTTTCTTCATTTGTTCTCCCTAATTTTTAAAATCACAATGAAAGTAGTATAAATTAGAACAAAATAAAAGAAGATCTTGTTGCCATGTTTAGCAAAATAAGTTTTATCAACACGTTTGATTTTATTAACATCAAAATATCCCTTTTTACTAATTTGTTTAATAATTTGACCTTTGGGATTAACGAAAGCAGATATTCCATTGTTTGTTGATCTTATTACATTTTTACCTTCTTCAATTGATCTGAATATTGAGTGAGTCAAATGTTGTTGAAGTCCAATAGTTTTTCCAAACCAACCATCTTCAGAAATATTTAATATAAAATCATAATAATTTTTATTCGGATTGATTTTTCCTGAGTAGATAATTTCATAACAAATAAGTGGGATAAATTTTAATTTATTGATCTCCAGAATTTCTCTTTTAACATCAGCTGAAAATGATTGATATCCTTGAGTTATTTTTTTTAAACCTATTTTTTTAAAGAAATTTTCAAAAGGTAAAAATTCTCCAAATGGAACAAGTTTATTTTTATTATACTTATATAATAATTCTGTCTCGTTATTTAATACTATTAGAGAATTATAAATTTTATTTTGGTTGATGCTATTAATACCCAATATGACCTTATGGTTAATATTATAATTTTCTTTGAGGATATCTTTGAAAAATTTTAGATCTTTTAAATATATACTAGTTATAATTCCCTCTGGATAAATGAATATTGTTTTTTTAAGATTATTTGGATCACTCAAACTAATCAATTCATTAATACTTTTTTTAGTATCTTGTTTTGATAAGAATCTTTCTATGGGTATATTTGGAGAGATAACTCGAATAATAGAATCTAAGTTATCATATTTTTTTTTTTCAAAATTTTTAATAATAAAATTTCCATATAAAAAATTGATAACTAATAAAGTTAAACTAAGACTAAAAATTAAAAACTTAGTTAGGTTTTTATATTTAAAAAAAAGTATTACTGGTAATAAAAATATAGTTATAGATAATAAATTTAATGAATAAGTGCCTATATAAGATAAAATTTGTAAAAAATGTAAATTATTAGAAAGACTATAAACTACTAAATTCCAAGGAAAACCACCAAAAATAAAACTTCTTAAGAACTCAATTCCACCAAAAAAAATTGAGAAGATTAAAATTGATGAGATTTTATTTTTTAAATTAAAAAAATTGCATAGAAAAGTAACTAATCCATAAAATATTCCCAGAAATAGAGGGATTAATATTAATGCAAATGGAATAATAAATTTAAAATTTACGTCAAATGTTAAAGAATTTGTAATCCAATAAATGTTTGTAATAAAATAACCAAATCCAAAGATCCAACCAACAAAAAATGAAATAGTTTTTTTATCTACATAATTTACCAATATGTAAAGTAACATTGGAAGTGTTAAAAAATTAATAAAAAATAAATTGTAAGGGGGTAGGCTAAATGAAGTTAGTATACCTAAAAGTAAACATATTAAAAATAAGTACGCTTTATTTTCTAAAATAGATTTCAATTTATTTTATTCAATTTTTTAAATATTAAATTTTCTTTTTTCTTCATAAGGTAATAATCTTTATTTTTTTTATGATCATGCCCTAAGAGATGTAAATAACCGTGTATCCACATTTTATCTAATTCATGATCAAAACTAGATAATTTTGCTCTTCTGTTAATTATTTCAAAAGAAACTGCTATATCTCCCAAATATAATTTATTTTTTAATTTAACTTTTAGAGGAAAAGAAAGCACATCTGTTGGAGCATTTTTATTTCTAAACTTTGAATTTAAATCTTTCATTTTTTTATTATTAGTAAGCATCACAGTAAATTCTTGGTTTTTATTTTTAAAAGAGCTGAATTTAGATAATTTGTTTAATTTCTTTTTGAAGTAAATTTCTGGTTTTTTTAATTTTTTTTCCCAAATTTTTTTATCTATAACTATGTTGGCTTTAATCATTAATCTGAATTTTTATCAGAATAAGCCTTGACTATCTTAGAAACAAGTGGGTGTCTCACAACATCAGTATGATCGAAATCTACTACAGATATCTCCTTTAAATGACCAAGTAATTTTTTTGATCTATTTAAACCTGACATTGTTTTATTGGGTAAGTCTATTTGGGAAGGATCACCATTAATGACTATTTTAGAATTTTCACCAATTCTTGTTAAGAACATTTTTATTTGAGTATCAGTGGCGTTTTGTGCTTCATCAAGAATAGCAAAAGAGTTTTTTAAAGTTCTTCCCCTCATAAAAGCAAGTGGTGCAATTTCAATATCTCCGACTTCTATTTTTTTCTGAATTTTTTCGAAATCTAATAAGTCATACAATGAATCGTAAAGAGGTCTTAGGTAAGGATCAACTTTTTCTCTCATATCTCCTGGTAAGAAACCCAATCTCTCTCCCGCTTCTACTGCTGGTCTAGATAAAATTATACGTTCTATTTTTTTTTCAAGTAACATTGTTAATGCAACTGCGACAGCTAAAAAAGTTTTACCAGTTCCTGCTGGTCCTGCAGAAATAACAATATCTGATTCTTTTAAAGCCCTTATATAATTTTTTTGTTTTTCTGATCTTGGTATTACAGATTTCTTTGGAGTTTTTATTATGTACTCTACATTTCCATTTTTATTTGTAACTTTTTCATCAATCATAAATTTATTTACAGATGATTCTATATCCTTTTTTTCTAATGATCCATTATTTAAAAATTGATCTACAAGAAATTGAATTGCATTTTTTATTAGTTCATTTTTTTCAGGAGTATTTTTTAATAAAATTGAATTTCCTCTAGAGTAAATGCTAGTATTTGTAATTTTTTCTAATTCTTTTAAGTTATTATTAAATTCTCCTAATACACCTAAAAGTAATTCATTACTTTGAAATACAATACTTAAAGCATTGTTTTCTGAATATACATATTTTAAATCAGGATTAATTTTTGATTTTGCAAAATTTTTCAAATTATGCTGCTTTCATTTCATCTATTACTTTACCAAATAAAGAATTTTGATTACTTTTTTCGACATTAACTTTAATTATCTTACCAATATGACTTTCATTACCATCGAAAATTACTGAATTTAAAAATTTATTTCGTCCAAAATATTTGTTTTGGTTTTTAAGTTTATTTTCCACAAGTACCTCTAACGTTTTGCCTTCAAAAGATTTATTCAATTCTATTTGATTACTAAATAATTTGTCTTGAATAGTTATAAGCCTATTTTTAAGTTTATCTTTATCAGTAATCTCTAATCCGGCAGCCTTAGTTCCTGGTCTAGGACTAAAAATAAAAGAGAATGAATTTATAAATTTAATTTTATTAACTAAATTCAAAGTTTCTTTAAAATCATGCTCTGTTTCTCCAGGGTATCCAATAATAAAGTCACTTGAAAATTTTATATCAGGATTAATTTTGATTAATTTTTCATAAATATTTAAATAATAATTTACAGTATGCTTTCTGTTCATCATTTTTAATATTCTGTCAGAACCACTTTGAATTGGTAAATGGACAAAAGGCATTAATTTTTTTGAATTTTTATAACATTCAATAAGATCATCTGTCATATCTCTTGGATGAGATGTAGTATATCTAATTCTACTTATTTCGTCATATTTGCTAAGTGTGTTAATAAGATCTGACAGTCGGTACTCTCTAGATCCATCTATATAAGAATATGCATTTACATTTTGGCCAAGAAAGGTAATTTCTCTAGACCCGTTCTTTATCAATCTCTCAGCTTCATCAATAATGCTTTTGAATGGTCTTGAATACTCTGGTCCCCTTGTATAAGGAACAACACAAAAGTGACAGAACTTATCACAACCCTCTTGAATCGTTAAGAAAGATGAAACATCGGTATTATCGTTTTTAATATTATCAAAGTACCTAAACTTAGAAACTGAATCAAACTCTGTTTCTTCAACTTTATTTTTTTCCTCAAAATTCTTTAAAAGATTATTTATTTTTTGGTAAGCTTGTGGACCTATAACTAGATCTATATATTTTTCTCTATTTAGCATCTCTGTATTTTCGGCTTGAGCTACACAACCTGCAACTACCATTATTGGTTTTTTTTTATCTTTGTATAATTTCTTAACTCTTCCAATTTCATGATAAACTTTATCTTTAGCTTTATCTCTAATATGACAAGTGTTTAAAATATAACAATCAGCTTCATCCTGATTTTCAGTTTTATTATAACCTATAGCCCTAACAGCATCGTATATTCTGTTGGAGTCATACTCATTCATTTGACAACCAAATGTCTTTATAAAAACCTTTTTATGCATTAATTACTTTTTTTTGATTCCGTATAGCTCTAATTTATGATCAACGAGCTTATAGCCGTACTTATCAGCGATTTTTTTTTGTAATTCTTCAATCTCTTCGTCAACAAATTCTATTATTTCTCCAGTTTTTATATCAATTAAATGATTATGATCATCATTTAATTCATATCTCGCCTTTCCAGATTTAAAATCATGCTTTGTTAATATGCCCGCTTCTTCAAAAAGCTTAACGGTTCTATAAACTGTAGCAATGCTAATTTTAGAATCTATTTGAGAAACTCTATTATATAATTCATCAACATCCGGGTGGTCAGACTCTCCATATGTTTTTTTAGATTCGGATATTACTCTAGCAATTATCCTTCTTTGATCTGTGAGTTTGACTCCATTTTTTTGACATTTTTCTTCAATAGTTTCTAACATAATTTATTTTAACTCGAGTAAAGGGGTTTAATCAAATTAATATTTGTAAAATTTTTTTTATCAATTTTTACTAACTGATCTACATCTTTATCTATTAATTGTTCGCTCAAAAATCCATATAAATCAATATTTTTTGCAAAAGCAATGCCTTTAGCAATTGCTATCGAATTTCTAATACTTGAGATTTTGCCTGGACCTTGATTTACAAATATTTCACTTATTTTATCTAAATTTGAATCATGTTCTTTAAGAAAATTCAAAATTAATATCATTATTTTATCAAAATTTTCTCTACTGTTTATATGGGTGGTAGTATAAGATTCTAAGTTGGTTATGAGAGAAAATAAAATTTTATCATCTGCAGCATTAATAACTAAAGTATTCATTTTTTTTATTATTTTTTTAAACGTTAAAGCTGAAGTAGTAAATAAAAAATATTTTAAAGATGAACAAGGTATTTTGGCAATTATGTATCATAGATTTGAAGAAAATAAGCATCCATCAACAAATATAAGATTAGATATATTTAAAAAACATATTGATTTAATAAAAGAAAATAATTTAAATTTTTATAATCCTGGTGAACTTTCAATAAGTTTTAGAAAGGTTAAGGAACAAAAAAAAATTTTATTAACTATTGATGATGCATTTACTTCTTTTTATGAAAATGCATGGCCAATCTTAAAAAATGAAAAAATTCCTTTTATTTTATTTGTCTCAACAGAGGCAGTCGGCAATAAAGGATATATGAGTTGGGACCAAATAAAAGAAATAGAAAAAGAGAACTTTGCATACATTGGTAACCATTCACATTCACACGATTATTTAACTAAATTTACTTTTCAAAAGTTTGTAGAAGATATTGAGGAATCAATTAAAATTTTTAAAAATAAATTAGGTTATAATCCAATTTATTTTTCTTATCCCTTTGGTGAGTATAATTTAGAGCAAAAAAATTATATTTCAAAAGATTTTGAATTTGCATTTGGTCAACATTCAGGTGTTATTGATTTAAACAAAGATAGATATGAACTACCAAGATTCCCTATAAACGAAAAATATGGGGAAATAAAAAGATTTAAAGAAGTAATTTCTTATTTGCCACTTCAGTATAAAATTATTAAACCTGAAAACAAATTTATGAATGATGGAGAAAACCCACCTAAAATGGTGATAGAATTTTTCGAAGATCAAAAAAATTTAGAAAATATTAATTGCTTTTCAAATGAAGGATCAAAATGGAGAAAAACAAAAATTGTCTTAATCGACAATATATTAAATATTAATTTTTCAGAAAAATTTATTGAAAGAAGAGGTAGGATTAACTGTTCTTTAAAAGATGAAAATGGGTGGAGATTTTCGGGTTTCCAATTTGTTCAAAATTAAATTAATTTTTTAGTTTTATTGCTTGTAGGCATTACATTAACATCATCAAAATCTGTAAGTGAATTTTGCTTTATAATTTTTTTTAATACATCGATATATTGTTGCCCTGTCTCCGCGTATTTATCTAAATAATTTACCAACTTTAAACTGTCTAATTTTTCATCGTTGTCTCTTTGAATTGCTCTTTCTTTTCTAAATTCGATATAACTGCTGTGAGTATTTAAATTTCGTTGATATGCTCTCACTGATGCTTTAAGAACGGCAAACTTTGCTACTTTGTGTTTTGCATCTTTATCTACACCTGCCGGTCTGATTCCTTCTCCACTCCAAGTCCATTGTCCAAATAATGCATTACCTTCTTGTGCAAATCTCGATGTCCCCCATCCAGTTTCTTTAGCAGCTTGAGCAAGCGCTAAAGAGACAGGTATTTCATCCATTCTAACTTTAAGAGAATAAAAATCTCCATCTCTTAAACCATATTGTTTAAATTTGTCTTTTAGCCAATTTTTTTCTTTTTGTGTGTTAATATTCTTAGCCAATATTCTAAATAATTCTTTTCTATCGAGTCTAATTTTGGCATTCTCTTCAACGATTAATGGTAAAACTATTTGAATAAATAGTCTCTTTCTCTTTTTTGAGCTCTCAATACTTTTAATCTCTTTTGGAAGATGGTCAATTTTGTTACCTATATTAACTAACTTAGTCTCCTTAACCCTCTCGAGATTATAATTCGTATCTTTAAACAATTGCTCAATTGTTCTTGCATCAAATCTTATTGAATTTTGTCCCTCGTCATCTGTACTGAAAAAATCAATATCAGCAAAAATATTTTTTAGACTCAATTTATTTGTTTTAGCTTCAGTTTCTCCATCTATCACTTTTTTTCTTTTTTCAAGTTCTTGATCAAAATTAACACCAGAATTTGAAATTATAGATTTTTTGAAATTTAAATTTTTATCCAAAAAATTGCTTATGGTCGGCAAAGAAAAAAATGATATTATTACAAAAATACTAATTGTCGAAAATCTAAATAAATTATTTTTTTTTTTGTTAAGTTTAATACTTTTATTTTTTGTACGTCTAACCATTAATTTCAATATAAATATTATTAATTAATTATACAGCTAAAACTTCTTTAACTTCAGGAATGTAATGGCAAAGCAAGTTTTCCACACCCTTTTTTAAAGTAAGAGTTGAAGACGGACAGCCTGAACAACTACCTTTTAACAAAACTTTAACTTTCCCATCCTTGAACCCTTGGAACTTTATATCTCCTCCATCTCTTGCAACAGCAGGTCTGATCTTAGAATCTAGAATACTTATTATTTGTTTTTCAATCTCTGAATAATTTTTGCTTTGCTCTTCTTCATTTGTTTTATCTATAATACAAGTATTGCCATTTGCATAATGTTCATTTACATAAGATATAACAATATGTTTGATATCTTCCCATTTTTTATTCTCTTCTTTATTTATAGAAAAAAAATCTTCCCCTAAAAACACTCCTGTTACTCCGTTTATTTGTAATAAGTTCTTTATCAATAAATTATTTGTATCTTCTTGATTTAGAACTTCTAAAGAACCATTATTAGATACCTTCCTACCAGGTATAAACTTTAATGAATTTGGGTTTGGGGTATTTTCAGTTTGTATAAACATAGGTTTTATATAATGTTTATTTCAAAATATTAAATAATTAAAAACCAACCATTTCTTTAATTTTTTTTACTTTTTTGGTCGAAATATCCTCCGCTTTTGCGGCACCATCCTCTAAAATTTGATCTATATAATTTTTATCTGACAATAATTTTTGTATTTCTTTTGATATAGGTGATAGTTTAGTAACAATTATTTCAGATAGTTTATTTTTCAAATCAGAAAAATTTTTTCCCTCAAATTCATTTAATGTATCAGTAATATTTTGATTACTTAAGCTTGAGTAAATACCCATCAAATTTTCTGCTTCAGGTCTACCTTTAAGTCCATCTTCTTTTCCAGGTAAAGTATCATTATCTGTTTTTGCTTTTTTTATTTTGTTAATAATTTGATCCTCGTTATCTGTTAGATTAATCCTACTGCCTTCAGCAATATCTGACTTACTCATTTTTTTTGAACCATCTTTCAAACTCATTATTCTTGAAAAATGTTTTTGGATTAGAGGTTCAGGAGGTCTTAAGAAATCTGGACATTTATATTCGTTATTGAATTTTTGAGCTATATCTCTACAGAGTTCTAAATGTTGTTTTTGATCATCTCCAACCGGCACATGAGTAGCGTCGTATAAAAGAATATCAGAGGCCATTAGAATGGGATAAATGTATAAACCAACACTAGCTTTTTCCTTATCTTTTCCGGCTTTTTCTTTGAATTGGGTCATTCTATTAAGCCATCCCATTCTGGCTACACATCCTAAAATCCAAGAACCCTCAGAATGTGCAGGAACTAAAGACTGATTGAATATTATACTTTTTTTTGGATCAATACCGCTTGCTATAAATGTTGCTGCTGTTTCTCTAATATTATTTTTTAACTCTATCGGATCTTGCATTACAGTGATAGCATGAAGATCAACCACACAAAAAATACAGCTATTATCTTTATTGTTTTGTAAATCAACAAAATTTTTTATTGCACCTATATAATTGCCAAGATGTAAATTTCCAGTTGGTTGAACTCCAGAAAAAATTTTTTTAGACATAATTTAATAGTTTAATTTAATATCAGATATTTTAAAGGCCTTAATGAGTATTGAAATCAATAAATAAAAAGCCAAAGTTAAAAAAACTAATAATATAATTGCTAAAAATTTGTAACTATTTGAAAATATAAAATAATTGCCAAAATAATTTATTAATATTTTAAATAATCCCAAGCAAATTAAATTTGAAATTGATATTTTAAAAAGTTGTATAAAAAACGAGTTTTTGAAATTAAAATAATTTTTATTTAGGGCAAATACCATTAGTAAGAAACCATTCAACCATGAAGAAATAGTTGTTGCTATAGGGATTATAATAAAACCTATTTTACTAAATAAAGATACACTAATAACAATATTCAAAATTACAGAAATCAATGAAAAGTAAAAAGGTGTTTTTGTATCATTTCTGGCAAATATAAAACTTGAAAATATTTTTATCATTGAAAATGCAGGTAGACCTAATGCAAAATAAAATAATGCAAGAGCTGAATTTTTAACACTTTCTTCATTAAAAGATCCATAACCAAAAAGTGCGGAAACAATTTCTTCAGAAGCAACAATTAATGCTATGGTAGCTGGAAGACTTAAAAATAAACTCAACTCCAAAGACTTATTTTGTAAAATTTCCAATTTTATTTTGTTTTTACTCTTAACATATCTACTCAGGTTGGGTAAAATAATTATACCGATTGCAATTCCTGCTATTGCTAAGTTTATCTGGTATATTCTATCTGCATAATACAAATATGAAACAGCACTTGCCTGGAAAGAGGCAATTATTGTACCAACTAATATATTAATTTGAGTAACGCCAGACGAAAATATACTCGGCAAGAGTTTTTTAAAAAAAAATTTTATTTTATTATCTATTTGAAAATTGAATTTAAAACTTGGACAAAAATATTTTCTAGTAAAAATAATTAAAAATATAAATTGTATAATTCCTGCAAATGTTACTGCATAACTTAGATGGTAAACTAAATCAGTATCGTTTTTTATGAAAAGGAAACATATTATTAATATTATATTTAAAAAAAGTGGGGCTGCGGCTGCGGCGGCAAATTTGTTGTGAGAATTTAAAATTGCTGAAAAAAAAGAGGCTAAACTTATAAAAAGTAAGAATGGAAAAGTAATTCTTGTTAAATCAACTGCTAACTGAAACTTTTCATCTATGTCTGAGAAGCCAGGAGCGATCAATTTTATAAAGCTTGGCATAAAAATCTCGACAAGTATTGTTAGGCTTAAAAGTGCTAGAACCAATAAATTAAATACTGAGTTTGCAAACTTTTGTGCATTTTTTTTGCTAGACAAAAGTTCTGCTGTGTAAGATGGAACAAATGCTGCATTAAAAGTACCTTCTGCAAACAATCTTCTAAAAGTGTTTGGTATTCTAAATGCTACGAAAAATGCATCAGCAATTGGTCCCGAACCAAGATAAATAGCTATAAAAAAATCTCTAATGTATCCTAATATTCTGCTTAGTATAACAAACAGACTAAATGTGCCTGTTGACTTAATTAAATTCATAAATCATATTACTAACTTAATCCTTTTGTATATCTAAACAAATAATGAAAAAAAACAAAATTGAACATTATTCTGATAAAGAAGCTTTAGATTTTCATACTAATGATAAATCTGGCAAAATAGAGATCGTTTCATCTAAGCCCGTAACTACAAAAAGAGATCTAGCATTAGCTTATTCTCCTGGTGTTGCGGCTCCTGTAAAAGCAATAGCCGACAATCCTGAGTTGGCATATGAATATACTACTAAAGGAAATCTAGTTGCAGTAATTAGTAATGGATCAGCAATATTAGGGCTAGGAAATTTGGGCGCGATAGCATCGAAACCAGTGATGGAAGGAAAAGCCGTTCTATTTAAAAGATTTGCAGATATTGATTCGATTGATTTAGAAATAGACACAGAAGATACAAAAGAAATAATTAATTCAATAAAGCATATCGCAAAAAGTTTTGGTGGTATAAATCTTGAAGACATTGCAGCTCCAAACTGTTTTATAATTGAAGAAGAATTAAAAAAAATTCTAGATATTCCTGTGTTTCATGACGATCAGCATGGAACTGCAATCATTACAACAGCCGCACTAATCAATGCAGTTGATATAGCAAAAAAAAACTTAAAAAAAATTAAAATAGTGATTAATGGTGCAGGTGCCGCAGCTATGGCATGCGCAAAATTATTTAGAAGCACTGGTATTCCAAAAAATAATATTAAAATGTTAGATACAAAGGGCGTAATAAACAAAAATAGAAAAGATATTAATTCTTGGAAAAAGGAATTTGCAGTAGAAACAAAGGATAAAAGTTTAGACGATGCGATGAAAAATGCAGATGTATTTTTAGGCTTATCCGCAGCAGGTGTTGTAAAAAAAAGTATGGTTAAAAAAATGGCAAAAAATCCAATTATATTTGCATGCGCAAATCCAGATCCTGAAATTAAACCAGAAGATATAGAAGAAGTGAGAAATGATGCAATTGTAGCAACTGGTAGATCAGATTATCCAAATCAAGTAAATAATTTAATTGGATTTCCTTACATATTTAGGGGAGCATTAGATGTTAGAGCAAAAACTATTAATGAAGAAATGAAAGTTGCGGCAGCTAATGCTATCGCCTCACTTGCAAGAGAATTTGTGCCTGATGAAGTCGCGGCTGCAATGGGTGGTGAAAGACCTAATTATGGTAAAGAATATATCATTCCATCTACTTTTGACCCAAGGTTAATAAGCGTAATACCAGTTGCAGTAGCAAAAGCTGCTATAAAATCTGGTGTTGCAAGAAAAAAAATAGAAAATTTTGATCAATATTCTGAACAGCTAAAACAAAGGCTTGATCCATCTGTAACTATTATGCAGGGAATAAATAATCAAATTAAAAAAACGAACAAAAAAGTTGTATTTGCTGATGGTGAAGATGAAAATACTTTGAAAGCAGCTATAGCATTTAAAAATAGTGGATTAGGTACGCCTATTTTGGTTGCTAAAGAAAAAGTGGTTAAAGAAAAACTGAGAGAGATTGGATATGGAGAAAATTTTGATATTCAAATTGTGAATTCTACTTTGAGCGACAAACGAAAAAAATATGTGAATTACTTATTTAAAAAACTTCAAAGAACAGAGGGATTGCTTGAAAGAGATTGTGATAAAATGGTTAGAAATGACAGGGTTATATGGGGTTCTTGCATGGTTGCATGTGGTGATGCTGATGCAATGGTTACTGGTAATTCTAGAAGATATGGACAATCTCTGGATAAAGTAAAAAAAGTAATAGATGCTAGACCAGGAGAAATTATGTTTGGATTGAACATGATTGTTAATAAAGGAAAAACAGTATTCATTGCGGATACAAGTGTTCATGAATATCCAACATCTGAGCAACTATCTGAAATAGCAATTTCCGCGTCTAGAGTTGCAAGATTATTTGGTTTTGAACCAAAAGTTGCTTTTCTTTCGCACTCAACATTCGGCCAACCAATTACAGCTAGAACTAAACATATAAGAGATGCTGTAGAAATTTTAAAAAATAAAAAGGTTGATTTTAAATTTGATGGAGACATGCAGCCTGATGTAGCCTTAAGCGATGAATATAAAGACTTATACCCATTCTCAGAAATAGTTGGTAATGCGAATATATTAATTATGCCTGGACAACATAGCGCTGCTATAACTTATAAAATAATGAAAACATTAGGTGGCGCTAAAGTTATTGGACCACTATTAATCGGTTTAGGTCAGGCAATTGAAATTGCACCCTTAAGATCATCGACATCTGACATATTAAATTTAGCATCTGTTGCAGCATATTCGGCAGGTGTAATTAATTATAAAAAACCAAATTAATTTTTTACTACTCTAAGGTCCTCTACTAAAAAAATGCTCGTAACAACATCTTCAACATCAAGAACTTGCTTAGCTTCGTTTATAACCTCAGCTCTTTCTTCCTCATTTTGAGATATCCCATAAATATAAATAATTTTCTTATAAGTATCGATATCATAGTTTGCAGACTTAATTTTTTTATTTGTTATAAGAGCAGTTCTTAATTGAGAAGTAATAAGTACATCTTTTGCGGTTTGTTTGAAATTAAACTCTTCTTTAATTTTTAAATCATTTTTAACTGATCTTGCTCCTTTTATTTCCCAGCCTAATTTTGTGATTTTTAGTTTTTCTTCTACAGTGTCCACTTTACCTGTTATAAAAATTCGACCATCCAAAACTTTAGTCTTTACTTTTAATAAATAACTACGATCAATTAATATTAATTTTGCCCTCAAATTTTTTTGCATTATAGAGTCATCTATTTGTGTCCCAATAGTTCTTGGGTCCATAGCAACTGAAACTCCTGTACCCAAAACTCCAGTTGATGAATAACCAACACATCCTGAAATTAAAAAAAAAATTACAATTAATATTAAATTTCTAAATTTCATTTTTTTTCTTTAAACAATAATCATAAACAATTTTTTTTGATATATTATACTCCGTACTAATTTTTGATGTAATATCTTTAATTGACATTTTTTTTAAAAGTCTGATAATTTTTTTTTTAACTGATTCTTCAATTACTTGTAACCTATTTTCTAAATTTGAATTTTCTGATATAACTACAGTAATCTCACCTTTTTCTGATATGTTAATATTATTAAGATTTTTAACCTTATCTCTAATATATTCTTCATGGAATTTTGTCATTTCTCTAGTAATCAAAATATCTCTATCATTAAAATATTTTTGGATTTTATCTTTTATTTTTTTTATTTTCTTGGGTGAAATAAAGAAAACAATTGAATAATTTAAATTAGAGATCTTTTGAAAAAGTCGATCAATTTGTAATTTTTTATCAGGCAAAAAACCACAAAAAAAGAAATTGTTTGAAAAGCCACTTATAGAAACAGCTGCAGCAACAGCAGAGGATCCTGGAACTGGAAATATATTAATTTTATTTTTGATGCATTC
Source organism: uncultured Pelagibacteraceae bacterium (assembly GCA_902538525.1). GTDB lineage: Bacteria > Pseudomonadota > Alphaproteobacteria > Pelagibacterales > Pelagibacteraceae > Pelagibacter. Next base: position 631 of record CACBFA010000005.1, on the reverse strand, counting down.
TTTAATTAAAATTCCACCCGGATCAGAAATTGTTGGAGTGCCTGCATCTGAAATTATAGAAATTATTTTATTTTTTTTTAGTAAATTTAATACATTTTTGATGTTTTTTTTTTCATTGAATTTATGATTAGATAATAATTTTGTATTTATATTGAACCTAGATAACAGTTTACCTGAAACTCTTGTGTCTTCTGACAAAATCAAGTCAGATTTATTAAGTATGTATACAGCCCTAAAAGTAATATCACCTAAATTTCCTATTGGAGTAGAAACACAATATAGCCCAGGTTTTAAACTATCATTTAATTCAAAATTATACATTTAATGACATTGAGAAAATTATATATCATAATTTTAAAAGTTTTACTTATAATCCTTTTCTCACATCTTAAAGCAATTTCAGATGAGAAAATTAAAATAGGTTTAATTGTACCTTTATCAGGCGAATATTCATATATTGGTAATTCAATTCTTAACTCGACAAGGATGGCGTTAAATAAAATTAATGATGATAGAATAACAATAATACCTAAAGATACAAAGGCAAACCCAATTGATGCACTAAGAGTATCAAATGAACTCTACAATAATGGTGTAAATATAATTATTGGACCAGTATTTAATGAAAGTA